>NZ_VOSM01000001.1:0-300000 GCF_007997015.1 Lujinxingia vulgaris
CGTGTGAGGGCCGAGCTCTGTTTGGTGTCCGGCGCTCGGGCGTTGAAACCGGTCGCATATGCGCCGGTGAGGGGGGGGCGGCATACCTCGAGTGGTGAACTTGGGGCGTCGAATGTGCCTGTTTGGAGTTGAGGGTGGTGCCGGGCGAGTTTCCCCTTCCTTTTCCGACGAAAATCAATCGCAGATTGGCACGTTTGTGATGAACGTGTTCACGGGTGAACGTCTTGATCACCGCGTAGTTTGTGGCTTTTGAGCGACCGTCGGCCGTTGTGTAGGTGACCCACGGTCATCGTGCGGGTGACCGTGGGTCGGTCGATGTTTCGCGATGTTTCGGATGTTTCGGGTCGTTGTTTCGTTGGTTTACAAGCCTCACCGTTGCGCCATACTGATTCGAGAACGTTTCTACGTCGGGGGCGTTCAGGAAGAAGCGCTAACGTCCGCGTGCGTGCAGCTAGTCCATGGTCTCGGCCGCTGGCGCGTTCATATTTCAGTACGTAGGGTGCGACATTGCTACATGATCCTTCGTTGCGTGTCGTACGGCTTCAGGCTTCGACGGGAGGACCGTCACTACCGGGGGGATGTGATGCGACAGGTGCAATGGTTGGCCAGGGGCGGACTTATGTGCGCGACGTTGCTGGCGTCGATGGGGTGTGGAGATGAGCATGAGGAGATGGCCCGCCGCGTCTTTGAAAGCCGCGTCTCGCAGGTAGCGGTGCATGTGGAGCGCAACGAGGTTCATGTTTTTGGCTCCGATCAGACCCGGGGGGCGGTTATTGACCGATGGACGCAATCAGGCGACGCCTACCGCGAACTTGGAGAGGCGCAGGACGGCGAGCGCATCGATATCGTCGCGAGTTGTCAGCGCGCGGGTGAGTGTCGAGCTCGCTATGACCTGGCGCTTGCGAAGTCTACGCGGGTGGATGTGGCGATGCAGCAGGGCGATCTGGGACTATACCACCTGGGCTCAGAGGTGCGCGCTTCGGTGGAAGAGGGCTCGATTATCGGAAAGCACCTTACCGCCCGTCATGTGGAGTTAGAGCTTGGACGAGGCCGCGTTGACGTGATCATGGCGGATAGGCCCCAGCTGCTGGTCGTGAGAATCGACGAGGGTAACGTCAACCTTGTGATGCCACCGGGGCGCTACCGATGTGAGTTCGATCGTTTTGATGAAGCGATACGACTCAATGGGCTGGACTGTCACGGGCGTATGGCTCAGGGTATTCGCCTTGAGTTGGGCAAAGGCGCCCAGGTGACTTTTAAGCGCAATAATGATTACGTCGGACCGACGCCCTGATGGTCCGCTCGTTGAAGTCCTGTCGCCGAGCTATAGGCAGGCCCCAAGCGCGATATCTATGATTCGGGTTGGGTACGATCTAGCCAAAACCGGGCGGAGCAATCAACTCGAGGGGCGTTGAAGTCTGCCCCCTCGAAGTTTGACCCAGGGTCACTTTGCGAGCACGAAGACTGACCCAGGGTCGTTTCGCGCTCGACCGACGGTCGGTCGACGTTCTGAGATATTGCGGCGCGTCAATGCTCACCGAGTCGCAGAGCAGACGTGACAACGTGCGCAATCTGGCAATCCTTGCGGTGTGGGGCGATGGAATCTACCCTCGTGACTACCCCCTTTATGACCACGCTATCCGATGCTCTGCGCGCCGGGCTTGGAAGGGCTCGGCCGGCTGTGCTACCACCCACATGGTGATCATTGGATGATGGTGGCGGAGCTCCGCTGTGGTCGCGCTTTCTGCGCGCAGGAGATAGACGTGGCAAAGATCAAGCTCAGTGAGACGCTTCGTTTTCTGGGAACCCGACTCAACAAGATCACCGGCAGTGATCTGGAGTTCTTGCTTGAGGTGGAGGAGGCCCAGGTCCGTCCCGGAGAGGCCATTCACGCCGAGGCCCGTGTTCGCTCTCCGGAGTCAGGGGAGCGTGAACTCACGCATATCACCATCAGCTTACGCGGCCAGGTTCAGCGCGAAGGCAAGTGGCTCGACTATGACCAGCGTGCCGAGGTCGCCCACAATACCCACCTTCCTGGCGGCCATGAGTTTGTGGTGCCTATCGAGGTGCTCATCCCCGAAGACGCTGTGTTGAGCGAAGACGGGGCAACCTGGAGCCTCCGTGCGCAGGCGGTGGTCGACCGCAGCGTCGATCCACGAGCCGAAGCCAGCTTCGAGGTTGTCGGCGGCTGACTGCGGCGAATGCGCTGAGCTTTTGAAGGGGGAGGGGCGCTGCGCCCCGGCATGGTGCACGTCGTGAAAAGGCGGTGCCTAGCTAGAGAGTGGCGCGCGCGTGTTGCTCAACCCTCGTGGTGACTCCTGCGTCAACTTGCTATCGCCCATGCGCATGCCACTGGATGGCGAATCATCGCATGGTTACACGGTTTCGTGCGACCGTGGGTAGCTTTGAGACCGACTCACGGTCATTGTGAGACCGACCCACGGTCATTGTGAGACCGACCCACGGTCATTGTGAGACCGACCCACGGTCATTGTGAGACCGACCCACGGTCGACTTTGTGTACCGTGAAAACGACCGACGAACGACGTGAAAACCATCGCGTTCGACGCTGCTGAGACGACCCGAGCTCGAGCCCTTTTCGCTCTTACTTCTGTGAACTTCGCTGAAAGAGAGCGATCATCATCGCTGGCCGGGGAGTCTCCAGAGGCCAACTGCCGATTCACGGTGAAAAACGCACGTACTCGTATGAAAACGTGTCATTGAGAAATCGACCGTGGGTCAGCGAAAACGCGACCGTAGGTCACCGCAAACCCCACCCGCGGCCGTCCCTCCTCTCAACGATGGTTAACCCCGATCGTCTCCGTCTGCATCAACTCCAGACGCGGGCGGCTGGCATGCGCCAGCTCAAAAAATGTCAGCTCCGGCGCTGCCCCGATGCGCCAGGGCCAGGAGGCCGAGCCTAACCCGCGGTTGATATAGAGGTAGGCTCCGTCGAGATAATACGCCCCCACATGGTAGCGCGCCCCCAACTTCTGAGCGATGCGGTGGGTGACCCCGGGAATGTTGAACTGGTAGCCGTGGGTGTGCCCGCTCAAGATCAGGTGAGCGCCTCGCGCGGCCAGCGCCGGGGCCAGCGAGGGCACGTGGTTCAGCGTCAGACAGAAAGGCGACCCGTCGATGGCCGAGAAGGCCTGGTCGACGTCGGATCGTTGGGTGACGTGATCGTCGACGCCGACAAGTTCAATCGGCCCCATCGCGCTCTCGATGATGCGGTTCTCGTTGACGAGCAGCGGGATGTTGAAGCGCGAGAACGCCTCGTGGGCGGTGTCGGTGCAGGTCCAGTGGTCGTGGTTTCCCAGCACCGCGTAGGTGGGCGCGTCGAGTCCGGCCAGAGTCTCCACCGCCGGCATCAGATCGTGGCGGCTGTAGCCCACGTAGTCGCCGGTGAGCGCGACGAGGTGCGGCGCCTGGCGGTTCACATAGTCCACCACCTGCGCCATATGCCTTGGCTTGACCCAGCGCCCCAGGTGCACGTCGCTGATCTGCGCGATGCGATAGCCCTGCTGGGCGGGGGAAACCTTCGGGTGCCAGAGGCGGTAGCGGTTGATCTCGATCGACTTCAGCGGGTTGATCATCGCGTGAGGCTCATCAGGGGGGAGGTCATGTGCAAGCTCCGGGGGAATGCCGCCCGAGGTGGTTCCGTTCGTTTGGCGGTTGTGCTAAGGGCGCGGCGTGCCTAAGTTGCCCGCTGCACTCCGAGGGCGTTGCCATCTTTTACGGCCCTCAATAAGGCAACAACCCGGTGCTCCACCCGAAGATTTCGCTGCCCGCTCATCCGCTCTTTGCCCCGACGGTCTATGTCGTACGATCCGAATAATCCGCTCATCGTTCAATCCGACCGCACAGTCCTGCTGGAGACGGCGAACGATAAGTTCGAAGAGGCCCGCGACGCGCTCTCCATCTTCGCCGAGCTCGTCAAATCGCCGGAGCATATCCACACTTACCGCGTCTCGCCGCTCTCCCTGTGGAACGCCGCCGCGCTCGGCTATGAGCCCGAGGGTATCAAGGGCAAGCTCGCCGAGTACAGCAAGTACCCGCTGCCCTCGAACCTCCTGGCGGACATCGACGACTTTATGAGCCGCTACGGGCGTCTCAAGCTCGTCGGCGAAGATGATGAGCTCTTCCTGGAGAGCGAGGACGACGCGCTGCTCGAAGAGATCAGCCGCCAGCGCACCGTCAAACCCTACCTGCTCGGGCGCGTCAGCCCCACGCGTTTTCGGGTCGTCAAGGATCAGCGCGGCGTCATCAAGCACGCCCTCATCCGCGTGGGCTACCCGGTCGAAGACCTCGCCGGATACGTTGAGGGCGAGCCCCTGGATGTGGCGCTTCGCGATGTCACCGTCGGGGGTAAAGATTTTGGTCTTCGCGACTATCAGCGCGAGGCGGTTGGAGCCTTCTGGGCGGGCGGCACCGTCAAGGGCGGCAGCGGCGCCATCGTGCTCCCCTGCGGCGCCGGCAAGACCATCGTCGCCCTCGGCGCGATGGAGGCCGTCGGTGCGCAGACCTTGATCCTCACCACCAACATCACCGCGCTGCGCCAGTGGCGTGACGAGATCATCGACAAGACCGACATCGATCCCGAGCTTGTCGGCGAGTACTCCGGTGAGATCAAAGAGATCAAGCCGATCACGATCACGACCTATCAGATCCTGACCTACCGTAAGAATAAGAACAGCGATTTCGTGCACTTCGACGTCTTCAATCAGGCCAACTGGGGCCTGATCGTCTACGATGAGGTCCACCTTCTGCCGGCGCCGGTCTTCCGCGCGGTGGCCAACCTGCAGAGCCGCCGCCGCCTGGGTCTCACTGCGACGCTGGTGCGCGAGGACGGCAAAGAAGAAGAGGTCTTCAGCCTCATCGGCCCCAAGAAGTACGACGTGCCCTGGCGCGTGCTCGAGAAGAAGGGCTTCATCGCCACCGCCGAGTGCGCTGAAATCCGCGTAGAGTTCGAAGACGACGAGCTCCGCATGGCCTACGCGCTCGCTGAGCAGCGCCAGAAGTACAAGATCGCCGCCACCAACCCGGCCAAGCTCAAGGTCCTCGACACGCTCCTGGAGAAGCATAAGGGCGAGCAGACCCTGATTATCGGTCAGTACCTCGACCAGCTCGATCAGATCAGCGAGCGCCTCGACGCGCCCATCATTACCGGTCGCACGCCGCAGCCGCAGCGCGAGGAGCTTTACGATAAGTTCCGCACCGGCGAGGTGCCCGTGCTGGTGGTGAGCAAGGTGGCCAACTTCGCCGTCGATCTTCCTGATGCTTCGGTGGCCATCCAGGTCTCGGGCACTTTTGGAAGTCGCCAGGAAGAAGCCCAGCGCCTGGGCCGCGTGCTTCGGCCGAAAGAGGGCGTCAACGAGGCGCATTTCTACTCGGTGGTCACCCGCGATACCACGGAGCAGGAGTACGCCAACAAGCGTCAGCTCTTTTTGACCGAGCAGGGCTACCGCTACACCATCGAGACGGTGGGTGCCGGGAGCTGAGCCAGGGTCACCCGAAAATTGACCCAGGGTCAGCCAAAAGCCGACCAAAAATCACCCGAAAGCCGACCCAGGGTCACCCAAAAGCCGCGAGACGATGGGCGCCGGGAGCTGACCCAGGGTCACCCAAAAGTCGCGGAACAATGGGTGCCAAAAGCCGACCCAGGGTCACTCAAAAGTCGACCCAGGGTCACCTGGATAGCCGACCCAGGGTCACCCAAAAGTCGCGAGACGATGGGTGCCAAAAGCCGACCCAGGGTCACCCAAAAGCCGCGAGACGATGGGTGCCGAGAGCTAACCCAGGGTCACCCAAAAGCCGCGAGACGATGGGTGCCGAGAGCTAACCCAGGGTCACCCGAAAGCTGACCCAGGGTCACCCAAAAGTCGACCCAGGGTCACCCAAAAGTCGCGAGACGATGGGGGCCAAAAGGCCGACCCAGGGTCACTCAAAAGTCGACCCAGGGTCACTCAAAAGTCGACCCAGGGTCACTCAAAAGTCGACCGTAGGTCACCTCTCGGCGGTGACGAAGCGTTACAGGGGGGCATCTTGAATCTGCCTGAATAGTGGTGATGTTTGCATCACTTGAGCACGTCCGGCGGGGGGCCTGAAGAGGCGCGCGCTCGGGTTCACTTTAACGACGTAGAAGGAGGTCAAGATGGGTATTCTGCTCTCGTGGCTGGTGTTGACGATCGCGGTCTGGTTGACGGCCCTGATCCTGCCCGGCGTGCATATCAAGGGCTTCGGCAGCGCGATTCTCGTCGCGGCGCTCTTCGGTGTGCTTAACTTTTTGCTGGGCTGGCTCTTCTTTACGGTCTTCGCCATCGCCACACTGGGGCTGGCGGTACTTTTGGCCTTCATCACCCGGTGGATCATCAACGCCATTATTCTAAAACTCGTCGACGCGATGAGCGACTCCATCAAGATCGACGGATTCGGTTGGGCGCTGGTTGCCGCGCTGGTTATGTCGGCGGCGGGCTCCCTGGCCGAATGGGGCATTCGCGCGGTGGGGATCGGCTAACGCGCGATAACGAGTGACAGGCCGCAAAAAGACCGCCGGTTTACCAGCCGGCGGTCTTTTTGTGTGGGGTGATATTCGCAAAGGACGCGTGACCCAGGGTCATTTTTCGAGTGACCCAGGGTCATTTTTTGGGTGACCCAGGGTCATTTTTCGAGTGACCCAGGGTCATTTTTCGGCGCCCACTGTTTCGACAATATACCGGGGGCGGTTCACGACGCGCTCGCATGCGCCGGGAGTCGGCACCTGGTGACGCTTATTCGAAAAGATCGGGCTGGTAGCCAATCGTCAGGTGGGTGGGCCCCTGGCCGCCATCATCCCAGTTCGCAAAAAGTCGGTAGCGATCGGATGCCATCATCAGTGTGCCTCGCCGCGGAAGATCCTCTTCCAGGGGGCCTGCAACCTGCGCGAAGCGCGCTCGCACCAGGCCAGGGGAGAGGTTGCGCGACTTCAATTCCAGGGTGGATAGGCGGTTGTCATTAAAGGGCCAGAAGCCGCCCCGAATCACCGTCTGGCTGCCGTCTTCGTTTTCGAGTACGCAGCCGTGGAAGCTGGCGTCTTTATGGCGCCAGCCCCCCTCGTAGACCTCAAGTTTGCCGCAGATGCGCTCCAGTTCGGCCATGGCCTCGTCCTGCGCCATGCCCAGGTGCAGGGCCTCGAACTGGTCGAACCCCAGCGCGCCGCCGCGGGGCACGAAGACCTTGGGTTGACCCTCGGTGTACTCGGCGATCTCCTCGTCGGTCAGCGGCGGGGCCAGGCGTGCGTTTTTGCAGCCGACCGCGAGAAGAAGGACGGAGACGATCAGCAGCAGCGAGATGGCGTGGCTGCGAAGGTGGAGCGGGGTGCGAAGAGACATCGTAAACTCGATGGAAGGGTGGGGCGTAAGGCTTAGCTGGAGGTCAGCGCGGTGGTCGCGCGGATGATCTGGCGGGCGATGTCTTTGCCGGTCGCGCCCTCAATGCCTTCAAGGCCGGGCGATGCGTTGACCTCGAGAATCAGGGGGCCGTCGGCGCTCATCAGAAGATCGACGCCGGCGATGCCCAGGCCCAGCGTGTTGGTTGCGCCCAGGGCGATCTCGCGCAGCTCAGCGCTTAAGTCAACGGCGCGTGCCGAGCCGCCGCGATGCAGGTTCGCCCGAAACTCCCCCGGCGCCGCGTGGCGTTCCATCGCCCCCACCACCTCGCCGGCCACCACGAAGACGCGCAGATCTTTGCCTGCGCTCTCCCCGATGTAGCGCTGCAGGAGCACCTCCTCGTTGAGCGACCACAGCGTCTCCACCGTCGAGCGCAACGCTTCAATGGTGTCGCAGCGGATCACGCCCACCCCGTGGGAGCCCTTGATGAGCTTGATGATGATGGGAAGCCCGCCGAGCTGGTCGACGGTCTCTTCGAGTCGCTCGGCGTGGTAGAGGCTCACCGTCGGTGGCACGGGCAGGCCAGCGATCGCCAGATGTTGAATCGAGCGCAGCTTATCGCGGCAGCGCTCGATCGCCGCGCTCGTATTGAGTGTGACCACACCGCGGGCCTGAAGAAGATCGAGGAGCACAAGCCCGGCGCGGGTCTGCGAGGCCCCGAAACGCGGAATCGCCGCGTCAAATCCCTCCATGCGCAACCCTTCGGTGCTGATCAGCGTCCCTTTGAGGTCGACCCCGGTGGTGCATCGACGCGGGTGCAGAAAACGCACGTCGTGACCGGCCTTTCGGGCGGCTTCCCACAGGCGGCGAGTGGAGTAGAGGTTGCGATTGGTGGAGATCAACGCCAGCTTCACAGCGGGCCTCCCGAGCTCAGGGCGAAGAAGATCGCCAGGACAATCAGAAAGGTCAGCAGCGCCACCGAGATAAAGGTCATCGCGCCAAAACCCTGCGCGCGTGGGGTGTTGCTCGGCGGCGGTGTCAGCGCCGATGGCGGCTGATGCGCCCGGGGCGTCTCGGCACGCTGGCGACGCTCGGCCAGGGCGGCGTAGTCAATGTCCAGCGACTCCCACTGGTTGGTCTCGGCGATCTCCTCCGGGTCGAGCTCCGGCGGAAGGGGCGTGGCTTTGGGCAGGGGAGAGTCTCCCGGCTCGGCGCTCGTTGCCCGCGGAAAGGTCGCGCTGAGCGCGTCGTCCGAGAAGAGCGAGCGTGCCGGTGCCTCCAGAGAACGCGTGAGGGCATCGTCATTGGCCAGCTCCAGCGCGGGCTCCAGGGTGATCGATGCCTCATCAGGCAGGATCGTCTCAAGCGAACCAAAACTCTCGGCCAGCGCCTCCAACGCCTCCTCACAGCTCTGAAAACGTCGCGAGGGCGACTTCTCCAGCGCCTTCTCCAACCAGGGCCGCCAGATATCGGGCGCGGCCGAGAGGTCGAAAGGTCGCGGGAACACCAGCTCGTGCATCAACTCATTGCGCGTTGTGCCTTTGACCAGCCCCTTACCCGTGAGCGCCTCAAAAAGCACAAGCCCCACGCAGAAGATATCCGCGCTGGGCTCCAGCGGGTCGCCGACCACCATCTCCGGCGCGGCGTAGCGGGAGGTGCCCACGAAGCTGTTGACGCGCGTCTTCACCAGCGTGACCCCCTCGTCGGGCTCCGCGTTGAGGATGCTGGAGCCCTTGGCGATGCCGAAGTCCACCAGTTTCAGCTGATCTTCGCCGGCGGCGTCCTGACCAATGAGAATATTTTCGGGTTTGAGATCGCGATGCAGAATCCCCACGGTGTGGGAGGCATCGAGCGCACTCAAGAGCTGCGTGCCGATGCGCAACACCCGCTCCGAGGGCAGCGTCCCGTGCTCGGCGATGAGCTCGTGGAGCCCCTTGCCTTTCACGCGCTCCATGACCAGAAACTCCCCGTACTCCGGGTCGTGGCCAACCTCAAAGACCCGCACGATATGGGGATGGTCGATCGCGCGCAGAAACTCGGCCTCCTGACGCATGCGCACCACCGCGCGCGGGTCGTTGGCGGTGGCTTCGTGGTGCAGGATCTTCAGCGCAACCTGACGCGGGCCATGACTGTCGCGCGCGGCGTATACCTCGCCATAGCCGCCCGCGCCCAGGCGATCTTCAATGGCGAAGCGATCGGCAAGGACCGCGCCGGGACTCAGGGATTGAGGGGGTGTCATCGCGAACCGGGCGATAGAGCAGAAGAGAGGAAGGCGACGGCACCACAGGGGTCAGGACGCCCCCGGGCTCGCCAGCACTCTATGATGGCGCTCGCCGGCGGGCCTTTCAAGCTCGATTATGCGCTGCGTCAACCGACCGCGCCCCTTCAGCATGGCACCTGCCGGGCTGGCGAGGCCGGCCTGCTGGCCGCCTTGACCCCTCGCGCCGGCGCGTGTTAGCGATCGTGGCGGTAGATCCGCCCCCTGTACCGCAGGTCGTCAGCCTCGCGCAGGCCCCGATGTCGGGATGCCGGCGTCAAAAGAGATGTGGTCCACAGCTCTTTACTGGCGTCACCCTTATGACCGTAGTAAGAAAGAAGCTGGTCCGGGCGAAAGTCCGCGAGTTTTCAGCGTCCTGGAAGGAGATTGCATGAGCCAGACGGTCCTCGTCGCCGATGACAGCCGCACGATCCGTAAAGTGGTCCAGATGGCGCTTAAAGCTTCGACCTACGACGTCGTCGGTGTCGGGAGCGCGCGCGAAGCCGTGGAGGCGGCGCAGCAGCGTCCCTCGGTGATCTTGCTCGATTACTACATGCCCGACGGCAGCGGTTACGATGTCTGTCGCGCGCTTAAGAATAACGCGGCTACCAGCGCCATCCCGGTCATCATGCTCGGCGGTGGTTATAAGAGCTTCGACGCCCAGATGGCCCGCGACTGCGGTGCCTCCCAGGTGGTGATGAAGCCCTTTAAGACCGATGACCTGATCAAGGCCATCGATCAGGCGATCAGCCAGCCGGCCCCGGCCCCGCCGCAGGCACCCGTGCAACAGGCCGCGGTGCCTCAGGCGCCGGCGCGCACTTTTGCTCAGCCCGACGCCACGCCGATGCCTCCGGCCGCCCCGCAGCGTCAGCCGATGAGCGCCGGCAGCCAGCCGCGCATTCCCTCGGCCACCCCGCCGCGCACTCCCTCCGGCAGTCAGCCGCGCATTCCCTCCGGGAGCCAGCCGCGCATCGCCACCCCCGATGTCAACGCCTCCTCCCGCCAGCCCTCGCCGGCCTCCACGCCGATGCCCGGTGCAGCGTCCGGCTCGGGCGTGAGCGCGCTGCCGATGGGCCGCGCCGAGATCGAGAACTTCATCCGCGAAGAGGTCAAGAACGCGGTGCGCGATGAGCTCCCCGGACTTCTGCGTAACGTCATGGGCGAGGTTTTTCAGCAGAAGGTGCTCCCGAAGCTCCTTCAGCACAGCGACGACAAGATCCAGGAGACCCTCGACGCCCAGCTCTCCGAGCGGATCACCCGCCAGGTACGCATGGAGCTCGAGCGACTGCTCAGCGAGGAGTAAGGCAGGCGACTGCCGCTTCTGGCGACGCATTCGGCCCGAGGCTTGAGAGAGCCTCGGGCCTTTTTTTTGCGCCGCGCGCCGCCGAGCCCGATCGGCTCAGCGGCGCATCCCCGGCCAACTTCTCAGGCCTCGGCGCTTGCCGGGCGAAAGTCTCAGCGCTCTCCCTTGCTGGACGCCCGGGCTGCGACTAAGAAGAGAACGCCAAGAATTGACCACCGTTAATGTGAACGAATTTCCACAGCCAGTGAGTGCGCTTCATGAAAGTCGATGAGACCTACGACCCGACCCGGGTGGAATCCGACTGGTACGAGTTCTGGACCGAGAAGGGCTTCTTTAAGGCCGACGCTACGAGCGAAAAGCCGCCCTACACGATCATGATCCCGCCGCCCAACGTCACCGGCAGCCTGCACATGGGCCACGCCCTCTTTGTGACGCTGCAGGACCTGCTCATCCGCTGGAAGCGCATGCAGGGCTACGAGGCGCTCTGGCTTCCGGGAACCGACCACGCCGGCATCGCCACCCAGGTCATGGTCGAGCGCCAGCTGGCGAAAGAGGGCACCGATCGCCACGAGCTGGGTCGTGAGGCCTTTATCGAGCGGGTCTGGGATTGGAAGCGTGAGCACGGCGGCCGCATCATCGATCAGCTCAAGCATATGGGCGCCTCCTGCGACTGGGATCGCGAGCGTTTTACCCTCGATGAGGGCCTGAGCAAGGCGGTGCGTGAGGCCTTTGTGACCCTCTTTGAGCAGGGCCTTATCTACCGCGCCGAGCGCATGGTCGACTGGGATCCGGTGGGTCAGACGGTGCTCTCGGATCTGGAGGTCGATCGCGAAGAGGAGCCCGGCAAGTTCTGGTACATGCGCTACCCGCTGGCCGACGGCTCCGGTCATATCGTGGTCGGAACCACGCGCCCCGAGACGATGCTCGGCGACACCGCCGTGGCCGTGCACCCTGACGATGAGCGCTACGCCTCGATGATCGGCAAGATGATCGATCTTCCCATCGTCGGCCGTCAGATCCCCATCATCGCCGACACCGTGCTCCCCGACCCGGAGAAGGGCACCGGCGCCGTCAAAGTTACCCCGGCCCACGACCCCAACGACTTTGAGTGCGGCAAGCGCCACGATCTGGAGCTGATTCAGGTCATCGGCTTCGACGCGAAGATGATCTCGCCGGCTCCCGAAGACTTCGTGGGGCTGGACCGCTATGAGGTGCGCAAGCTCGTCATCCAGCGTTTTGAGGAGCTGGGACTGCTTGAGAAGATCGAAGATCGTCCCTTTGCGCCGGGCCGAAGCTCGCGCACCGGCGTGATTGTCGAGCCGCTCCCGATGTTGCAGTGGTTCGTCAAGGGCAAGCCCCTGGCCGACCCGGCGATCGAGGCCGTGGAGAGCGGTCAGACCGAGATCATCCCCGAGGTCTGGAAGAAGACCTATGACCACTTCATGTACAACATCCGCGACTGGTGCATCAGCCGCCAGCTGTGGTGGGGCCACCAGATCCCGGCCTGGTACTGCCAGGAGTGCGACGAGGTCATCGTCACTCGCCATGACCCGACCACCTGCACCGCCTGCGGCAGCTCGAACATCAAGCGCGACGAAGACGTGCTCGACACCTGGTTCTCCAGCGCGCTCTGGCCCTTCTCCACGCTGGGCTGGCCGGAGAAGACCCCGGAGCTCGAAAAATTCTATACGACTCAGGTGCTCGAAACCGGCTTCGATATTCTGTTTTTCTGGGTCGCCCGCATGATGATGATGGGCATTCACTTCATGGGTGAAGTTCCCTTCGAGAAGGTCTTTTTGCACGCGATGGTGCGCGATGCCGAAGGCCGCAAGATGTCGAAGACCAGCGGCAATGTCATCGACCCGCTGCATATGATCTACGGAGCGAAGGCCGAGGAGCTCGACCCGACGATTCACGCCGAGCTCCTGCGTCAGTACCCCGAGGGCGTCGATCCGCAGGGGGCCGACGCGCTGCGCTTCACCCTGGCGATCTATGCGGCTCAGGGCCGCGACGTGAAGCTCGACATCAAGCGCATCGAGGGCTACCGCGCCTTCCTCAACAAGTTGTGGAACGGGGCGCGTTTTGCGCTGATGAACCTCAAAGACTTCGAGCCCGCCGCCTACACCACCTTCGATGGGGACTGGCAAGATGGCGAGGCGCCTTTCGACCTCTCGGCCATCTCCACCGCTGATAAGTGGATCCTCGCGCGCCTCAACGACACGATTGAGACCGTGGAGAACGCGCTCGAGGGCTTCCGCTTCAACGAGGCTGCCCAGGAGCTTTACCACTTTGTGTGGGGCGCCTTCTGCGACTGGTACATCGAGCTCATCAAGCCCACCCTATATGAGGATGGCGAGGAGTTCGCCGCTCGCGGCAACGCCACCCGTGGGGTGCTGCTGTACACGCTGGATGTGATCCTGCGACTGATGCACCCGATCGCCCCCTACATCACCGAAGATATCTGGCAGTCGCTTCCGCGCGGTGAAGGTGGGCCCGAGAGCGTGATGGTGAGCACCTGGCCGAAGGTGCGGCCGGAGCTGGCCTTTGCTGATGAGCGCGCCTCGATGGAGACGCTCATCGAGCTTATCACCGCCATTCGCGCGATTCGTGGCGAGACCAATGTTAAGCCGGGTCAGACCATCGAAGACGTTTATTTCGTGACCGAAGACGCCGAGCAGGCCCGCCTCATCGAGGCCGGTGCGGCGTATATTCAGCGCCAGGCCCGCGTCGACGCGGTGCGTGTGGTGGGTCGCGAAGAAGGCAACGCGCTCAGCGCTGCGGCCACCGCGGTGGCTGCCGGCGTCGACATCCGCATTCCGCTGGCCGGCCTTATCGACATTGAGGAGGAGCGCGCGCGCATCTCCAAAGAGCTCGACCGGGTGCGCGACGACATCGCCTTTGTCTCCAAAAAACTCGGCAACGAGAAGTTCGTGGCCAAGGCGCCCGAGGCGATCGTCGCCAAAGAACGCGAGAAGTTGGCGGCATACCAGGAGGAGCTCGCGACGTTAGAGAAGAGCCTGGCCGAGATTGAGGCGCTGGCCGCCTCCAACCAGGCCTGAGTTCACTCCGGAGCAAGCGCGTGCGAGTCAGGGATGTCGCAGCAGAATCTATGGAAGGATAAAAATGGTGGTCGCCCCCGGCGCGGGCAGCTCGTCCTTGGCGAGCTGCCCGCCGGGCTGCACCTCTCGGTACCTGAGGCTCAGGCGCTGCATAAGGCGCTCGAAGCGCGCCTGGGCGCGGTGGTGCTCGTGCTCACCGATAACCGCCGCCGCATGGTCAGCGCGCGCCGCATGGGCACGCGCATTGAACTTCGCGCCCACCACATGTTTGTGGGCTGTGAGGCCGAGGTCATCGATGCGCTGGCCCGGTTGGCCCTGCGCGCCGAAGGCCTCAATGAGGCCCGCGCTACCATTCGCGACTACATCTCGCGCAACCGCGACACGATCCGCTTTGAGGTTGATGAAGATCAGCTTCAGGCACGCGGCCGCGTCCACGACCTGCAGGCAATGCTCGATCGCTGGCGCGCGCGCTTCCCGGTCGAAGAACTCGCCGACATCGTGATCACCTGGGGGCGCTACGGACGCGGGAGGAGGTCGATTCGATTCGGCAGTTTCGACTTCGATCGGCGCATGATCCGCATTCATCCGGTGCTCGATCAGGCCTGGGTGCCGGATTATTTTGTGGAGTTTGTGGTGTACCATGAGCTGCTCCACGCGCTCTTTCCGCCCCGGCAAACGGCGACCCGGCGCGTGGTGCACACCCCGCGCTTTCGCGAGATGGAGGCGCGTTTTCCGCGCTACGCCGAGGCCATGGCCTGGGAACAACATAACCTGCCCCGACTTCTGGACCGATGATGGTGACGATGGAACTTCCCGCCCGTTTTGCGCTCTGCGCGCTCCTCTCGACCACCGCGCTTCTGGGGGCCTGTGAGCGCGACACCCCTCCGGAAGATGGCTCGCAGAGCGGCGAGGAGGCCGAGGTCCCCGAGGAGGAGACCATCACCGAGCAGGAAGATCCGGTGGAGCTGATCGAGCCCTCCGCTCTGGGGCCGAAGGCCCCGGCGATTTACTTTACGACCGGGCTCAAAGGTTACACCGAGCCCTGCGGCTGCACCGCCGATGTGCTGCTCGGCGGCATCGATCGCATCACCGCTTTTGTGGAAGACTCCCGCGCCCTGCACCCCGACACCTTGATGATCGACGGCGGCGACTGGCTCTTTGAATACGCGAGCATCGAGCCGCATATGGAGCCCCAGGAGCGCGCCAAGGCCGATGTGCTGGCCGCAGCGCATAAGTCGATGGGCACGCTCTTCTCGGTGCCCGGCCCCCGCGATCTGGCGCTCGGTGTGGACTTTTATCTGGAGAAGATGAACCTGGCCGGCATGGTCCCGCTCTCCGCCAACCTCACATTGCATGAGACGACCCCGAAGGCGACCCACGTGGCCGAGCTCGGTGAGTGGACGGTGGGCTTTGTGGGGCTGACCCAGCCTGCGCTCGTCGAGGAGGTCTACCAGGTTGAAGCGCGCGATGAGGAGGCGGCGCTGCGTCAGGCGCTGAGCCAACTTCCCGAGGTTGACGCCACCGTGCTTGTCTACCAGGGATCGCCCGAGCGCGCCGATGAGCTTGCGGATTTGGCCGGCATCGATTTTGTGATCCAGGGGCACAACCCCGAAAAACGCGTCGACGCGGTGGCGCTCGACGAGGACACCTTCCTGCTCGAAGCCTACGACCAGGGGCGCTACGTGGGCCGGCTCAAACTCTACGGGCCGGATGCCGAGGGCGACTTTGTCGACGCGCGCTCCGCCAGCGCCGAGGAGCGCGAGGCGCTGCGCACCCAGATCGAACATGTGGAGGGAAACATCAGCCTGCTCGATGTGCGCACCGGCGGCGAGGAGACCCCGCTGCGTAAGCGACTCCAGGAGCGGGTCGACGGTCTCAAAGACGAGCTCGCGCGCCTGGAGCGCGAGGGCTTTGAGATCCCCGAGCAGGGGAGGGCGTTCCTCTTTGAGGCCGTCGATATGCAGCCGGGCTACCGCCTGGACGACGCCATTAAGAAAGCCCGTGAAGACTTCAACGCCGACCTCGCCAGGCTTAACGCCCAGGTGGAGCGCGAGGTGATTCCGGTCGAAGATGGCGAGCCCTTCTACATTGGCACCGCGCAGTGCGCGACCTGCCACGTGCAGGCCCACGACTTCTGGGAGGGCACCGACCACGCCTCAGCGGTGGCCACGCTGGGGGAGCGTAACAAGGCCTTCGACCAGAGCTGCATCGGTTGCCACGTGGTGGGCTGGGAGAAGCCCGGGGGCAGTGTGCTCGGAAAGATCACGTATGAGGCCGAGCTCGGCGGCACGACCTTCACCAAAGATCTGAACAACGTCGGCTGTGAGAGCTGCCACGGGCCGGGCTCCCAGCATCGCCTGCAGCCGCTCGACGCCAGCGGCACGCCCCAGCACATCCTGCGCAAGCCCACCGAGGAGGCCTGCGCCACCTGCCACGTCGAGGAGCACTCGCCACGCTTTGATTTTGATGTCTACGTGCGCCAGATCACCGGTGAGGGGCATAGCTACTCGGGCGCGCCCTGAGGGGCGGGAAAGCGCTTGCGACACCCCTGTGATTGTGGGACTTTTCGGGGGTGTGAATGAGGTCTACGTCGACCCCCGGCCGAGCCCGACATCCACCGGCGCTGCCCGCGTCGCCGGTGCGATCTGGGCCTGCCGGTGCACGTGATCTGAGAGCCCGGTACGCATCCCGCGGCTCAACCCCCGCCCGGGATGGGGACGGCTATGCTTAAGCAACTTTTCAAACGATTTCGGCACACCGGCGATCCCTCGCGGGACATCGATCATCCTCATTTACAGAAGATGGCCGAGCAGCCCGCCGGCCGCTCCTACCTGGAACTTCTCCTCGATGAAGTGCGCCCGGCGGTGATCGCTCGCCTGGAGCAGCACCCCGAGAGCGATCCGGTGCTCGAGATTGCGGCCGCAGCGCTGATGGCGATGTTCCCTGCGCGTTTTGAAGCGCTGGAAGGCCCGCTCAGCGACGCGTCGACCCCCCGTCATAACCCGCCCCCTCCGCCGGAGAGCGCGTTGCCGCCGATCCCGGTGGGCGGCCCGCCGGCCCCGCCGATCTCAGGGCCGGCCGAGCGCGACGAAGACTCGGAGGCCTTTGAGACGCTCGATGAGAACTCGGTGGTCGGCGAGGTTTACCTCGAGGATGAGGAAGACTCGGAGGTCTTTGAGACGCTCGACGAGAGCTCTGTGGTCGGCGAGGTCTACCTCGACGATGAGGAAGACTCGGAGGTCTTTGAGACGCTCGATGAGAGCTCTGTGGTTGGCGAGGTCTACCTCGAAGATGAGGAGACCAAAGCGATGGCCCTTGATGAGACCGGGGAAGTCGCCGTGGATGCGCCGGGCGGCGACGCGCCGGCGGGCTTTGTGAGCGCGCTCGACGACACCGCCGAGTTCGATGTGCCGCCGGTGCGGGCCCAGCAGGGCGTGAGCTGGCCGGTGCCTCTCGATGAGCCCGAGATGTTGCACGGGGCCCGGGTGCTCCTGGCGGTGCTCCTCGACAACGATCGCCTCCCATTCTCCAGCCAACTCGATGTGGCCGAGCTGCTGGTCGCCGCCGACCTCTGGACTCAGATCGTGGCTCAGGCCCGCGGGGTGGAGCAGCGCGTCGATCCGCTGGCGCGCCTGGTAGAGCAGAAGTTTGCCGCCGGAAGTTTCGGGCAGGTCAAGTTGCTCTTGCAGCTCTTCCCGGCCAACGCCGAGACGCGCATCTCCAACGACCGTCAGATCTTCTACGAAGATATGATCCTGCGCATGGGCATCCGTCGGCGTCAGCCGCTGAGCCGCGAGGTGGTCGAGGGGCTCAAAGCCGAGCTCGCCGCAGCGAAGCTCAACGACGATGCGCGCACGCCGCAGGTCTTCTCAGCGCTGCAGGAGCGCGCCGGTGTTGCGATGCACCTCTACACCCGCGAGCCCTCCGAGGTGGAGCCCTGGCGCGAGGTGGCGAAGAAGGTGAAGTCGACCCACGGTCGCGGCTATTTGATGGGCATGATCCCGCCCCGGCGCTGGCGAGCGGTGAGCGCGCGCGATGAGCGCCCGCTTTTGCGGCTGCTCAACGAGCACCTGGTCAAGCCGATGGCGCGCGACCACATCATCCAGCACCTCAAGGCCACCTACTTTGTGCTGCGCGCCGTCGGTGATACGGGCCTGGAGTCTTATCTGGATGATTTTTTCACCTTCTCCAGCGAGGTCTGCGGGGTCGACGCCGAGCGTTTTATGCCGGAGATTTACCGGCGTACGCTGGGCAGCGCGGAGAGCATCGGCGCGATCTTCCTGGATATCTACGCCCGCCATTATCGCGACGCGATCGAGGCGCGCATCGATGCGCTGGATGAGGCCGCGATCATGCGAGCCTACGACCAGGCGATGGGCACGCTGGCCGGCTGCGACTTCGCCGAGCTCGCCCCCGGGGAGTTCAACCTGGGCGGCTTCGTGCTCGACCAACATCTGGGGCTGAAGCTCTCCAACCCGGCGTTCGGGTTTAAGCTCTACCGCCTCGGATGAGTTGATAAAATCAGTAAAATCAACAGCTTACGCGTCAATTGCGTAGTCTTTGAGCTTGTAGAGCAGGGCGCGGTGGCTGATCTCCAGCAGGCGCGCCGCAGCGCTGCGGTTGCCCTCGGTGCGCTCGAGCGCGCGGGTGATCAGGATGCGCTCAAGCTCGGCGGAGAGCTTCTTGATGGAGAGCTCATCGCCGCTGAGCACGGCCTGCAGCGGGCTCTGCGCCTGGCGAAGCTGGGGGGGAAGATCGTCGAGGGTGATGTGCTCGGAGGCGCTCATCACGACCCCGCGCTCGATGGCGTTGTAGAGCTCGCGCACGTTGCCCGGCCAGGCGTAGCGGGTGAGCGCCTCCAGGGCCTGCGGGTCGACGCTGCGCACCGAGGTCCCCTGACGCTGGTTCTGCTCCTCGATGAAGTGACGCACCAGCAGCGGGATATCGACAGGGCGCTCGCGCAACGCCGGCAGCCGCAGCGCGATGACGTTGATGCGGTAGAAAAGATCCTCGCGAAAGAGCCCCTCCTCCACGCGCTTTGCCATATCGTGCAGCGAGGCGGCCACAATCCTCACATCCACCGGCACGCTTTTGGTGTCGCCCACCCGCCGCACCTCCCCCTCCTGGAGCACGCGCAGAAGTTTGACCTGCAGGGAGAGCGGCAGCTCGGCGATCTCATCGAGAAAGAGTGTGCCGCCGCTGGCCGCCTGAAAGAGCCCTTCGTGATCGCTGCTGGCGTCGGTGAACGCGCCGCGCACATGGCCGAAAAGTTCGCTCTCGAGCAGGGCCTCGGGGATGGCGCCGCAGTTGATGGCCACAAAAGGCCCCTTGCTGCGCGGGGAGAGCTCGTGAATAGCGCGCGCAGCGAGCTCTTTGCCCGTGCCCGACTCCCCGGTGAGGAGCACGGTGGACTTGAAGGTGGCCACGCGCTTGAGCGTGGCGAAGACCTGCTGCATCGGCTCCGACTGGCCAATGAGGCGACCCAGCCCCTTCTGATTGCTGACTCGGGCGCGCAGCTCCTCGTTTTCGCGGCCCAGGCGCAGCCGCTCGCTGGCTTTGGCCAGGGTGAGCACGATCTCGTCGCGGGTAAAAGGTTTGTCGATGTAGTCGTAAGCCCCGCGTTTGAGGGCGTCGATGGCGAGCTCGCGGTTTCCAAACGCGCTCATCACGATGACCATCGTCTCGATCTGGCGGTTGCGCAGCTCATCGAGCAGTTCCAGCCCGCCCATCTTCGGCATGCGCACATCGCATAAGACCACGTCGTAGGTGTTGGCGATGAGCTCTTTGAGGCCGTCTTCGCCGTTTTCGACCGCGCGCAGCGTGCAGCCTTCTTTGCGCAGCGTCATCGAGAGCATGTGACGGATGCTCTCTTCATCGTCGATGATTAAAACGCGCAGCTCATTCATGGATGGGGCTCGGCGTGCGAAAGGGGAGGCTGGCGAGGTTGGGGGAACGATAGGGCCGGCAGGGCAAGGTGGTCAATCTTCGGCCGGAAGCAGTCGAAGCTGGAAGTGGGCGCCACAGCTCTGACCGTCGAGCAGTCGCTGGCCCGGCGTGAGCGTGCCGCCGACGCGCTCGGCCAGGCGCAGCGCGATGGCCAGCCCCAGGCCGGTGCCCTCGCCGGGGTCGCGGGTGGAGAAGAAGGGCTCAAAGATGCGCTCGCGCAGCTCCGGCGGAATGCCCGGGCCGTTGTCGAGGATGTCGAGGATGAGCGCATCGCCCGTGTCCTGAAGTTCCACCAGCAGGTGCGGCTCGGCGGTGTCGGCCTGGCGCATCGCGTCGAGGGCGTTGAGCAGCAGGTTGACGATGATCTGGCTGAGCTCACCGGGCACCGCGCGGGCCGGGCGAAGCTCGTCAGGCGCGCGCAACGCCAGGGTGCAGTGGCGGCCGCCGCGGCTTAAGCGCGCAAGCTCCAGCGCTTCTTCGATGATCGGTCGGAGCGCCACGGCTTCGGGTTCGGCGTGTGGGTCGGGGCGGCTGTAGTCGAGGAGCTGGCGGATGATGCCGCGCATGCGCGAGAGCTGCGCCTGGGTGCGGGCCACAACTTCGGCGGCGCTCTCCTCATCGAGGTCGCGATCGCCCAGAAGATCCACATAGCCCATCACCGCGGCCAGCGGGTTTCCTATCTCGTGGGCCACACCCGCAGCCAGTTGGCCGATGCCGGCGAGTTTTTCGGAGCGGATGAGAGAGTCCTGAGCCTGTCGAAGTTCAAGGTGGGCGCGCTCCAGCGCGTCGACACGCTCCTGCAACTCGGCGCGCTGGGCGTCGAGGGTTTGCAGCATCTGATTAAAACTTCGCCCGACCTCCCCGAACTCATTGCGAGGCAGCACTTTGATAGGGCTTGCCAGATCGCCCCCGGCGGCCCGCCGCGTGGCCACGCCGATGGCCCGCAACGGTCGCATCACCACAAACGAGAAGAAGGCGTAGCCAACAAGGGTGGTGAAGAGCAGCGTGAGCCCCAGGTAGAGGAGGAGCGCACGCTGGCTGGCGTCGGCGCGGGCCTGTGCCTCGGTGGTATCGAGCACGACCCACACGCCCGCCACTTCGGCAAAGAGCGCCGGACGCCCGGCGTAACGCCCGAAGGTGGGTGTGGTGGCCGGGGCGTCATCGGGGGCGATTTCGCCAGCAAAGAGCACGTCGGGCTGGTCGCCGAGGGCCACAAGGGCGGGCGTACGCGCCGGTGGCGACATCTGCGAGAGGGTGCGGGCGTGGCGTGTGGCCTCGGCGATAAGCTGCTGGCGCGTCTCGGTGGTGTGCAGCTGGCCCACGCCCAGCGCGACCAGCGCCAGGGTCACAACCAGCACAGCAACGAGCCCGAGCGAGAGGCGCGCTCGAAGCCCCCCCCAAACCGGCGCTCCGCCGCGCCTCGACTGGTGGCGAGAATCGGGCAGCATCGTCTCAGAGCCCGTAGTAGAGGTAGCTCATCGAGAGGTACATCGGGATGAACTCCCCGAAGAAGAAAAACTCCAGCCCGGCAAGCACAATGAAGGGACCGAAGGGCACCGCAAGTCCGCCTCCCTCCTCGTCTTCTGCCTCGTCGGGCTCGGGAGCATCGGTGACGGGGGAGGGCGCCGAGGCCTCATCGGCCTGGCCGGCGTCGGCCGCTTCGCGGGCGCGTCGGGCAACCTCGCGGGGATCATCTTCGGCGAGGATCTCGCGGGAGTCTTTGACAAAACCCGCGCCGAAAAGGGTGCCCAGGCCCGCGGCGATAAGCCCCTGCACGCTGGCCGCAAAGAAGATGAAGATCAGCGCCGGCCACCCCAGCCAGGCGCCCATCAGGGCCATCAGCGTCAGGTCGCCCCCGCCGATGCCCTCCACCCCGCGCGCGGCGAAGTAGAGGTAGAAGATCGCCAGCACCACCACCGCGCCCACCACCGCGCCGATGAGGCTCATGGAGACGGTCACCGGCGGGAAAAAGCCCGTCATCGAGCCCGGGCTCATCACCTTCTCGCTGTTGAGCACAAAGGCCGCGACGATGCCGACGGCGATGGTCGGGAGCGTAAACTCATGCGGGATCAAATAATGATCCAGGTCCACAAACGTGATCACCACCAGCATCGCGATGAAGATGAAGTAGAGCCCGAACGCAACCCCCATCGCGCTCCAGGGGAGCTGCTCCAGGCTCGCCACAGGAGGCGGAAATCCGGCGCGCCAGGGCTCCCCGAGCATCTCAAAATGCCGCCACGACACTTTGAGCCAGAGCCCGGCGGAGAGCACGCCCATCAGGAGCTCCACCAGCGCGTAGCGCGCCGGGATGTGCGCCTTACAGCTGCGGCAGCGCGCCCTTAAGATGAGCCAGGAGAGGATCGGGACGTTGTCGTACCAGGCGATCGGCGTCTCGCAATGCGGGCATCGGCTGCCCGGTCGCACTACCGAGAGTCCCGCCGGGACGCGGTAGATCACCACGTTGAGAAAACTTCCCACCACCGCACCCAGCATAAAGGCGAAGGCGGTGAGCACGTAGAAGAAGGCGTCGACGGACATGCAGACTCAGCTCAGAAGAGGGGCAGGAAGTCAGCGCCGCGCCTGCGTCAGCGCGACGTCTCGACGCTATCACGCTCGCGTTTCTCTCGGTAGCCTCGCCCGAAGTAGAGAAGATGCGCCAGCAGGAGCGCAAGGCTCAGCGCGGTGGCCACAGCGGCCAGCCCCGGGAGCAGGAGCGCGCCTCGCTCCACCAGCACCCCGTCCACAGGCACGCGCATGGGAGCGGCGCGGGTGGCGCTCACCCAGATGAGCACGGCGCCGACCCACGCCGACATCGCCACGGCCAGAACCTTCATCAGGCGACGGCGGTAGCGGTAGGCCACCCCGTAGACCCAGTACCAGCAGAAGAGCACTCCCCAGCCCACAAAGGTCATCAGCGGGTGCCATTCGGCGCGCCGCCAGGCAAAGAGCGAGGCCAACCCCGCACCCACCCACACCAGCAGATAGCCCGGGTAGAGCACCCGCGAGGCCTCCACCCGGCCCGGCAGCAGGCGCACCACCGGGGCGGCCGCACCCCCGCGCTCACCGAGAACCACCGGGGCGGCTTCGGTCGAGCGCGCCGGCGAAGGCGCCTCTTGGGGCGAGGAGTCAGGTGCGCGCGAGCTCATCGAGGGTTCCGGGATGAAGATGTGTCGGCGTCGCGGTGGGCTTCAAGGGCGGCTCACTAGCACGCCGGATCGCTCTGAGGCAACGCCGCAGCTCGCCAGGGGCATTCCCCCGCGGGCGTGATGGGCTATGGCGAGTTTGACGCATAAAATAGCGCTGTGATAGCTCTTTGAAGTTCGCAAGATGGAGTCACAACCCAGGTCAAACACGATGGTGCGCGACGAAGTTCCCTCCGGGGAGATCAGGCCGGTTCGAGTGCTGGTGGTCGACGATGAGTCGACCATCCGCGACGTGCTCGTCGATTTTCTGGGGATGGAGGGCTACGACGTGCTCGCCGTGCCCACCGCCGAGCAGGCGCTGGTGGCGCTCAAAGAGCGCCCGGTCGACGTGGCGCTGATCGACCTGCAGATGCCCGGGATGAACGGCATTGAGCTCATGGAGCATGTCTGCCGCGATCACCCCTGGGCGGTGCCCCTGATGATGACCGGTTACGGCACCGTCGAGACGGCCATCGCCGCGATGAAGGTCGGCGCCTACGACTACCTGCTCAAGCCCTTTAAGGTCGATGAGGTCATCCGCGTGATTGAGCGCGGCCTGGAGAAGAAGCGTCTGGAGCGCGAGAACGTGCGCCTCAAGGAGCTTGTCGATCTTTACGACGTCACCGAGCAGCTCGGCAAAAGCCTGGCCGAGGCCCACGTTCATGATCTTCTGGTGGAGACGATCGGCGTGCAGGCCGAGGCCGACGTGGTGGGGCTGTGGCGGCCGAGCGCGCCGGGGAGCGAGGTGCTCGAAGAGGGCGCGCGCTGGCTCGATGCGTCCAACAGCGCGCCGGGGTTGGCGTTTCTGGCCGGCATCACTCCAAAGGTCATGGCCGGGGTATGCACCACGACGAGTGCGCGGGTGCTTCATAGCGAGGAGATCGCGCAGCTGGGTCTGACGACGCGCCCCTTGCCACGCTCGATCTTCTGCGCGCCGCTGTGCGCCAACGATCAACTTCTGGGTGTGCTGGTCGCCGCGCGTTTTGAGCCGCGGCCGGCCTTTAGGGAGAGCAAACGTAAGTTGCTCGCGATCATGGTCGGGCGCGCGGCCGCCGCGATGGACAATGCGCGCCTCTACGGCGACTTGCAGCAGACCTTTAAGCAGACCATCCAGGCGCTGGCCAACATCCTCGAAGATCGCGATCCCTACACCCGGGGCCACTCCGACCGGGTCAGCCGCTACGCGCGCCAGATCGCCGTGGGCATGGGGCTTAAACCGGAGGAGGTTGAGCGCATCGCCGACAGCGCCCTGATGCACGATATCGGAAAGCTGGGCATCCGCTTTGAAGAGCTCAACAAAGCCGACCCGCTCACCGAGTCGGAGTATGAGATGTTCAAGAGCCACACCACCCGTGGCAAATGGATCTTACAGCCGATTCGTTTTCTGCATCCGCTCATCCCCGGCGTCTACCACCACCATGAGCGCTGGGACGGGCGCGGCTACCCGGTGGGACTGAAGGGCGAGGAGATCCCGCTGATGGCGCGCATCCTGGCGGTGGCCGATACCTACGATGCGATGACCTCGCACCGAGCCTACCGCCGCGCCCTCCCGCACGAGGTCGCCATGCAGGAGATCGAGAGCTGCGCCGGATCGCAGTTCGACCCGGCGATCGTTGAGGTCTTTGTGCGTGAGATGAGCCGGCAGCGCCGCGATCAGAGCTCGAAGGCCGAGCGCTGGCGCGCGCTCCTCGACCCGGATGAGACGCCGGCCTCAGACGACCCCGGTCCCACGGCCGCCGGCTGATGTCGACGTTATCCGAAGCATAAAAAAACCTCCCGGGGGCATCCCGGGAGGTTTTTTTTGCGCGAGCCCGGCGTGGGGACGGGCCCGCTGGCGAGCGATGCGGCGGTCAGGAGGCAGCTTCCACCGCGTCGTCGTCGCGCTCTTCCTTGATGGCGTTGAGCTTCTCGCGCCGCACCGAGCGTCGGGTGCGGTTGGACTCTTCGTGAAGGAAGGGCTCCATGTCGCGGATGATGCCGCGCTCGTACGCCGTCTCCACCAGCAGCTCGCGCATCATCTTGCGTCCGCGGAAGAGCCGGCTCATCACCGTGCCCACCGGGCAGTCCAGGATGTGGGCGATCTCCTTGTAGGAGAAGTCGTTGAGGTCAGCGAGCACCACGACTGTGCGGAACTCATCGCTGAGCTGCTCCAGAGCATCCTGAAGCTCGTGGGTAAAACTCTTCTGCACCGACTCGCGCTCCGGGCTGTTGTAGAACTCGGTGCGCTCGCGATCGAAGAAGTTCTCTTCGATGGGGCGAAGGTCGTCGGCGTTGAGGATCTCACGCTCCTTCTTCTTGCGGCGGTACTTGTTGATGAAGGTGTTGGTGAGAATCGTAAAGAGCCAGGCCCGGCAGTTGGTACCCTGCTCAAAGCGGTGCCAGTTGGTGTAGGCCTTGATGAAGGTCTCCTGGACGAGGTCCTCGGCGTCTTTCTCGTTCTTGGTATAACGCAACGCCGTGGCGTAGAGCTCATCGAGGTGGGTGAGGGCCGTCTCCTCGAACCCCTCGTTTTTGGGGGAGTCGGAGTCGGAGCGATTGAATTCGTTGAGCTTGAGCATGGGGGGACTCCTTTCGTCTTTTATCGCAACTCGCCGCTCCGGCCCTTGCGAGGGGGGAGGGGAGAGAGGGATCACGCGGTGTTCGTAAGTAAGACGCAGCGGGGGGCGCTGAGGTTTCAAAAAAGTTTGCGCCGGATGTGAAAACTTCCGCTCACACTGAACTTCAGCCCGCGCGTCAGGCGTGCCGACACATCCGAGGATGTGCCTTATCCGCTAAGCTAAGCACGCCTTCGCAACAGACCACTGCCCGGTGGCGCCCACCGGCCTGCCTCCCTTGTGAGATCGCCCCCTCCTTGGTAGGGTTCCGCGGCTTTAGGCCCCCGCTGAGCGCTGGCTCAGCCCGGGAGGCACTCCAACGTATGAATCGACCCGCTTTGGTGAAGGGAACGCGATGACGGATTCGGTCAGCATCATTCCGATCAATATCGAAGAAGAGATCCGCCAGTCCTATATGGACTACGCCATGAGCGTGATCATCGGGCGAGCGCTGCCCGATGTTCGCGATGGGCTCAAACCGGTGCACCGGCGCATCCTTTTTGCGCAGCATGAGCTGGGCAACCGCTGGAACGCGGCCTACAAAAAGTCGGCGCGTATCGTCGGTGACGTCATCGGTAAGTACCACCCCCACGGCGACTCCTCGGTCTATGACGCGTTGGTGCGTCTGGCCCAGGACTTCAACATGCGCGTGCCGCTTGTCGATGGCCAGGGCAACTTCGGCTCGGTCGACGGCGACCCGGCCGCTGCCATGCGTTATACCGAAGTGCGTATGGCGCGGGTTGCTCAGGAGCTCTTGAGCGACATCGACAAAGAGACCGTCGAGTGGATCCCCAACTACGATGACACCATAGAAGAGCCGGCGGTCCTGCCCACGCGCATCCCGAACCTCCTGATCAACGGCTCCTCCGGCATCGCCGTCGGCATGAGCACAAACATCCCGCCGCATAACCTCGGCGAGGTGATCCGCGGCACGCTGGCGCTGATTGAGAACCCGGAGATCGATGTCGAAGGGTTGATGCAGCACATCCCCGGCCCCGACTTCCCCACCGCCGGCATCATGTACGGCGCACGAGGTCTGCGCGACGCCTACGCCGAGGGCCGCGGCATCATCAAGATGCGCGCCCGCGCGATCATCGAAGAGGATGAGAAGCGCGGCAAGAGCTCCATCGTCGTCACCGAGCTCCCCTACCAGGTCAACAAGGCGCGTCTCATCGAGAAGATCGCCGAGCTGGCCCGCGACAAACGCCTCGAAGGCATCACCGATCTGCGCGATGAGTCTGACCGCGACGGCATGCGCATCGTCATTGAGCTGCGCCGCGACATGATCCCGGCGGTCGTGCTCAACAACCTCTACAAGATGACGGCGATGCAGTCGTCCTTTGGCATCATCATGCTGGCGATCGTTCACGGTCAGCCCCGCATCATGAGCCTCAAAGAGGTGCTCAACCACTTCATCGACTTCCGCCGTGATGTGGTCACCCGCCGCACGATCTATGAGCTGCGCAAGGCCGAAGAGCGCGCCCATATTTTGGAAGGCCTCAAGATCGCGCTCGATCACCTCGATGAGGTCATCGCGCTGATTCGCGCCTCGGCCTCGCCAAACGAAGCGCGCGAGGGGCTGATGAGCCGCTTCGCGCTGAGCGAGCGACAGTCGCAGGCCATCCTGGATATGCGCCTGCAGAAGCTCACCGGTCTGGAGCGCGACAAGATCCTCGAAGAGTTGGCCGAGGTGCTCGCCGAGATCGACCGCCTGCGCGGCATCCTGGCCGACGAGAAGAAGTTGATGGCCGTGATCGTCGGGGAGCTCAACGAGGTGCTCGAAGCCTACGACGATGAGCGTCGCACCGAGATCCTGCACAACGTCACCGAGCTCTCCGATCTCGACCTGATCGCCGAAGAAGACATGGTGGTCACGCTCAGCCACGCCGGCTACATCAAGCGCACCCCGCTGAGCGAGTACCGCGCCCAGCATCGCGGCGGCCGTGGCAAGCGCGGCATGGACACCAAAGACGAAGACTTCGTTACCGACATGTTTGTGGCCTCGACCCACACCAACCTGCTGATCTTCACCTCGGTGGGTAAGGTCTACAAGCTGATGGTTCACGAGCTCCCGCAGGGCTCGCGCACCACGCGCGGCAAGGCCGTGATCAACCTTCTGCCCATCGAGCAGGACGAGAAGATCAAGGCGATCCTGCCCTTCGAGGAGTTTGAGGAGGGGCGCTACATCGTCACCGCCACCCGTCAGGGCGTGATCAAGAAGACCGATCTGATGGCCTACGCCAACGTGCACGCCGGGGGCATCATCGCGCTGGGCTTTAAAGACGATAACGACGAGCTCATCAGCGTGCGCGCCACCGGTGGCGACGATCGCATCTTCCTAGCCAGCAGCGACGGCCAGGCAATCTGCTTCCACGAAGAGGACGTGCGCCCGATGGGGCGCGTGGCCGCCGGCGTCTACGGGATGCGTTTCCGCGAGGGCGACACGCTCGTGGGCATGGACGTGGTCCCCGCAGGCGATGATCACTCCACGATCCTCACCATCACCGAGCGCGGCTATGGCAAGCGCACCGTGCTCGACGAGTACCCGCTGCAGCGTCGCGGGGGCAAAGGGGTGGTCACCATCAAGACCAACGATCGCAACGGCATGCTGGTGGGCATCCGGGTGGTGGACGACACCAATGAGCTGATGATGATCACCGACAAGGGGCAGGTTCTGCGCACCCGCGTCGAGCAGATCTCGACCTACGGACGCAACACTCAGGGCGTGCGCGTGATGAGCCTGGACGACGATGAGCTGGTCGTCTCCATCGCCGCGCTCGTCGCTGAGGATGAGGACGAGGCGCTCGAGGGTGAGGAGCTGGCCGAGGGGGCAGAAGGTGCCGAGATTCAGGGCGATGAGAGCCCCGAGCAGGCCGCCCCGACCGGCGACGATTCCGTGGACGAAGAGCCCGGTGAAGACAGTTAATCTGAGGCGGTTGACGCCCGTCAATTCCCTGTGTTACAGGGTGCGCGCCGCTGCTCGGGGAGGCGCTTGCAGACACGGTCTGCGGGCATTTTCCAGGGCAGGGCGCGAGGTGATTTAGATGGCCTCTCCACCAGAAGACGAATCGCGTAAGACCACCAAAAGCCCCTGGCTTGTGGCCGGCGCGATCGGAGCCCTGGGTTTTGAGTTTGTCGGTTTTGTACTCGGCGGCGCTTTCATCGGCACTCGCCTCGACGAACACTTCAACACCGCCCCGGTTTTGCTTCTGGTGACGATGGCGCTGGCAATGCTCGGCGCCGGGTGGCACGTCTGGAAGATCTCGCAACGGTTTTTGAAAACACAAGGTGAAGACTGATGGCCACGCTCGACCGTAGCTTCGTCGACGGGGTCTTCTGGCGCATGCTCGCGCTGGGAGCCCTCCTGGCGCTGATAACGGCCTGGGCAATCTCGCCACGCTTCGGCTACTCGATGGCCCTGGGAACGCTCACCAGCGCGCTCAGCCTGAGAGTGACCGCGTTTGTGGTGGCGAAAATGATCAAGGGCGCCATCGACGGCAACCCCGGCGCAGCAGGCTGGGCGGCTGTTCTGGCGTTTAAGCTGGCGATCTTGTTCTTCGCGATCTGGTTTTGCCTTTCGACCCTGAGTGCCCACGCCGTAGGTTTTATCCTCGGCTACAAAGTGTTGTTACCCGCGCTGGCCTGGCAGGCAGTTTTGACACGCCGCGATCGCCGCAGCACAGATGACGACGCCGACGACAACGAGAGCACGTAGTTCATGGCTGACTATACGTTTTTAGACCTCATCCCCGCCTTTGCTGAACAAGAGCACGGCGAGGGCTGGAACCACATCTTCGGCGACCCGCTGCTCAACCCCTCGGGGGTTGTGGGAGCCACCCACGTGGTGTTCACCGGCGTGCTCGTCGTGTTGATCACGGTGCTCGCTTTGATCGCCCGGCGTAAATACGCCAACCGCGATGAGGCTCTGGTGCCGGTGGGCAAGTTCTCGGTGAGCGGCTTCTTTGAGGTGCTCTTCGATGCCGTCATGGGCATGATGAGCGACCTGATGGGTGAGAAGGCGGCCAAGAAGTTCTTCCCGCTGATCGCCTCGCTGGCCGTCTACATCTACCTGGGTAACCTGATGGGGCTTGTGGTGGGCTTTTCGCCGCCGACCTCCAACCTCAACACCGGACTGGCCTGCGCGATTGTGGTCTTTCTGGTGTACAACGTCTCCGGCTTCATGGAGCAGGGGATGGGTTATATCAAACACTTTATGGGGCCGATTCTGCTTCTGGCTCCGCTGATTTTCATCATCGAATTGGTGGGACACGCCTTCCGCCCGGTCTCTCTCTCGGTGCGTCTGACCGGGAACATGACCGGTGACCACATGGTGTTGGGCGTGTTTGGAGATCTGGCCTCCGGGATGTTCAGCATTCCGATTCTTATCCCGGTGCCGTTCCTCTTCCTGGGGCTGCTGGTGTGCACGATTCAGGCGTTGGTCTTCTGCCTGTTGTCCAGCATCTACATCGCCCTTGCCATTGAGCACGAAGACCATTAAACGACTCGCCAGAAAGGTTGTTGGCCTAGACGGCTTTCATCAGGGCGTATCAACACATTGATACCCGTCACAATGGCGCACGCCGCAAAAGAGTTGGCGTTGCGCGAGCTAGGAGGACGCAGTCCATGCTGAAGAAATCCACGATCACGTTTTTGAGCACCTTCGCTATTGTCGCACTCTGGAGCACCTCGGCGTTCGCCCAGGGCACCGCTGCTGCGGCCGATAACGTCTTCACGACCTACGCCTGGTTGGGCGCTGCGGCGGCCTTCGGTGTCGGCCTGGCCGCGCTGGGTGGTTCGCTGGGTCAGGGCCGCGCGGCTGCGGCGGCTCTTGAAGGTATCGCGCGCAACCCGGGCGCGGCCGGCAAGCTCTTCACCCCGCTGATTCTGGGCCTTGCCCTTATCGAGTCGCTCGTGATTTACGCGTTCGTTATCTCGATTCTGATGGTCCTTAACATCGACATCACCGCGGCGCTCTAAGTCGCAGGTTGACGATGTGAAAAAGCCCGGCTTCGGCCGGGCTTTTTTTGTGCTCTGAGGAGCAAAAAAGCGCCAGGCCTCCTTCTTGCGTGGGGTGGGGGCGTGTGGTCTAATGCGGCCCATTGAGGAGGGCGGCTTTGCCTGCCCTCGGCTCTGATTTCAGGGCCTGTTCTCAAAGCCCCAGATGCCAGGGGCGCGCTCTGAAGACCGCGCTCCTCGCTTGATCCATCCCATCCGGAGCAGACCACGGAATGATCGTCCAGTGTCCCAGCTGTTCATCGCGATATCGCGTCAATGACGCCAACATTCCGCCCTCGGGGGGCAAGATCAAGTGTCCTTCCTGTGCGCACGCTTTTGTCGTGTACCCGGAAGCCCCGGCCGAGCCGGAGCATGAGGCGGATAAGACCTCGATCGCCGAGCGCCCCAACCTTCATGAACTCCTCAACGCGATGAATCAGAACAAGGCCGCCGCGCAGAACCCGGCGCCCGCGGTTGAGGATGAAGTCGCCAAGACCGAGGTGATGTCGGGCGCGGAGCTGCCCGACTTCTCCTCGATGTTCGGCGATGGCGGGGGCGACCAGACCATTGAGATGTCCAACCCGATGGCCAGCGGCGCGTTGCCCGGCCTGGGAGCTGCGGCCGAGGAGGATGACCTCCACACCCAGGAGCTCTCGCCGGACATCGTGCATAAGAGCCTGCAGCACCTGGGTGCGCGACCTGCCAGTGCGCCGCCCTCGATGCCCGATGAGGGTGGACCGGCTACTGAGATCGCGCCCCCACCGGTGGTGGAGCAGGCGATGCCGGCCCAGCGCCTCTCGGCGTCGGCGGAGCCCACCCCGCCGCCGGCCGGAGCGCCGGCGTTCGGGGCAAGCCCCGCTGCGCCTTCGGCGTCGGGATCGTCGCCCGGCATGGCTGCGCCTGCGGCCCCGGCAGGAGGCGTCGACGCCGCCCACGACGGCCCCTGGAAGCTGCAGACCAACTTCGGGCTGACCTACGAGTTTGCCGACAACAAGAGCCTGCGCAGCTGGCTTGCCAGCCGTGAGGACCTCAACGGCTATAAGCTCTCCTCGGGCGGAGAGTTTTTCCCGCTGAGCGAGTACCCGCAGTTTTCGCCGGGAGGCGGCGCGGCGACGCAGCGATCGGGGAACTTCTCGGTGGCCTCGTCGGGCGCACAGGCGCCGATGCCGGGCATGGGGCCTGCTCCGACCAGCCCCACCGGCTCGGGCGCCTCACCGGCGATGCCTTCGCAGTCGGGCTCCTCGCCGGCGATGACGCCGCCTGCGGCGGCGCCTTCGGTCCCCGGTGGCGCTCCCACCCCGGCGCCTCAGCCGGCCTCTCCCTTTATGACGGCCGGGATGCCTGCGGTCGGCCAGAACCCGCCTCCCAACCAGGGGCGCGAGAAGATCGATCCCAACGCCGGGTTCCGTCCTCCTTCGCGTGACAGCAACGCGCTCACCATGGTGCTCTGGGGCGTCTTCGGACTTCTGGGACTTGTGGCCATTGCGCTGGGCCTGCACCTGGGCGGCATCATCAACTTCCCCGCCCTCGGCGGTGGCGCAGGGGCTGAGAACGTCGCGCCTTCGCCGGCGCCCGCTCCTTCCGCCGCGCCAGCTGCGGCGCCTTCAGCGGAAGAGGCGGCCGCCCAGGAGGCTCCCGCCGCGCCCGATCCCGACCAGCGCGCGCAGGTGGATCGCATCCTGGAAGACGCCCGCGTCGACATTGAGTCCAATCGCCTCACCTCCGCGCTCGACCGCCTGGAGACCGCCCGCTTGCTCGACCCCGACCGCGTTCAGATCTACGACATGAGCGCCCAGGTGCACGAGAAGCTCGGCCAGCAAGATAAGGTCGAAGAGATGCGTGAGCAGGCCCGTAAGTTGCGCAGCCAGGGCGGCTCGCCACCTCCCACGATGGAGTAAGGAGGGCGGCCTGAGAGGCTCTCCTCCAACCTATGCCGATGGACGTCTCTTGCCCGCAGTGCCAGACGCTCTACGAGTTTGATGAGGCGCAGCTGCGCTCGGTGGGATCGGTCAACCTCAAGTGCAGCCAGTGCGATCACCTCTTTCGTCTTGAGGTGCCCGAGGAGCTGCGCGACGAGAGCCAGCGTCGCTGGATGGTGCGCAAAGCCTCCAGCGGCGATGTTCTTTATTTCTGGGGGTTCGACGAGCTTCATCGCTGGATCATGACTGGCGAGGTGGAGGCGCACGACGCCATCTCGCGCACTGGCGAGCGCTGGAGTGAGCTGGGAAGTCTCGGGGAGTTCGCGCCGGTCTTTCAGGCGGTGGCGTCCATCGCCGGGCTGGGGCGAGCGGAGCGACGTGATCCGATGGAGGATCGCGCCACGCAGAGTTTTGGGGCGGCGTCGACGCCCGCGCGCCCCCGGCAGTCGACCACGCCGCATCACGACGCGGCGCGTCCTCCCGCGAAGCCGGGTGCAGCCGCGCCCCCTCGTGAAGAGCAGCCCACACCGGCGCCGCTGCGCGAGGCGCGCGCCACCCCCCGCCAGCCTGTCGCCGAGGAGTCGGTCGCACCCGCGCCACGCTCGCCAGGGCTCAACCTTGACGCGGAGCGTTTCGGCCCGGCTTCTGCAGCCCCGGAGCCCGACGCCACGCGCCGGCGATCGCCCGGACGAGCACCCCATCTGACGCCGGTGGGGCCCGAGGACGATGATTGGTCGCTCGGCGATCTGAGTGTGACCCAGTCTGGCTCGCAGATGATCGTGGCTCCGGAGCGGCGTGTCCGTCGCTCGCGGGGCCCGGCGTTGGCGGTGCTGCTCGTGTTGCTCCTGGCAGGTGCCGGAGCCGGTGCCTGGTACGCCGGCTACCTCGATGCCTGGCTCAAGGGCGACGCGGGCACGGCTGACGCATCAGAGACGCAGGCACTCGCCGAGGATCAGGCGCCGGATTCAGACGCGCGTAGTACGCCTGTCGTCAGTGCGGCCGATCGGGTGGTTGAGGCGCGCCACGCTGCGCGTCGGGCGGCACATTTGCCGGTCTGGGTGGCGGCAGTTGCCGAGGCGGTGCAGAAGGTTGGCGCAGCGAGCGAGCGAAGCGAGCGCGTCGCGCAGAAGTCGCAACGCCCCGACATCGATGCGGTGCTGGCCTCGGCGCGGCGTGCCCTGCAGCGCGGTGACGCGCAGGCGGCGCGCGCCCGCTACCACCGCGCCACCGAGATCGATGAGAGCAACCCCGAGGCGATCACCGGCCTTGGGTGGGCGCTGCTGGAGCTGGGGTCTCTGGACTCGGCGGTCGCGCAGTTTCGTCGCGCCATCTACCGCGACGCGACCTACGGCGACGCCTACATCGGCCTGGGCCGCGCGGAGCGTGATCGCGGCAACATCGGCGCCGCGATTGAGGCGTACCAGACCTACCTTGCGCGTCTTCCGAATGGGCCGCAGGCCTCGATCGCGCGCTTTCAGAGCGAGCAGCTCCGGCGCTCCAGTGGTCTGGAGTAGCGCGGCGAGCGTTGCGGATTTGTGTCTGAAATCAAGGGTTTAGCTTAAGCGTGCTGCCCCAGCGCGAAGCGCTCCAGCACCTCATAGCGCGGACCGTCGTGGCGCAGGTGCGACTCATAGAGCACCAGATCTTTGATGTAGCTTTTGCCAAAGCTCAGCTCGTCGTAACGCCCGAAGATCTCACCGAGATCGGGGTTTGCGCGCGACTTCAGCCGCCCCAGAGTGATGTGCGGCAAAAACTCGCGGGGGTCGGCCGCCACACCGATCTCCTGGAGGTCGCGCTCCAGCGCTTGCTGCAAAAGTCCCAGCACCTCGGCGCTCTTGGCGTCGAGGCCGGCCCACAGGATGCGGGGCTGGTCGGGGCGGGGGAAGGCTCCAAAGCCGCGGCACTCCACCTCAAAGGGAAAAAGGGGCTCGGCCAGGCGGCTGACCGTGCTCTCAAGCATCGAGACGAGATCGCCGGGGGTATCACCCAGAAACTTCAGGGTGAGGTGGATGTTCTCGGCCTCGGTCCAGCGCACGCTGAGATCGTCGCCGAAGGCGCCTCGAAGACGGCCCTGGAGCTCATCCTGGAAAAGAACAAGGCGCTCAACGACGTTGATCGAGAGGTCTACAGCTATGAAGAGGCGTCGCATCATGGGGAACTTCAGGCGGAGAGAGAGGAGCGTAGCGCGGACGGGAGGTTATCAACCATCCCCGCAGCGCTGACAAGGTCGGGCTCAGGGAGCAGGGGGCACGCCGGCCTCCACACTGCTCGCATCAAAGGGGCCACGCACATCGTGTGCGTCCAGGCGACCTTCGAGGTGCCAGAGCAGCAGGGCCATCGCGGTGTAGACCGAGGCTGTGCGGATCTCATCGCGGGTGCGCCCCGGGTAATGCGCGCGTTTATGAAAGGTGCCCTGCGGGGTGTGCAGGCCGAAGTCGACGGTGCCCACCGGCTTCTCAGCGCTGCCGCCGGTGGGGCCGGCCACGCCGCTGATGGCCAATCCAAAGGTCGCGCCGGCGGCCCGTGCGGAGCCCAGGGCCATCTGGCAGGCCACCGCGGCGCTCACCGCGCCTTCACTGGCCAGGGTCGAGGCGTTGACGCCCACAAGATCGATCTTGGCCTGGTTGGCATAGGTCAGAAAGCCCCCCTCAAACCAGGCCGAGCTCCCCGGCGTCTTTGTGAGCGCCCCGCCCAGCAGCCCGCCGGTGCAGGACTCGGCGACGGCCACCGTCGCCTTATGCTCGATGAGGCGGCGACCCACCCGCGCGAAGAAGTCTTCGCCGCCCTCGGCAACGAGCCAGGCGCCGATGCGAGCCTCAATGAAGTCGACCAGCTGCGCCAGCGCCGCGTCCTCGGGCGCTTTGAGCGAGACCTCAATCACCGGGTAGCTCGCCCGATACCCCACCCGACCTCCGAGTTGATGCGCCAGGGGTTCGATGCCTTCGACCATCGTCTCGAGTTTCGATTCGCCCAGACCGTAGTAGCGTCGGCGAGCGCTGGCCCGGGGGGCGTCGTCATCGGGGCCGAGCTCGTGTAAGAGGTAGCGCTCCACAAACCATTGAAACTCCCGGGGGACGCCGGGGAAAAAAAACGCGGCGCAGCCGCGATGATCCACGCGAAACCCCGGCGCGGTGCCCACCTCGGTGGCCAGGATCGTGGCGCGGGAGGGGAACGTGCACTGGCGGCGGTTGTTGTCGGTCAGCGTGTAGTCGCGCTCCCGGGCGCGCTCCTCAAGCCGCTGCAGGCTGGGGGCGTCTTCGTGGAGCACATCCTGGCTCCAGGCTGCGGCCGCCTCGCGGGTGCGGTCGTCGGCGGTCGGCCCCAGCCCCCCGCTGACCACGATGACGTCGCAGGAGCTCAGCGCATCGAGCGCCTGAACGATGCGATCTTCGTCGTCGCGCACGATGCGAAGTTCGCGCACCTGAAAGAGACGATCTTCGCCCAGGCGCATCACATGCCGCCCGTTCTTGTCGCTGACACGGCCGTCGAGCAGTTCGTCGCCGATGCACAGAATGCCCACGTGCTTGATCATCTTAGACTCCCTTCATCATCGCGATGGTGCCTGCCGGGGGGGCGTGCTTGACGCTCTTCTCGCACCTCTTTTAGAGTTGGCACCGGATTGTCTCAAGTGGATTTGTTGGGTTGCCTGTTTGCGGGCTTCGAGGTCACTGATGCCCGAAGAGTTCGGGACGTACCAACTTCATCGCAAGATCGCTCAGGGGGGCATGGCCGAGGTCTTTGAGGCTCGCGCCTTAGGGGAGATCGGCGGGTTTAGCCGGCCGGTGGCGATCAAGCGCATGTTCCCGCATCTGGTCGATCGCGATGACATCATCACGATGTTCATCGATGAGGCGCGCATCGCCTCGAGGTTGCTGCATCCCAACATCGTGCAGATCTACGATCTGGGGGTGGTCGACGGTGCCTTTTACCTGGCGATGGAGCTTGTCGAAGGGCTCGATCTTCGTCGGGTCTGTGAACTCGGGGTCAAGCAGGACTTCTTTTTACCCCGGGAGCTGGCCGTGCGCATCATCGCCGATGTGGCCAGCGGGCTCCATTATGCGCACACACGCTGCGACGACCAGGGCCGACCGATGCGGGTGGTCCACCGCGATATCTCGCCGCAGAACGTGCTTTTGAGCGTTCAGGGGGGCGTCAAGATCTGCGATTTCGGCATCGCCAAGGCCGAGAGTCGGCTCACGCACACGCGCACCGGGGAGTTTAAGGGGAAGTTCTCCTACATGAGCCCGGAGCAGTTCGACGGCGGAGCGCTCGATCATCGCAGCGACATCTTTACGCTGGGCATCGTGCTCTACGAGATCACGACCGTCTCGCGTCTTTTTCGATCGCGCACCGAGTACGAGACGATGCGCAAGATCACCGAGGGCATTGTGACCCCGCCCACCGAGGTGCGCGCGGACTACCCCGAGGATCTTGAGGCGATTGTGCTGCGCGCTCTGGCCCGCGACCCTCAAGACCGCTATCAGAGCGCCGGGGAGCTGGCCGAGGCCCTGGAGGACTGGCTCTTTGAACGCCGTGTCCGGGTGGGGGCGCGCCAGCTCGCCGAGTACCTGCAGGAGCTGGAGCGTCGCGCCCAGATACCAGCCGACGTTATCGACGATGGCAGCGACGATGCCACGCGCCCGGTCACGATCTCCGAGCAGCATTTTGTGCTCGACGACGATGATCTCGAAGTGTTGGAAGACGTCGACGTGATTGAGGAGCGCACCCGCGCAAGCTCCATCGACGTAACCACCCTGGAGCTCGGCGAGGGCGCGCGTCGCGAAGACGTCGGGGAGCAGGGCGGGGTGCCGGTAGTGGAAGTGCGCCGGGTGGAGGCCCGCGGGCCTGGGGCTCACGTGTATGGCGAGGCGGGCGGCGCGTCGATCGACGAGACGCTGGTGGATGTGCGCGTCGACGAGAACATCAGCGACGTCGATGACGACGCGACCCTGGGTGTGGTGGCGAGGGTGGCGGAGCTTGCCGAGCGCGATGCGCACCGGGTTTCCGGTGATGTTTCGGCCAGCGCTCCCGGGGCTTCCGAGGAAGTTGCCCCGAGCAGTGTGGCGAAGGCACCAACGCCGGCGCCCGCATCGGCGACTTCATCGGCGTCGAGCGACGACTCGTTCTGGCGCAAGATCCCCGATCTGGACGTGGCATCGTCGAGCGGCCCGTCGCCCTGGGCGCCGCCGACGCCCTCGATCGCGGCGACCGCGGCGATGCCCACGATCGAGGCCAAGCGCGCCGGTGCGCCCCGGCGGATGCTGCTCTGGGCTGCGTTCGTCGCGGTCATTGTGGCGGTCGGTCTGGTCGCGCTCTTGTGGCCGGTTGGCGAGTCGAGTGAGGCGGTGGACGAGGCGCCGGCGTTGCAGGCCCAACCTCGCCAGATGGCAACCTTGAGCATCGTAACGGAGCCCCCGGGGGCGCGGGTGATCGCCAACGGTCTTCGGCTAGACGGAGCCACGCCGATGCAGGCGGAGCTCGAAGCGGGTCTCACTCACGACCTGTGGATCGTGGCCGAGGGCTTTCGCCCGGTGCGCCTTGAGGCCCCCGCCGGTTCGCCGCTTGAGCCGGTGGTGCTGGAGCGTTCGGTCGGCGGTGCGCGCGCGCCGCTGAGCTTTGAGAGCACCCCGCCCGGCGCGGCGATCTACCTCAATGGCGAGCGGGTGGGGATCACGCCGCTGCGCCTGGAAAATGTTGTGGCCGACGGCCTCAGCCACGTGCAATTTGAACATGCAGGCCACAGGCCTCATGTCGCCTGGGTGCAGCCCTCGCCAGAGGAGCATCTGCGGGTGGAAGGCATGCTCGCAAGTCAGCAGGCCACCCGGGCGATCGTGCGCGTGAGCACTCGCCCTCGCAGCAGCCGCGTGATGCTTGATGGTGGTTCGGTCGGCACCAGCCCGCTCGAAGAGGTCGTGCCGGCTACGGGCATCAAAACGCTGGAGGTCAGCGCCCATGAGCGGCGACCCCAGGCCTTTGCCCTGGACTTCAACGCGATGGGGAGCGTGCATATCGACACCGCGCTTGAACCTATTGCCACCGGAAAGGGCACGCTCAGCCTGAGCGTCTCGCCAGCCGCGGCCATCTATATTGAGGGGCGTTCCTATGGCGCCGGCCCGATCGAGGCGCTTGAGCTCGACGCCGGCCCTCACACCCTGGTCTTTGAGACTCTGGAGGGGCGCCGGCTGCGCGCCTCGATCGAGGTTGAGGCCGACGTGCATCTGGCGATCGACGCCACCCTGGCGGGCGAAACGGTCGATCTTCGCCCGCGCTGAACTCGCCAGAAGGGCGACTTTTCTGCACATCTTCAAAAAAAATAGGGGGTCAGACGCAAACTCTGTTCACGGGCTTCGATAATAGAACAAGCCCGGTAACCCGACGTGAACAGGAGCGTGCAGATGACCGACCCGATATCAGGCGCGATGGCCTCACAGGCCGCCCAGATGATGCAAGAGAGCGCCGCCACCGAAGGCGCGCAGCCCTCCGGTAAGAGTTTTGCCGAGGTGCTCCACCAGGGGCCTCCCCAGGTGGAGCAGACCCCGGACGTGACGCCGGTGGAGGCCACCGAGCAGGTCGCTGAGCCCGCCGCGCTGGACGCCTACATCGAGGGGATTCTTGGTGATGAGAGCCGCATCAGCGAGCTTCTGGAGTCGAGCATGCGCGGCGATGCGCTCGGGCCCGAGGAGATGCTGCAGATGCAGGCGTTGATCTACAGCTACAGCCAGAAGGTGGAGCTGACGACCAAGGTCGTCGAGAAGGCCACCGGCGGCATCAAACAGGTGATGAACACCCAGGTCTGAGGGAGGGCGTGCATGTTGGAGCGATGGCGGTATCTGCTTGTGGGATGTTTTGCGCTGTGGGCGCTGGCCTGTACCGAGCCTCTCTACCACGGGCTCGATGAGGCGCAGGCCAACGCGATGGTCGTTGAGCTCAGCCGTGCGGGCTTTGGCGCGACCAAGGTGCCCGACCCGGCCGACGCCACCCTGTGGGTGGTCCAGGTGCCCCGGGCCGAGCGTGTGGAGGCCTGGGAGCGTCTGCAGCAGGCCGGGCTTCCGCGGCCGGTGCAGTCCGGGTTTGGCGACTTTTATCCCGGCGCGGGGCTTATCCCCACCTCCCAGGAGGAGCGGGTGATCCTGCAGTACGCCACCGCCCAGGAGGTGCGCACAAGCCTTCTGAAGATCGACGGCGTGGTGGATGCGCACGTCCACCTGGTGCTCCCGCAGAAGGCGCGGGTGCAGCTGAGCAACGCCCCGAAGGCCGAGCCCCGCGCCAGCGTGCTGGTACGCTGGCGGGTGCTTGAGAGCGAGGAGCCGCCGCTGAGCGAGGAGGAGGTGCGCGCGCTGGTCGCCGGGGCGGTCGAGGAGCTCAAGCCGGAGGCGATCGAGGTGGTGATGACGCGCGCGACGATGGCTCCGGTGCAGGAGCGCGAGGCGGTCTTTGCGGCGGTCGGCCCTCTGGTGGTGGCGCCGCAGAGCGCCTCGATGGTCAAGGCGCTCATTGTGGGCATGGCCCTGATGATCATGGCGCTCTCTGCCGGCCTGGTGGTGCTGGTCGTGCGCCGTCGTCAGCAGGAGGGGCTGTGAGTGAGAAGGCCGCATTAACGCAGGCGGAGCAGGGGTTTGCCGCGGCCTGGGTGGCGCTGCGCTCCCGAGGGGGCGGAGGCGCCGACGATGCTGCCCGGGTCGATCCTTCCACCAGCGCCCCGCTCTCAGATCTCTTGCAGCGCTGGCTCACCACCTCTCTGCCAGAGAGCAGCGCGCTCACCGAGGCGTTTGCCGAGGATGGTCCTGCAGCTTCGTCAGAGCCTGTGGACTCCCGCGTGCTCATGGGACTTCGCGATGAGGCATCACTGCTGCAGGCCCTGACGCGAATCGGCGGTTTTCTCATCGCGTCGATGCGCCCGCAGGCGCCGCTTCGTCCTTTAATGGAGCTGACGCTGGGACTCGATCCCACGCTGGCGATGGAGCTCCGCGGGTGGTTGCTCAGCCCCCCGGCGCTCGGTGAAGGGTTGAGCCGCCGCGTGCGCGAGAGCTACGTGCGGTTGATCGGCCGCCAGCGTCGCCCCGATCAGGTCGCCGAGTTTGGTCTCTACTTTGTGATGCAGCCCGCGACCCTTCGTCATCCTTCGCTGGCCGCGCACCTGCGCGCACGATTAGGGGGAAGGCTGCGCGCGCGACTCAATGATTTCGGGGCGGCCGCGCTGCGCTCCAGCCAGGCCGAACTTCTCCCCTCGATTGAAGACGTGATCGCCTCGCTGGCCAGGCGTCCCGCGCCCGACGGGGAGACCGCCGAGATGAAGGAGGTTGATGATGCATGAGCTCGAGGATGTTCGTCCGCTTCTCAAGGCGGGCTCCGAGGTGGCCCGGGCGGTGAAGCCGGTCTTTGCCGGCGCGACGATCGTGCGAAAGCGCGTGATCGCTGATCTGGAGGCGCTGGAGGAGACGATCGCCGGGCTGCGTGCCGACGCCGCCCGCGAGGTGGACGAAGCACACGCTCAAGCCGAGCGCATTCGCGCCCGCGCGCTCGAAGAGGGCCAGCGTCAGGCGACCGAAGAGACGCTCGACGCGCTGGGAAAAGCGCGCGCCGAGTACGACCTGCTGCTCAAGCGCGCCGAGCCCGATATGGTGCGCCTGGCCTTTCAGATCGCCTCTCGTCTTATTGGCGAGTCGCTGGAGATGGCGCCGGAGCGGGTCGAGCAGATGGTGGCGCGCTCGCTGGAGCTTGTGCGCGGAAAACGCCAGGTGCTGCTGCGCGTGCATCCCGACGATCTTGCAACGTTGCGAGCGGCCGAGGCGCGTCTCTCGTATGTGGTCGGCGGCGCGCCGGTACACCTGCAGGCCGACGAGGAAGTTGCCCGCGGCGGCTGCCTCATTGAGACCGAGTCCGGCCAGATCGACGCCAGACTGCAGACCCAGCTCGATGTGCTGCAGGCGGCGCTCCTCGACGGAGGTTCATAATGCCCTTTGATGAGACGTCGATCCTCTCGCGCTATATGGATCGCCTGGACGCGGCCAGCCCGGTGCGTGTCACCGGTCGGGTGCAGGCGGTCACGGGCCTGGTGGTCAAAGCCAGCGTGCCGGACGCGGCGGTGGGTGACCTGGTGGAGATACGTCTGGGTGCCCGCGGCACTATGCCCGCCGAGGTTGTGGGTTTTGAGGGCGATCTGGCCGTGTTGATGCCGCTCGGCAGCGTGGAGGGCATCGGCCCGGGCGCCGAGGTGGAGTCGACGGGGCAACCCCTGAGCATCCACTGCGGTCCGGGGCTCCTGGGCCGGGTGCTCGACGGGCTGGGCCGCCCCATAGACGCCGGTCCGCCGCTGGGAGGCGCGGGCTTTGTGCGTTGGCCGATTTTGCGCGAGGCCCCGGATCCTTTTAAACGTCGGCGCATCACCGCGCCGCTCTCCATGGGGGTGCGCGCCATCGACGGTCTGCTCACCGTAGGCAAAGGCCAGCGCGTCGGGCTCTTTGCGGGCAGCGGCGTGGGTAAGTCGACCTTGATGGGGCAGATCGCCCGGGGGTGTGAGGCCGAGGTCATCGTGATTGCGCTCATTGGCGAGCGTGGCCGCGAGGTGCGCGACTTCCTCGAAGAGGTGCTCGGAGAAGAGGGCATGAAGAAGGCCGTGGTGGTCGTGGCCACCAGTGACGCGCCGAGCATGGTGCGCCTGAAGTCGGCTTTTGTGGCGACTGCCATCGCTGAATATTTTCGTGCCGAAGGCGCCGAGGTGCTCATGATGATGGACTCGGTCACACGATTTGCCCGCGCGCAACGCGAGGTGGGCCTGGCCGCCGGCGAGCCGCCCGCACGTCAGGGTTACCCCCCGAGTGTGTTCAGCATGCTGCCGCGCCTGCTCGAGCGCACCGGCAACGATGAGACCGGCTCCATCACGGCGCTCTACACCGTGCTTGTCGCCGGCGGTGATATGGAAGAGCCCATCGCCGACGAAGTCCGCGGCATCCTCGATGGGCACATCATCTTAAGTCGTAAGCTCGCCAGTCGCAGTCATTGGCCGGCCGTTGACGTATTGCCCTCGCTCTCGCGCGTGATGCGGGCGGTCACAACCCCGCAGCACGTGCAGGTCGCCGAGCGTTTTCGCCAGGTGCTGGCGACCTATGAGAGCCGGCGAGATCTTATCAGCCTGGGGGCGTACGAGTACGGGGCGGATGAGGAGGTCGATTTTGCCATCGACTGCATCGAGGAGATGGAGGCGCTGCTCAAGCAGGGGCTCGATGAGCACACAAGCCTCGATGAGACGATTGAGCGCATCAGTGATCTGTTTGCGTAAGGCCCGAAAAACCATGGGGCGCCGTATCCCCCGAAACTCACAGAGGGAGGATGGTCATGACCAGCGAGGCATATGAACTTCAGGTGCTCCTGGAGCTGCGCCAGGGGGAGAGAGAGCAGGCCGAGGCGTTGTTTGCCGAGGCCGTCGGTGAACTCGAGAAGGTGCGCCGGCGCGTGCGCGAGGCCCAGGGCCGGTGGGAACGCGTTGAGGCCCAACGCCGCCAGGGCACCCAGACCTTCGATGAGCGGGCCCGACAGAAGGGCATGGCGTTGGTCGAACTTCAGAACATCGACCGCTACCTCGAAGGGTTGCGCCAGCTCAGCGACGAGGCGCAGCAGGCGCTCACCCAGGTTCAGGAAGAGGAGCAGCGCGCCCAGCGTCAGGTGCACGCCGCCCAGCGTGCGATGCAGGGCGCCATCAGCGCGCTCAAAGCCGTGGAGGGCCATCACGAAGCCTGGCGGGATGAGCAGAAGACGCTCCACCGCCGCAAGGCCGAGGCCCAGATGGATGAGGTGGCCACGCGTCTGTGGCGGGAGCAGCAGCCATGAGCCGCATCGATCAGGGAAGCAACGCCGGCGCTGCCGCCTGGTCCCCCCGGGCCCATGAAGAGGTCGGCGGCCTGCGCCGGGCCATCACCGAGCATCTTCAGGAGACGCATCTCCCCGCCGAGGTCGCCCCGATGATGGGCGAGTTTCTGCAGAAGCCCGCGCTCTTCGGGGAGGTGCACAACGCCGGGTTGCAGCGGGTGCAACCTCCCCCCCACGCCCCACCTCCCGGGCAAATTCGCGACGCGTTGACCCACGCCCGCCACGCCTTGGCCTCCATCGACGCCGCCAGCCCCCAGGCCGGCGCGCTGCGCGAGGTCGTCGCCATCCTCGACGAGCACCTCTCGCTCAAAGCCGAGCTCATCAGCAGGTGCGCCTCCGACGCTGCGAAGGTAGGCTAGGGCCCCGAAGGCGCACCATCCTGGCGCGCCAGCACGCAGTTGAGGGCCCCGTGGCAGAATCGCAGTCGACGTCCAACCTCTGGCACTTTCGCCAGCTCATCACCGGGCCACAGGCCCGGGCCACCTTTGATCGTTTGCGCGAGCGCGGCCGCGTCGAGCGCTGGGGGCACGCCGCCCGCATTCACCTGGATCGCGAGCACGATGAGCGCGTCGTCGTCCTGGAGGGGCAGGTCATCCTGGGAAGTGAGACCACGCTGGCGCGAGGTGACGCCTTCGCGCCGCCGTCCGACGAGGTTGCCCCGGACTTTGAAGCACTTGCCCACCAGGAGACGACCATTGTGATCATGGAGCAGGAGGCGTTGCGCGAGAGCGTCGAGTTGCTGCTGCCCGAACGCATGGTGCAGGGCGGCTCGATTTTTCAGCGCCGCGAGCTCAGCGTGCCCCTGGCACCGCTTTTGCGCACGTCGACCGGCGCGCGCCAGGCTCAGACCATCCTGGAGCTTGCCGAGCGCTACGGGGAGCCCGGGCCCGGCAACCAGCGCGTGGCGCCGCCTCTCTCCTCAGCCCAGCTCGCTTCGCTCGCCGGCCTCGATCGCGAGCGCGCCCGCCAGGCGCTGGCGCTTTTGGAGCGCGCCGGGCTTATTCGCCGCGACCGCCGCGCGCTGCGCATCCTCGACCTCGACGGGCTGCGGCGATTTGCCCTGGGCTGACCGGCGATCCTTGCCCCGGCGATCCCCCCTCGTTATAACCCCGGCAACCTGAGTGGTGATCGGGGCAGCGCGCCGCGCTGCCGCGTAACGTCTGACGAGATGCGGCCCGCAGGGTCGTCGAGGAGTAAGCTGATGTTCGATGTTCTGGTGGCGATTCATAACGTGCTTCGCTGGGTGGTCCTCATCGCAGCCTTTGCTGCGATCGGTACGGCATGGCAGGGCGTGCTCTCCAAACGCGCCTACACCCGCGGCGACCGCCTGCGCTCGGTGGCGCTCGTCGCCTCGATGCACACCCAGCTCCTGCTGGGGCTTGCGCTCTACGGCTTAAGCCCCCTTGTGCGCACCGGCCTTACCGACATGGCCAACGCGATGAGCACCCGTGGCATCCGCTTCTTTGTGGTCGAACACATCTTCTTAATGCTCCTGGCCGTCTTCGTCATTCAGGCCGGCTCGATCGCGGCCAAAAAAGCCGACGACGACGCTAAGAAGCATAAGCGCGGCGCGATCTTCTACACCATCGGGCTTCTGCTCGTGCTCGGCGGCATCCCCTGGTTCCGCCCCCTCTTCCCCGGGCTTTAAGTCTGCTATACTGCTGCATAAACCCGACACCCAGGAGACGATGCGATGGCGATCGATCGAGATAAACTAAGCGCGCTAAGCCGCTCAAAGATGCCCGGCGTCATCGCCCTGGGGATCTTCTTTATGGTGGTGGTCGGCAGCTCCATGTTTCAGGTCGACGCCAACAGCGTCGGCGTGGTGCTGCGCCTGGGCAAACTCTCGCGCTCGGTGGGGCCGGGCCTGCACTTTAAGGCGCCCCTGGGCATCGAGAAGGTCTACAAGGTGCCGGTCGAAGAGCAGCGCAAAGAGGAGTTCGGCTTTCGCACCGCGGCGGTCGGCGACACCACCCGCTACAGCAGCGAGGGCTATGAGCATGAGTCCTTGATGCTCACCGGCGACCTCAACGTGGTGGAGGTGGAGTGGACGGTGCAGTACCGCATCAGCGATCCCTACCTCTACCTCTTCCGGGTGCGCGATGTGGAACACACCCTGCGCTACATGTCTCAGGCTTTGATGCGGGAGTTTGTGGGCGATCGCACCGTCAACGAGGTGCTCACCGCCGGTCGCACCGAGCTTGCCTCCTCGGTGCAGGCGCGCCTCCAGGAGCTCTGCAACCACTACGAGATGGGCATCACCATCGGCCAGGTCATCCTCCAGGATGTGACGCCTCCCGATCCGGTCAAACCTTCGTTTAACCAGGTCAACCAGGCCCAGCAGGAGATGGAGCGCATGATCAATGAGGCGCGTCGCGACTACAACGCGGTCATCCCCCGCGCCGAGGGCCGCGCTGAACAACAGATCCAGCAGGCCGAGGGCTACCTCATCGATCGTACCAACCGCGCCCGCGGTGAGGTCGCACGCTTTGCCAGCCTCTATGAGGAGTTCGCCAAGGCGCCCGAGATCACCCGCCAGCGCATCTACCTGGAGACGCTTGGCGAGGTTCTGCCGAAGATCAAAAACAAGGTCATTATCGATTCCGAGGCCACCAACATGATGCCGGTGATGCAGCTCGGTGGCGGCAGCACGATTCCTGCTGCGCCCCTGTCGACCCTGGGAGGTGATAAATGAGCTGGAAATCGTCGCTTTTGATCGCCGGCGCCATCATCGCGCTGATCCTGCTCAGCAGCGCCACCGTCGTGGTCGATGAGAATGAGCAGGTCGTCATCACCCAGTTTGGCAAACCCGTTGGCGAGGCGCTCACCGAGCCGGGGCTCTACTATAAGACGCCCTTTATCCAGAGTGAGCATCGCTTCGAGAAGCGTTTTCTGGAGTGGAACGGCAACCGCAATCAGATCCCCACCCGCGATAAGCGCTTTGTGTGGGTGGACACCTACGCGCGCTGGCGCATCGTCGACCCTTTACGTTTTTACCAGCGCGTGCGCGATGAGCGCGGCGCGAAGTCGCGACTCGACGACATCATCGACGGAGCGACCCGCGACGCGGTGGCCAACCACGACCTGATCGAGCTTGTGCGCTCGACCAACCGGGTGCCTCTGGTCGATGAGGATCTTCAGCAAGACGACGGCGAAGATCTGGCCGTGGGCCTTGCTCCCATCGTCCACGGTCGCAGCAAGATCATGAAGGACATCCTGGAGCAGTCCGCCGAGCTCGCCGCAGACCTGGGCGTGGAGGTGCTCGACGTGCGTTTTAAGCGCATCAACTACAACGAAGATGTGCAAAACCGCGTCTACGAACGCATGATCGCCGAGCGTTTTCGCATCGCCGAAAAATACCGCTCCCAGGGGCAGGGTGAGGCCGCCAGCATCAGCGGGGAGCGCGACCGCGAGCTCAAACGCATCGAGTCCGAGGCCTTCCGCAAGGCCGAAGAGATCCGCGGACGAGCGGATGCCGAGGCTGCTGCCATCTACGCGGATGCCTACGCCGTCGACCCGGAGTTCTACCGCTTCCTGCGCACGATGGAGAGCTACGAAGACGTTATCGGCAGTGACTCGGTGCTCATGCTCACCACCGAGAGTGAGTTTCTGGAGTACCTGAAGACGTCGCAGTAATCCTCATGAGGCAGCCCCGATACATGCAGATGCGCGCTGGCCGGCGACGATGAAGCACCTCCCCGTAGACGATGTGATTGGCGAGGTGGTGGGCGCGTTGCAAAAGCACGCCGGCGTGGTGATTGAGGCGCCGCCCGGCGCCGGCAAGAGCACGCGCGTGCCCCCGGCGCTTCTCGACGCCGGGCTGGCCGGCGGTCGCCAGATCGTGATGCTGGAGCCGCGCCGGGTGGCCGCGCGCGCCACCGCGCGCCGCATCGCTCAGGAGCGGGGCGCGACCCTCGGTGGCGAGGTCGGCTACCAGGTGCGTTTCGACCGCCGCGCCGGCCCTGACACCCGACTGCTCGTGATCACCGAGGGGATCCTCACCCGCTGGCTGCAGCGCGACCCGCTGCTCGATGAGGTGGGCGTGGTGATCCTGGATGAGTTTCATGAACGCAGCGTGCACAGCGATCTGGCCATCGCCTTTCTGCGAGAAGTTCAGCAGGTGCGCGAGGATCTGAAGATCGTGGTGATGTCGGCCACCATCGACACCGCTCCCATCGCCGACTTCTTAAGCGTTCCGGTGGTCAAGAGTCGGGGGCGCACCTTCCCGGTGCAGATCGACTACCTGGACCATCCCCCCGAAGATCGCGTGGAGTTTGAGGCCGCGCGCGCCGCGCGCCGTCATGTGGGAAGTGAGGCTGATGATGGCGGCGATATTCTGATCTTTTTGCCCGGCCAGGCCGAGATTCACCGCTGCCTCTCGGCCCTGGAGCGCTGGGCGCCCGATGAGGGCATTCGCTGCTTTCCGCTCTATTCGGCGCTGCCCAACCGCGAGCAGGACCGCGCCCTTGAACCGGGCGGCCCCCGGCGCATCATCTGTTCGACGAACATCGCCGAGACCTCGCTGACGATCGAGGCCGTCACGCTCGTGATCGACTCGGGCAAGGTGCGCACCATGCGCAGCTCCCCGGCCAGCGGGCTCGACGAGCTGATGCTGGAGCATGTCAGCCTGGCCTCGGCCAATCAGCGCGCCGGCCGGGCGGGGCGAGTGCGCCCGGGGAGGGCGTTGCGGCTGTGGACACGGGCATTTGAGCATCGCATGGCGCCTTACGATGACGCCGAGCTGCAGCGCGTGGAACTCTCCCCGGTGGTGCAGGAAGTTGTGGCCTGGAGCGGCGCCGACCCACGTGAATTCAACTGGTTTGAGCCACCTCCCGAGGTCGCGCTTGGCCAGGCGATCGATCTTCTCCGCCAGCTCGGCGCGATGGAGCCCGATGACTTTCGCTTAAGCGATCTGGGCCGGCGCCTCCTCGATCTTCCGCTGCACCCGCGCCTCGGCCGGATGCTCATCGAGGGGGAGCGGCGCGGGACTTCGGCAAAGGCCTGCGCGATGGCGGCGATCTTATCGGAGCGCGACTTCGTCACCTCGGTCGCCCCCGACGCGCCGGCCGCAGCGAGCGATGTGCTGCTGCGCGCGGAGCTTTTAGAAGACGCCGCCCGTGGCAGCGGAGCGGCCGCGCGGCGCGTTGGCGTGCGTGTGCATCAGGGCGGGGCGCGGCGAGTGGCCGAGGTGCGCGACCAACTTCTGAAGGCCGCCGGCGTGGATCCTCGAAAAGACTCCGGCGATGAGGAAGACGCGCTGCGCACCCTGCTCAGCGCCTACCCCGACCGCATCGCCTTTCGGCGCGAAGAGGGCGCGGGGCGCTTTGTGATGGTGGGCGGCGAAGCCCTGGCGCTGGCGCGTGAGAGCGTGGTGCGAGAGGCCCCGGTGGTGGTCGCCGCCTCCATCGGGGGCCGCACCCGGGCGCGCGATGCCGTCGGCGGGGTGCAGAGCCGCGGGTTGATTCGGATGGCCTCGACCGTGGAGATGGCGTGGCTCGAAGACGCCTTCCCCGAGCGCTTTGAGGAGCGGGTGGTGGTCGACTTTGATGGCGAGCGCCAGCGCGTGATGGCCGAGCGTCAGCGCCTCTTCGACGGTATTGCGCTCGAGCGTCAGGTGGCCTCGGTGGCCGAACACGCCGACCCTTCGGAGGTTACGGCCTGTCTGCTCGAGCATGCGCTCGACGATGTGGTGGCGGCCTTTGGCCTCAACACCGATGAGGCGCAATTTCTGCTACGCTGGGAGTGCGCACGCCTGTGGTTTCCCGAGGCCGACTTCCCTCAGCTGATGCTCGACGCGCGCCGCGGCGATTCCGAGCAGCCCATCTGGCAGCAGGTCTGCTGGGGCAAACGCACCTTTGGCCAGCTGCGTGGCATCGGCCTCTGCGGTCAGCTCGGCGCCTACCTTAACCGCGAGCAGCGTCGCCTGCTCGATGAGGAGTTGCCGCCGCGGCTGGAGGTCCCCTCCGGCAGCCACATTCGCCTCGACTACAGCCTGGACGCCCCCCCGGTGCTCGCTGTGCGCATTCAGGAGGTCTTTGGCTGGCGCGACTCCCCGCGCATCGCCCGCGGGCAGGTCGCCGTGCTCCTTCATCTACTCGCCCCGAACTACCGGCCGCAGCAGGTCACCGATGATCTGGCCGGATTCTGGGAGCGCACCTACCCGGAGGTGCGAAAGGAGCTGCGCGCGCGCTACGCCAAACACCCCTGGCCCGAAGATCCGCTGAGCGCGCGCGCCATCCGAAAGTAGCACTTACTCCTCGTCTACAACCTCAATGGGGCCGTGGTTATCGCAGTGGTCACCGTGGGGGTGATGCAGATGCCCGTCGACCAGGTAGTCGATGTGATCGCCGTGAGGCACTGGCTCATGCCCGCAGCTTGGCCCGTGCACGTGATCGGGAGGGTGGGCGCCACAGCGGTGGTAGGGCGTGCAGCGGTGCGGGTTGACGTCGGTCACCTCGATGCGGTGCTCCTCCACCATATCGCCACCCTCCGGGTGGTGGAGGTGGCCGTCGTGCAGGTAGTCGACGTGATCCTCATGCTCAATGGCAATATGCCCGCAACCCGGGCCGTGTTTGTGACCATCGTCATGATGGTGTTCATGCAGGTGTGTCATGCGTGCCTCCACGGCAGCTATGAGACTGAAGCGTGGGCGAACACCCTTAAATCTGGCCACCTGCGCCCCCTTCCCAAACCTTTGCTCGGGTGACCGTGGGTCGTTTTGAAGGTGACAGTGGGTCGCCCAAAAATGTCCGGTTTGCGGTGACCGTGGGTCGCGCCAAAGACGACCGTGGGTCGATTGAAAAGTGACCGTGGGTCACCCAAAAGTGTCCGATTTACAGCGACCGTGGGTCGGCAAAAAGCTAACCGTGGGTCGATTGAAAGGTGACCGTGGGTCGCCCCAGAATGTCTGATTTACAGTGACCGTGGGTCACCCAAAAGTGTCCGATTTACAGCGACCGTGGGTCACCCAAAAGCTGACCGTGGGTCGCCCAAACGTGGTCGATTTGCGGTGACCGTGGGTCGCCCAAAAGACGACCCTGGGTCACCCTCAACCCAGGTTCAGCGGCTCGGTGCAGTGACGCGCATCCCCGAAGACGCGCGTCTCAATCCCCATCGCTCCCAGGCACGCGGTGTAAAGATCGTTGACCGCACGGGAGCGCCCGTCACTCACGCGGTGATGGTAGCCGGTGCGCGCGGCAAAGGGGCCGCCGGCCACCAGATAAAACATCTCGTCGTGATTGTGCGTGGAGGGGTTGGAGATCTCGGTGCCGGCCAGCAGCAGGGAGTTACCCAGAATCGTCTCCCCGTTGGCCTCGCTAAATTCCGGGGCGTCCAGGCGCTCCAGGAGCTCGGCGAGCATGGTCATCTGGAAGAGGGTGTAGGTGGAGAAGTCGTTGTCGGGCCGGGCGTTGTAGCGGTGTCCCAGCTCGTGGTGGGCGGCCTGGGTGCCGGCCAGAAAGAAGTCTTCGCCACCGGCGCCCAGCGTAAAGCTCACAAAGCGCGTCAGGTCGCAGCGCAGCGCCGTGGCCAGGAGGTCGGCCTGCAGGCGAAAGACCTCGGCGTACTCCGAGTAGCGCGTCTCGGCATACGATGCGGGCTGGTCGGGCTGCAGGCATTGGGCGCGCATCGCGTGGTCGTGGCGCTGCGCCCGTCGCTCCAGCTGACGGAGCTGATCGAGATGGTCCGAGATCTGCGCCCGGCTCAAGGGATCGAGCCCGTAGCGATCGCTGATGACGCGGTGGTACTCCGGCAGCACCGTATCGAGAATGCTCTGTTGACGCGCGCGCTGCGGGTCGCCGGGGGCTGCGTTGGGGTCGTGGCCGAAGAGGCGATGAAAGGTGTCCAACGGGTTTAAGAGCGGCGGGTTGGGCTGGTTGATGCCCCGCCAGGATTTCACATGGTAGGTGCGCGTTTTGGGCGCGCCGCGCATCACCCCGAGCTCCAGCGAGGGCAAGGTGGTCTCGGGGCGAAGATGTTGCAGCGCGACCTGCTCCAGCGAGGGGCCGCCGGCGGAGTTCGCATAGCGTTTGCCGTAGTGATCGACGACGTCGTGATCCTGAAAAGGATTGGATGCCCCCACCGCAAACGCGCCGCTGCCGCGGCTATGATCATCGCCGGAGCCTTCTTTGCCGGCCGGGTCGCTCAAGCCCGAGACGAGCGCCAGGCGGTGGCGCACCCGCTCCAATGGCGAGAGCACGCCTGTGAGCTCGCCAAGCGGCCCGGCGTTCTGCGGAAGCCAGAGCTCGGGGGGGCATCCGTTGGCAAAGAAGAAGGTGATCAGCCGGCGTGGGGCCTGCGCCGACGCCTCACTCGCCCGCAACATCCGATGTCCCAGCAGCGCGTCGCCTCCCAGCGCTGCAATAAATGGAAGCCCAATAGCCAGGGTGCCCGCCCCGCGCAGAAACGCTCGCCGCGTCATCTTCCTGTCGTTGCTCATGGCGTGCCTCCAAAATAGCGATGCTGGCGAACGTGGCGAAACGCATCGCTCGATACGATGGCCACGATGATGTCGGTGTAGGAGCGTCCCTGGCTGCGCGCCTCATCAATGATGGCGTTGAGGGTGCAGCGGTCGATTTCGGCCGAGGGTCGGCCCAGGGCATACTGGTACATCTGCTCGACCATGCAGCGCTCGGCGTCTTCGCTCTGCGCGAGAAGTTCGCCCAGCTGGCGGGCGCCCTCAAAGTGCAGTGTGTCGCGCTCGTAGGGGCTCTGGGTGATGGCGCCGCGCACATCGAGCGGGTGCCCGGTGTCATCGACGCTGCGGTAGCGACCGGTGGCGTCAAAGGCCTCCAGCCCAAAGCCGATGGGGTCGGCGGCGCGGTGGCAGAAGTTGCAGGAGGGATCATCGCTGTGGCGCTGCAACCTCTCGCGCGTGCTCATCCCCTCGGTGTCCGGCGCGGCCTGCATCACGGCGTTTGACGCCGGCGAGGGCACCGACTGGCATAGGAATCGCTCGCGCACGAAGATGCCGCGTTTCACAGGTGAAGTCGTATCGTTGCTGGTGCTGGCCGTGAGCAGCGCCCCCTGAGTGAGCAGGCCGCCGCGGGGACTTTCGTCGCTAAAATACGTCGGCTGGTCGGGGGCGGCCGGCGCCTCAATCCCGTAATAGCCGGCCAGGCGCGGGGTCAGGTAACTAAAGCGCGCCTCGAAGATGGAGAGCCAGTCGGCCTGATCGTCAAAAGCGATGGCCTGCGAGAAGTTCTCGATCTCCAGGCGCATATCGTCGATGAGCGCGTCGGAGAAGTCGGGGAAACGCTCCGGGCTGCGCTCCACGGTGGCCAGCGTGTCGAGGTGCAGCCACTCGGCCAGGTAGCTCTTAAAGGCGCGGCGAGCACGTGGGTCGCCGAGCATCGTCCTGGCCCACCGCGCGACGCCTTCGGCCTCATTGAGCTCACCGCGCTCCGCCGCATCGAGCAGCGCGCGGTCCGGCGCGGAGTGCCAGATGAAGTAGGAGAGGCGGCTGGCCATCTCAAACCCGCTCAGTGGGCGCACGTCATAGGTGGGATCGTCGCCGGAGCCGACCCCGGAGGTCAGCGGGCCGAGCACCTCCACGTGGATCACCCGGGGTGCAACCGGAGCGCCGGTGATTCGGCCCTCGGGCTCGGCGACCAGGCGCAATGCGCTTGTTTCAGAGGTGGTGGGTTCAAGCTGCAAGCCGAGTCGCGTGGTGCGAAAGGGAGCCACGCGAACCTCGCGATGAGCATCGCCCACCCCGAGGCTGACAACGATAGGGTAGGGCGCATCGTTGGCCAGCGCGACGCTCACCCGGTAGGTGCCAGACTTTAAGTTCAGCGGGGCGCTGATGCCCTCGCTGGCGAGCGGGCCTTTGAGGGCGTCGGGATCTTTGAGCGCGGCGGCGCCGAGCGCGCCATCGTAGCGGTCACTCTCCAGGCGATAGAGAAATTGCGGGGCTTGCAGCATCGCCTCAACGACCAGCCGGGCGCCTTCCCGGGGCGTCGACTCCTGTGAGAAGAGCGCCGCGAAGCGGCGCACCTCATCATCGCTCAAGGGCCGGCGGAAAAGTTCCAGGCCGGCCTCCTCCACAAAGGTGCGGGCGCAGCGCTCCTGGGTCTCTTCGCAGACGCTCAGGTGGCGTAACCACCGGTGGTCGCTCGAGAGCGCGGCGGTGGCCACTTGAGCCAGGTGCGCGTACACCTCCACATGCCTGCCCGAGACGATCAGCCCCCAGGCGGTGTTCTTAAAACCGTCGACATACGACTCCCGCGGCAGGCTCTCGCGCCAGGCGCTCAAGTCCACGCCCAGAATATCGTGGATGCTCCAGATGTACTCCTGATGGGTCAGGCGCCGGGCGTAGCCCGGGCCCGGATCCAGGTCGGCGGCCTCGCAGATGGCGCTCGTATCCTGCCCGGCGGGGCGCTCCTCAAGAGGCGCGGGGCAGGCGCTGAGCAGCGCCGCTAAACTGAGAAGCGCTGCGCCGGTGAGTGTTCGCAAGCGTGGCATCAAAGCGGGATCTTCGTGGATGAGGGGCTCAACGCCCTTGAATGGAGCGAACATCGTGGAGGTCGGGAGGATTTTTGCTCCCGGGCATGCTTCATCTTAGGATGGGCACCGGGCCTCTTCCAGCGCCCATATCACGGGCGCCCTTCGCGGGCGTAAGCAGCAGGCAGATACCCTATGGTCGGACCCTCCTCCTTTGTCGATTATTCAGTGCGCCACCTGGCGCAGGCGCTCATGGCCCAGGGGCTGCTCAACCAGGAGCAGGCCCGGCGCGCTGTGGAGCAGGAGGCGGTGGTGCGCCACGGGCTGCTCAAGGCCAAAGCCGATCAGGCCGGGCGCCGGCGCGCGAGCTATAAGGTTACGCCGGCCGAGGTCATCGCCCAGCTGGAGTTTCGCCAGCCCTCCGGCGATCTTCTCGACGAAGACGCCATCATGTCCGCGCTGGCCCGCGATGCCGGGCTCCCCTTTGAGAAGCCCGACCCGCTGGAGCTCGACATGGAGCTCATCGCCCGCACCATGAGCCAGCCCTTCGCGCGCCGCCACAGCTGTGTGGCGCTGCGCCGCGAGGAGGGGCGCACGGTGATCGCGCTCGATAACCCCTACGATCGCCAGTTGCTCCACGAACTGCACACGCTGATCCCCGGTGAACTCAGCGTTGTGGTCAGCCCCAAGAGCGACATTCTGCGCATTGTGACCGAGGTCTACGGGCTGCGATCTTCGATCTCCGCCGCGCAGGAAGAACTCTCCATCGGCATCGACATCGGCAACCTCGAGCAGCTCATTCGCCTTAAAGATGTGGGCGATATCGAGGCCACCGACCGCCCGATTGTCAACGCGGTGGAGTACCTGCTGCATTATGCCTTCGACCAGCGCGCCAGCGACATTCACCTGGAGCCCAAACGCGATCGCACCGTGGTGCGCCTGCGCATCGACGGGGTCTTGCACGGCGTCTACGAGTTTCCGCGCGCCATTCACGCCGCGCTGATCAGCCGCGTGAAGATGCTCGCCAGGATGGACATCGCCGAGAAACGCCGCCCCCAGGACGGCCGCATCAAGACCGAACGCGCCGGCCGCGAGGTGGAGCTTCGCGTCTCCACGCTGCCGGTGGCTTTTGGCGAAAAAGCCGTCATTCGCGTCTTCGACCCGCAGGCCTTGATTCAGAACCTCGACCACATCGGCTTTTATAAAGATGATCTGACCCGCTGGCGAAACTTCATCAACCGCCCCCACGGGCTGATCCTTGTGACCGGCCCCACCGGCAGCGGTAAGACCACCACGCTCTACTCCACGCTGCGTGAGCTTGCCGGCCCCGACGTCAACATCACCACCGTCGAAGACCCCATCGAGATGGTCTACGAGGAGTTCAACCAGGTGCTGGTGCAGCGCCGCATCGATGTGGACTTTAGCACCGCGCTGCGCACCATCCTGCGACAGGATCCCGACATCATCATGGTCGGTGAGATCCGCGATGGAGAGACCGCCGCGATGGCCACCCAGGCCGCACTCACCGGCCACCTGGTCTTCTCGACCCTGCACACCAACGACACCCCCTCGGCGATCAGCCGGCTCATCGATATGGAAGTCGAGCCCTTCCTGATGGCCTCGACCATGGTCGGGGTGATGGCCCAGCGCCTGCTGCGCACGATCTGCCCGCGCTGCAAGGTCCAGGGCACGCTGAGCGCCGAGCAGGTGGAACTCTTGCAGATCAAGCTCCCGCCCCGAAGCTCGCAGAGCCTGCCGATGTGGTATGGTGAGGGGTGCGTCAAATGCCGGGGCACCGGCTATTTCGGGAGGACCGCGATCTTCGAGCTCTTACCGGTCGATGAGACGGTACGTCAGCTCATCGCAAAGCGCGCCAGCGCCCCGGAGATTCGCAAAGCCGCCCGCGCCAACGGCATGATGTCGCTGCGCGAATGCGCCATCAAAAAACTCGCTCAAGGCCTCACGACCTTTGAAGAAGTGATGACGGTCGTATCGGATGTGACATGAAACGAAAACTCTTTATCGCCGCCGGCTCCCTGGCCGGTCTTCTGGTGCTCTTGATGCTCGTCAGCGCCTGTATGTGGCCGATGATCAACGTGGTGGAGACCGGCAAAACCCCGGAGTACCCCGAGGTGCAGCCGGGCTACTATTCGACTGAGCCCGAGCGCATCCTGCGCGAGTCGGCCGCAAGCGTCGAAGCCCTGGAACGCTGGACGCTCGTCGAGCAAGACGAGGCCCGTCGTCAGCTCGCCGCCGAGCGCCGCACTCGCCTGGGTTTTGTCGATGACATCACCATCCGCGTGGAGCCGGTTACCGAGTTTGTCAGCCAGGTCAACGTGCGCAGCGCCTCGCGGGTGGGGAAGGGCGACTTCGGCCAGAACGCCCGCAACATCGAGGAGTTTTTCGTGGAGTTGGACTCGCGCCTGGGCTCGGTGAAGTTCGATCCGAGCGCCGAAGCCGAAGACGAAGGTGAAGCGTCCGGCGACGAGGAATCCGGCCCGGAGGAGGGCGCATCGCAGGAGAGCCCGCAGCCCTGATTACGCCGCCGCACGGGCCTGCCGATCCTGGTTAAAGTCTACTCCGCATCGTCTGGCAGATGCCTCACTCACCGCGCTGTGCAAGGCGTAACGTTGCCGGAATGCCGCCGTGGCACAACATTTGAAAGAGGTTGTGGGTGGGAGCGCCTCCGGGCGCATAAGGCTGGACGCGGTGAGACGAGGGCAGTGGCATGGGCAGACGACGAGTATCGGGAGCGGGGCGTCGCAACCTTCTTAGAACAGCTACGTTTGTGGCGATGACGGCCCTGGCCTCGCCAGCCTGGGCGTCGGGAGGGCTCGGCGCGACCAGCGCCCTGGTGGTGCACTACACCCTGATCGCTCTCGGTGCCGCGGTGCTTCTGGGCCTGGCCGCAAAACTCGCTCTGGAGAGCGCGCGTCTTGTAGGCTGGATCAGTCACGACCGCGCGATGCGCCTTCGCCGCGGGCTTCGCGTGAGTTTTGGCGCGAACTTCCTGCTGGCCGCCATCACACCCTATCTCGCGCTGAACTTCGCGCTGGGCTCGGTGCTCACCTTCCTCTCATTGGCCGCGCTGATGGTGGCCGCCTGGGCCTTCGGCGCCAGCCGCCAGCCGGAGGTCGAGCACGCCGGCGGGGTTTGACCCTCAGCGTCGCCCTGCGTATCTTCGAGGCTCGCGCACCCCGCGCGGCGCGCCCACCTTCTGGCAACGCCAGCGTCTGGCTGCCAGTCGCGCCTCCCGCGCCCGGCATCGTCCAAGTTGCGAGTCTCCCTTCATGCGCATCCTCTCGTTTCGCTCCTTTCGGCGAGCGCTGCTCGTCGGCGCGTTGCTGATCTTTTGCGTCAGCCTGGCCGCCTGCCCCTCGTGCTCGCAGCAGGTCGATGAAGGCGACGCCTTCGTGGTGATCCTCGACGCATCGCCCAAAGGCCTCGACCCGCGCTTTGCTACCAGCGACTCCAGCGCCAAGATCGTGGGCCTTTTGCACGCCGGGCTCGTCTCACTGGACACCGCCAACGGCGACCGCGAGCTGCGACTGGCGCACACCATCGAACAGACCTCTCCGGTGCGTTACGAGGTGGAGCTGCGCGACGACATCTTCTTTCATGACGGCACCCCGGTGACCTCGGCCGACGTCGAGTACACCTACATGGAGCTCGACAGCGAGCTTGTGCGCTCTCCCTTTGCCGGCCTCACCCGCCGCATTGAGACCTTTGAGGTGATCGATGAACGTCGCTTTGTCATCACACTAAAAGAGCCTCACGCCCCCTTTATGAGCGACATGGCCCTGGGGATTGTGCCGCGCCATCAATGCGCCGGATTTGAAGAATGCCCGGGCGCCCCGCTGGGCGCCGGGCCCTTTGCCTTTGTGTCGCAGCAGGGCGATATGCGCGTGGAACTGCGCGCCTTCGACGACTATTTTGAGGGGCGCCCCGCTATTGAGCGGCTCGTCTTTAAGGTGGTGCGCGACGACAACGCGCGCCTGCTCGCGCTGCTCGGAAACACCGCCGACCTTGTGCAGAACGCCGTCGCCCCGCTGATGCTCCCCGTCGTCGAAGACTCCGAGCGCCTGGAGACGATGAGCACGCCCTCGTTCAAATACACCTACCTGGCCTTCAACCTGGAACACGAGATCTTAAAAGATCAGCGCGTTCGGGAGGCCATTGCGCATGCTATTGATCGTGAGGCGATCATTAAACACAAGTTTCGCGGGGCCGCGCGCCTCTCCACCGGCATGCTCGCCCCGGAGCACTGGGCCTACGAGCCGGACGTGAAACGCTTTGACTTCGACCCGGAGCGCGCTCGCCAGATCCTCGATGAGGCAGGCTACGCACCGGGCGCAGACGGGGTGCGTTTTGAGCTGGATTTTAAGATCTCCGCCAGCAAGTTTCGTCGCTCGATTGCCGAGCTCATCGCCCAGCAGCTTGGCGAAGTCGGGATTGCTGTGCGGGTGCGCTCCTATGAGTGGGGCACCTTTTTTCATGACGTGCGCAGCCGCAACTTCGCCATGACCACCCTGCAGTGGCCCTCGGTGCTTGAGCCCAGCCTCTACCGCTGGATCTTTCACTCCGAGAACATCCCCTCGCCAGACAACCGCGCCGCCGGCGCCAACCGCGGCGCCTACCGCAACGCGCGCGTCGACGAGCTGCTGGAAGCCGGCGACCGCGAGACCAACCCGGATAAGCGCCGCGCCATCTACAGCGAGGTGCAGCAGATTCTGGCGCGCGAGCTCCCCTACGTCTCGTTATGGCACGAAGACAACATCGCCGTGCTGCGCAAAGGCACCGAGCGTTATTACACCACGCCCAACGCGCGTTTTGACGCGCTCAAGCAGGTGATTCCCGCGCATAAGGCCAACATCCAGCCGACTGTCGAGGTTCAGCCATGAGTGAGCCCATGTCTCAAGAGTCTCAGGCGCCGCCGGGCTCCGAGGCGACGCCTGCAGGTGCGCCGCCCATCGACAAAAAGAACATGGCCCTCTCCACGCTCATTGGCCTTGTGGTCGGAGTGCTGCTGGTGGTCAACGCCTGGAACCTCTGGGGCCCCAGCGCCGGACTTCGCCCCGGCCAGCCCGCCCCGGAGCTCTCCCTGCCGATGCTGGGCAGCGATGAGGTTGTGGATCTTCAGGACTACCGCGGTCAGGTGGTGCTCATCGACTTCTGGGCCACCTGGTGCCCGCCCTGCCGCGAGCAGATGCCCACGCTTCAGCGCCTGGCCGATGATCCGGAGTTTGAGGCGGCGGTGCTCTCGGTGAACACCGACGATCCGACCGACGATCGCGAGGCGCTGGTGGCGACCTACCTCGACTACAACGGCCTGACGCTTCCCACGCTTCTCGATGAGGGGCCGGCCCGGGCCAGCTTTAAGGTGCGCGCGGTGCCCACGCTTGTGGTCGTGGATGGGGAGGGCCGCGTGGTCAAGTCGAGCTCGGGCCTGCACTCGGAGGCCGACCTGCGGAAGTTCGCCGAAGAGGCCGCCGCGCGCTGAAGGTTGGCGCAGCGCGTCATTTTTTCACCCGTTCGGGGGGTAAGAAGGGCGATTTTGCCCATATTTCGCGCCTTTGCGGGCGATATCGCCTTTATCCAGGGGAAGGTGTGGGCTAGTGTGGTTGTTACCAGATCACAAACGCAGACCCCCCGTGGAGTTCGTCGCAATGGGTGAACACGACGTCAAAGGCATGGTCGGTGGAGATCAACTCCGCCACTTCATGCGCCGCTTGCTGGGCGATGTTCGAGCGCTGGAGAAGATGCTCGATGAGGGCATGATCGAGAGCGGCATCCGCCGCATCGGCGCCGAGCAGGAGCTCTTTTTGCTCGACAGCTCGTATCGTCCCGCACCGCTGGCGATGCGCGCGCTGGAGCGACTCAACGATAAGCGCTTTACCACTGAGCTCGCGCAGTTCAACCTGGAGTTCAACCTCGAGCCCCGCGTCTTCGGCGACGATTGTCTCGGTAAGATGGAAGACGACATCGTTGAGCTCGTCGACAAGGTCCGCGAGGTGCTGGCCGAGGATAAGGGCCACGTGGCCCTGGCCGGCATCCTGCCCACCCTGCAGAAGAGCGACCTGGGGCTGGACTCGATGACGCCCAACCCGCGCTACCGCATCCTCAACGATGCGCTCAGCCGCCTGCGCGGCGGCGATTATGAGTTTTATATCAAGGGTCAGGACGAGTTCATCGTCAAACACGACTCGGTGATGCTCGAGGCCTGTAACACCTCCTTTCAGGTGCACTTTCAGGTGGGGCCCGAGGAGTTCGCCAAGCTCTACAATGTGGCGCAGGTCGTGTCCGCGCCGGTCACGGCGCTGGCGGCCAACAGCCCGCTGCTCTTTGGAAAACGCCTCTGGCATGAGACGCGCATCGCGCTCTTAGAGCAGTCGATCGACACGCGGCCGACCCGCCATCATATGCGCGACTTAAACCCGCGGGTGACCTTTGGCACCAAGTGGATCGACGACTCCGTGCTGGAGATCTTCCGCGAAGACATCGCCCGCTTCCGCCTGCTTTTTGCCACCGAGCTTGACGAAGATCCCTTTGAGGCGCTGGCCGCAGGCCGCGTGCCCGGGCTCAAGGCACTGTGTCTGCACAACGGCACGGTCTACCGCTGGAACCGCCCCTGCTACGGCATCAGCGAGGGGCGCCCGCACCTGCGCATTGAGAACCGCGTGCTCCCGGCCGGCCCGACTCCGGCCGATGAAGTGGCCAACGCGGCCTTCTGGTTCGGGATGATGGCCGGCGTCGTCGACGCGTATGGGGATATGCGCGAGAAGATGAACTTCGACGACGCGCGCCACAACTTCTTTGCCGCAGCGCGCCACGGCCTCGACGCCCCGATGACCTGGCTCGATGGCAAGTCCGGCACGGTGCGCGAGATCATCGAGTCGACGCTCTTACCGCTTTCCCGCGAGGCGCTCACTCGCCATGGCATCCGCCCGCAGGACGTCGATCGTTACATGGGCATCATTGAGGATCGCGTCGCCACCCGCCGCACCGGCGCGAGCTGGCTTCTCCAGTCGTACTCCGAGCTGGGAAGCAGCCTGACGGCGGGCGAAAAACTCAGCGCGCTGACCGCCGCCACCGTGCGCCGTCAGGAGGCCAACGAACCGGTGCACACCTGGCCGCTGGCCTCGGTGCAGGAGCGCACCACCTGGCGCGACAACTACCTGAAAGTCTCTCAGTACATGACCACCGATCTGATCACGGTGAATGACGGGGAGCTCATCGACCTTGTGGCCAGCGTGATGGACTGGCAGCACCTGCGCCATGTGCCCGTCGAAGATAACGAGCATCGCCTGGTGGGGCTTGTGACGCGTCGCACGATGATGCGCCTGCTGGGAAGCGGCGCGCTGCGCGATGAGGAGCCGGTGCCGGTGAGCCAGATCATGGAGCGCGATGTGATCACGGTCACCCCCGACACCCTCACCCTGGATGCGATCCGACTCATGGGCGAAAAACGCATCTCGTGTTTGCCGGTGGTCGATGGGGAGAAGCTCGTGGGGATCATCACCGAGCGCGACTTTATGGACATCGCCCGCGATCTTCTGGCCGACAAGCTCCGCGGTGAGGAGCCGCCGGCCGAGGCGCAGGCCGCCGAGTAGGCGCGTGGGGTAACAAAGGCAAAAGGTCTGTCGGAGCGCGATGTGGGCGCTCATGGAGGCGGTCGAGCGGAGCTCGGTCGCCTCTTTTTTTTGCGACGTGGCGAAGATCGCCGGCGGGCCGCCGAAGATGCCGGTCGCGTTCCCCGGGGGCGAATTTCGATGCTGACGCGATCGTTTCCCTTAAGGCTTCGGGAAGAGTCCCACCGGGTCCTTTACGCCCCTTAAGCCCGGGGAGTATCATCCGCGCCGATGCCGAGAGGCGGCGCACTCCGATGAGCTTTCCGTGTTTTTTGCCAGGTTTTGCCGATGTCTGACTTCGTTCACCTGCACGTCCACACCCAGTACAGCCTCCTCGACGGGGCGATCCGCATCCCGAAGTTGATGAGCCGCGTCTCCGAGCTGGGCATGGGCGCGGTGGCCATGACCGACCACGGCAACATGTACGGGGCGGTGGACTTTCAGAAGGCGGCGAAGAAGGCCGGGCTCAAGTCGATCATCGGCGTTGAGATGTACATGACATCTCACCCCTACGAAGAGTCCAAGGAGCCGAAGAGCTACCACCTGACGCTGCTCGCGCAGAACCTCACCGGCTACAAAAACCTGATGTACCTCAACTCGATGGGCTGGCTAAACGGCCAGCACGCGCGCACCGGGCTGCCGCGCATCGACTTTGAGCTGCTGGCCGAGCGCAACGAGGGCATCATCTGCCTCTCCGGTGACCTGGGCGGGGAGGTTAATCAGCACATCCTTCGCGGCGATCTCGACGCCGCCCGTGAGGTCGCCGCCCGCTACCGCGAGGTCTTTGGTAAAGATCGCTACTACCTGGAAGTCATGGACAATGCGCTGCCCGAGCAGCGCAAATGCACCCAGGCGATGGTCGAGATCGGCCGGGAGCTCGACATCGAGCTCGTCGCCACCAACGACTGCCACTACCTGGCCCGCGAAGATGCCCGCGCCCACGCCGTGCTCATGTGCATTCAGCTGGGTAAGACCGTCGACATCGATCGCATCATGGAGCACGGCGTCGACCAGCTCTACGTGCGCAGCGCCGAGGAGATGTACGAGGCTTTTGCCGACATCCCGCGCGCCTGTGAGAACACCGTGCGCATCGCCGAGATGTGCGACCTGGAGATCCCGCTCGGTGAGGTCTTCCTGCCGCAGTACGACGTGCCGCAGTCCTTCCGCAACGAGCACGAGGGGGCAGACACCAAGACGATCATCCACGAGTATTTTCGCCACGTGGCCCGCGCCGGGCTTGAGGAGCGTTTTGCGGAGTTCGACGCCCTGGGCGTGAGCTACGACCGCCAGGAGTATGAGGAGCGCCTGGAAGTCGAGATCGGCATCATCTGCCAGATGGACTTTCCGGGCTACTTTCTGATCGTGTGGGACTTCATCGCCTGGTCGCACGAGCACGACATCCCGGTCGGCCCGGGCCGCGGCTCCGGTGCCGGTAGTCTCGTGGCCTACGCGATGCGCATCACCGACATCGACCCGATGCCTTACGATCTTCTCTTCGAGCGCTTCCTCAACCCGGAGCGCGTCTCGATGCCGGACTTCGACATCGACTTCTGCATGAACCGTCGCGGGGAGGTCATCGACTATGTGACCGAGAAGTACGGCTACCATAACGTGGGTCAGATCGTGACCTACGGTCAGCTTAAAGCCCGCGCGGCGATTAAGGATGTGGGACGAGCGCTGAACTTCAGCTACGGGGAGACCGACCGCCTGGCCAAGCTTGTACCGGATGTGCTGGGCATCTCGCTGCAGGAGTCGCTGGATCAGGAAAAACGCCTGCGCGACCTCTGCGAAGAAGACGAGCGGGTCGACACCCTCTTCGACATCGCGCTCTCGCTGGAGAACCTCAACCGCCAGGCGGGCATGCACGCCGCCGGCATCGTGATCTCCGAGACCCCGCTCTGGGACTTCGTGCCGATCTGCCGCGGCGCCAACGGCGAACTGGTGACCCAGTACGCCAAAAACGAGGTCGAAGAGGCCGGCCTTGTGAAGTTCGACTTCCTGGGGCTCAAGACGCTCACGGTGCTGCAGGACGCCATCAAGCTCATCAACCAGCAGCGTGAGGCCCGCGGCGAAGAGCGTTTCGATCTCAACGCCATCCCGCTTGATGATCCGGAGGTCTTTAAGCTGATCTCCGCCGGCAACACCACCGGTGTCTTCCAGCTGGAATCCTCGGGCTTTCAGGAGCTTTTGAAAAAGCTCAAGCCCAACTGTTTTGAAGATATCATCGCCGCGGTGGCCCTCTACCGCCCGGGCCCCCTGGGAAGCGGCATGGTCGATGACTTCATCGACCGCAAGCACGGCAGAAAGCAGGTCGAGTACCCGCACCCCTGGCTCGAAGATGTGCTCAAGCCCACCTACGGGGTCATGGTCTACCAGGAGCAGGTCATGAAGACCGCCCAGGTGATGGCGGGCTACTCGCTGGGCGGCGCCGACCTGCTGCGCCGCGCCATGGGCAAGAAGAAGCCCGAGGTCATGGCCCAGCAGAAAGAGATCTTCGTGGCGGGCGCGCTCGAAAAAGAGGTCGACGAGCAGAAGGCCTCCGACATCTTCGATCTGATGGCCTATTTCGCGGGTTACGGCTTCAACAAGTCGCACTCGGCGGCCTACGGCCTGATCACCTACCAGACGGCGTATCTGAAGACGCACTTCCAGGTGGAGTTTATGGCGGCGCTGATGACCAGCGACCGCGACAACACCGACAAGATCGTGCGTTTTATCAACGAGGCCAAGGGCTTAGGCATCGAGGTGATGCCCCCCGACGTCAACGAGTCTCTGCTCGACTTCAGCGTTGTCGATCAGAAGATCCGCTTCGGGCTCGCGGCCATTAAGGGCGTGGGCGCAGGCGTCATTGAGGTGATCCTGGAGGAGCGCGCGGCCAACGGCCCCTTTGAGAATCTTTATGACTTCTGCAGCCGCGTAGACCTCAAGAAGATCAACAAACGCACCATTGAGGCGCTGGTCAAAAGCGGGGCGTTCGACTCTATCGGACCGGCGATCACCGAGCAGTACATCGGGGAGATCTGCGCGACCCGCGCCTCGATCTTCGCGGCAATCGACACCGCAGTGGAGCGCGGCCAGAAGGCTCAGCACGATAAAGCCGTGGGTCAGTCCAGCCTCTTTGGCATGATGGCCCAGGAGGTGCGCGAAGAGGTGCTCGACGACAGTTATCCGGAGTGCGCCGCCTGGAACGACCGCGAGCTTCTGGAGAACGAGAAGACGCTTCTGGGCTTCTACGTCACCGGCCACCCGCTCGACCGCTTTGAGAGCGAGCTGGGGCTCTACGGGGCCTCCACGACTCATGAGTTGATGACGAACGGCTCGCTGCGAAACCGCGCCAACGTGGCCGTGGCCGGCGTGGTCAGCGCGATGCGCGAGGTGCCGTTGAAGAGCGGTGACGGGCGCATGGGCTTTATCACCATTGAAGATAAGACCGGTGAGATTGAGGCGATCGCGTTTAGCTCGGTCTACGCCGAGGCCGAAGAGGTGATTAAGAGCGGTGAACCCCTCCTCATCAAGGGCCAGATCCAGGAGGAGGGCGACCCGGAAAACCGCACTCGCCGCATTCGCCTGGAGTCGGCGTCGACGCTGGAGTCGGAGCGCGAGTCGAAGGTGCGCCAGGTCATCGTGGAGATCGGCGTGGAGCAGGTCACCAACGGCCAGCTCAAAGAGCTGCAAAAGGTGCTCGCTGCGAACTCCGGGCATTGCCGCACGACGCTCGTCTTTAAGAAACAGACCGCCCAGGGCGTCGGGGAGGCGCAGGTGGTGCTTCCGGTCGACTTTGCGACCCGCCCCACCGACGGGTTGCTGATGTCGATCGAGCGGCTCTTTGGCAGAAAATCAGTGCGATTGAGCTAAAATTCGCATTTGCCGCGTGCGCAGAAATCCCGCGTGGTTCAAGCTCGAAGTCGCCATCGGAGAGCGCGCCTGAAAAGGCGCGCTCATTTTTTTTTCATCATTCAGGAAAGATCCGGGCGCGGCGAACGATAATAAACGTGCGGCCGGGAGGGTGTTTGGATGTATTTATGATCGTATCGCGAGCCGTTAAGACCTGTTGACGGGGGGCGTCGGGGTGACTATACACGTGTTTAGTGTTCGGGTGTGCAGGGGAGCCCGACCTCGTCAACGGACCGATTCAGACTTCGCTCGCCAGCCATGGAGGTTGGGGGGCCACTCTTTGGAGATAGCGATATGTCGACCGATAAGAGCAACAAAGACAAGGCGTTGGACCTGACGGTTAAGGCGATCGAGAAGCAGTTCGGCAAGGGCTCGATCATGCGCCTGGGCACCGACGATGCGCTGGTGCGCGTGGAGAACCCGATCTCCACCGGCTCCATCTCGCTGGACATCGCGCTCGGGGTTGGCGGCTACCCGCGCGGCCGCGTCATCGAGATTTATGGGCCGGAGTCCTCTGGTAAGACGACGCTGACCCTGCACGCGCTGGCTGCGGCGCAGCGCGCCGGCGGTGTGGCGGCGTTCATCGACGCGGAGCACGCCCTCGACGTCAAATACGCCCAGGCGCTGGGCGTGAACATCGAAGAGCTGCTGGTGAGCCAGCCCGATACCGGTGAGCAGGCGCTTGAGATCGTGGACATGCTGGTGCGCTCCAACGCCATCGACCTGCTGGTCGTCGACTCGGTCGCCGCGCTTACCCCGCGCGCCGAGATCGAAGGTGAGATGGGCGACTCGCACATGGGTCTGCAGGCGCGTCTGATGAGCCAGGCGCTGCGTAAGCTTACCGGCACGATCGCCAAGTCGCGCACCTGCGTGATCTTCATTAACCAGATCCGTATGAAGATCGGCGTGATGTTCGGCAACCCCGAGACCACCACCGGTGGTAACGCGCTCAAATTCTACTCCTCGGTGCGTATGGACATCCGCCGCATCGGCGCCATCAAAGATGGCACCGACCTGACCGGTAACCGCACCCGCGTGAAGGTTGTCAAAAACAAGGTCGCGCCGCCCTTTAAAGAGGCCGAGTTCGACATCATGTACGGCCAGGGCATCAGCCGTCAGGGCGACCTGGTGGACCTGGGCTCGGAGATCGGCGTGATCGATAAGGCCGGCTCCTGGTACAGCTACGGCGACGATCGCCTGGGGCAGGGCCGCGAGAACGCCAAGCAGTTTTTGATCGACAACCCTGAGATTGAGGCCGAGATCGAGGCCAAGATCCGCGAGCATTACGGTATGGCGCCGCCGAAGGTTGCTGAAGAGGCCGCCGAGGCCTGAACAGCACCCGCGACTGTGTGCAAGAAGACCGGCGAGTAGCGCGCCGGTGAGAAGCGGCCTGCCCGATGAGGGGAGGTCGCTTTTTTGTGGCTCCGAGGGGAGGCTGGCTTGCCAGATGGCGGGTTGAGTTTAGCAGGCTGGCATGCCACAATCGCGCCAGTTTCCCCGCACTTCACGACGCCATGAGGAGAAGTTGATGTCGCTGGATGCGAGATCGAGAGTGACGCGGACAAGGCGCAAAACGCAGGCGATGCTCTGGCATCGTCGAGGCCTTGCAACGCCGGCCGCAATGCTCTCGATGCAGCAGACGCGGCGTCAACACGAGCTCAGGGCGTAATTAAGCGTCGGCCGCGCCATGCGGCCTGAGCGAGCGCGCCGGGCGCCAGTGAGCTTCTCAGGGGAGTCACCACGCCGCCGGACGCAGCACCAGGATTAAGGCGATGAGCAGCAATCAGGACCTCAACAAGATCTTGCAGATCGCCGTTAAAGGCGGGGCCAGCGACATTCATATCAAGGCGGGGCTGCCGCCGATCTTCCGGATCGACGGGGCACTTTTGCCGCTGCGCGAAGCGCGGCGCTTAAGCCCCGAAGAGATCGGGAAGATGGCCTCTGACATCATGGCGCGTTTTCAGCGCGAGCAGTTCCAGGAGACCCTGGATATCGACCTCTCCTACGGGGTGCCCGGGGTGGGGCGTTTTCGCGTCAACGTCTTTCAGCAGCGCGGCTCGATCGGGATGGTCTTCCGGGTCATTCCCTTTAAGGTCGCCTCGATCGAAGAGCTCTTGCTTCCCGACGCGGTGCGCACCCTGGCCGATGAGCGCCGCGGGTTGATCCTTGTGACCGGCGCCACCGGCAGCGGCAAATCCACGACGCTGGCCTCGATGGTTGATTACATCAACCAGACGCGCACCTCGCATATCATCACGATTGAAGATCCCATTGAGTTTTTGATCCGCGATAAGCGCAGCATCATCAACCAGCGCGAGATCGGCAACGATACCAACACCTTTGCCCGCGCGCTCAAGGCCGCGCTTCGCCAGGATCCGGACGTCATCATGATGGGGGAGATGCGCGACCTGGAGACGATCGAGATCGCGATGACCGCCGCCGAGACCGGCCACCTGGTCATGTCGACCCTGCACACGGTGGACGCCGCCGAGGCCGTCACCCGTATCGTGACCGCCTTCCCGCCGCATATGCGCGACCAGGCCCGTTACCAGTTTGCCAACCTCTTCCGCGGGGTGGTCGCTCAGCGTCTTGTGCCTCGCGCCGACGGAAAGGGCCGGGTGCCCGCGGTTGAAGTCATGCTCTCCACCGCGCGCCTGCGCGAGATGATCCTGGAGGAAGCCACCGCGCGCTCGCTCACCGAGCAGATCGCCAAGGGCTTTGATAACTACGGGATGCAGAGCTTTGACCAGTCGCTGATGTGGCTTTTGCAAAACGGCTACATCACCTACGAAGAGGCGTTGATTCAGTCGAGCAACCCCGATGACTTTGCGCTGCGCGTCAGCGGCATCGGCTCGACCAGCGGCGATGGGCAGTGGCAGGGCTTTGAGGGCCGCGAGAAGGCCAGCCCGGTTGAGGATGACTTCGATCTGGATGAGTTTGAGATCGATCGATTTTAAGAGCTGCGCCCCTCGCCGAGAGACTGGCGGTGGGGCGCGATGGTGTTGAATCCAACATGGCGGCTCGTCGATGGCGAGCGCGCGTGATGAACCACGGTGACGGGGTCGAGACGTGAAGATTGAGCAGCGCAAGAAGACATCCTGGCAGACGCTCGCGGCGATTCTGGCCTGGGCGGCGGTAATGTTGCTGGCCAGCGTGGCCACCGCCCAGGGGCGAGGCGACGATGAGGAGGCCACCCGCGTGACCCTGACCGAGGTTCCGGGCGGGGGCACCGCGCGTCTGATCATGGAGCTGCGCGACATCAGCGGGATCGATGTGCGCGACGCCGATTGGTTTGCCAATCAGGTGCGCGGCCGCGCGTTTCGCATCGAAGGCATCACCGATCGCTCCTCCGATATGATGTGGGTGATGCGCGGCGGCAGCATCGCGGTGGTCATCCACCTGGTGGAGTACGACGCCCAGGAGTACCGGGTGCAGTTCATCACCGCCGAGAGCGGCACCCCGGCGCATCAGTTTCCCATCGATCGCAGCGAGGAGGGGCTCAATCGCACCGGCGCGCGTATGATCCGCGCGGAGCTTGAGCGTTTTCTGGGCATCGGCGGCGCGCCGGTGGCCCAGCCGGCGCCTCAAGAGACGCAGCAGCCCTCGGAGCCGGCTGCGCAGCCGGCTGAAACACAGCCGGGCGAGCGCGCTCAGACCCCGCCCACCGAGAGCGCCCCGGCCCAGGCGGAAGTTGCGCCGATCGAAGACGATCTCGATCCTAGCGACCCGGAGGCGATGCGCCGCCGGGCCGCAGCCGAGGAGCAGGCGCTGCTTGACGCGCTCTCGCGCAACTGGTTGTGGGTCCGCGGCTACGGCCGGATGTTCCGCAAAGACTTCATGGTCGCCGGTGAGAGCGCCATCTTCAGCTACAAGTCGGCCAGCTTCCCCGGCTTTGAGCTCGACGTGGAGGCCTTTCCCTTCGGTCGCACCAACCCGGAGATGGTCGCCGCCGGTATCTACGTCAACTACAGCCACGGCTTCGACGGGCTGAACATCGTCACCGAAGATGAGACCGGGGTCAGCGAGCAGGCCGTCAGCCTGCAGTCGATGGTCATTGAGGGTGGCGCGATCTACCGCCTGGACTCTCCGCTGGATAACTCCAACCGCCAACTTCGCTTTAAGCTCGGCGCGCGCTACGACGGCTTCAGCGCCACCGAGAACCCGATTTTGCCCTCGACCAGTGTGATCTCGCTGGTGGTGGGGACGCGCCTTGTGCTGCCGGTGATCGTCGAGGAGTTCGCCGTGACCGCCGGCGTGGACGTGGCGCCGGTGTCGGTCTTTAGCAAGGGCGGGGAGGTCTTCGGAACAGACTCCTTTAGCTACGGGTTTGGCACAGAGCTCGGGTTTGTGTACGAGTTTATGGACAACCTGTTCATGTCAGCGTCTTATGGGTTCCGCATCACGCGCAGCGACTTCACCGGTCAGGGGGAGAGTGAGTTCGCGGAGTCGGATGCGTTCGATATGAACCAGGGCCTGAAGGTAGGCGTCGTCTACCAGTATTGAGGTCGCACCCCTGGTCGTGTGCGCCTCGCCAGTCACGGTGAGGCGCCTGGCCTTTCTTGCAGGTAAGAGGCAGTTCGGTGAGCGATAGCAACTTCTCCGCGATTCGTGCGCGGCTAAAATTTCCGTCGATTGAAGCCTTCAAAGAGGGCTACGGCCGCTACATCTCTGCAGGTGGGATGTTCGTGCCGATGTCGCCCCAGAAGCTCAAGCCGGTGGGCACGACGGTGCGTTTTCAGTTCTTGCTGGCCGACGGCACCTCCGCGTTGCTTGGCGAGGGGGTGGTGCGCCAGATCCGCGGGGTCGACGGCGGGGAGTCCGGGCCGGTGGGCATGCTGGTGAAGTTCACCAAGCTCAGCCCGGAGTCCAAGACGCTGGTCGACCAGGTGGTGCGCGCCAAGACGGAAGGCTCCGGGGCTCATCAGGTCGAGGAATCGGAGTCCGAGGACGCTGCCCCGGCCGAAGAGGTCGCTGCCGCCGCGAAGGCGAGCGTCGAGCAGCCGCCCTCCCAGGATGAGCAGCACACCGCCGAGGCGGAGATCCCCGACGATCTTTTCGGCACCCCCGACGACGACGCCCGGGAGGGCGCGGCGGCCTCCGGTGATGAGATCTTCGGCAGCGCGTCTGAGCCGGAGATTCCGATGCCCGGCGGGCTCGATGATCCTTCCGAGGTGGTGGCCGCGGCGCTGGCCCAGGGCTCCGAGCCACAGCTTGTGGAGCCTCCGGTGCAGCCCGAAGTGCCGCTCGCTCCCCCGGAGACGACCTCGGATGAGGCGGAGTTGGACTCGCTCGACGATCTTTTCGGGGCGCCGGAAGACGAGAGTGAAGAAGATATCTTTGCGCCCGTCGAAGAGGAGGCGCAGGCGCTCGTTGAGCCCGAGCCCGAGCCCGAGCCGCAGGCTGCGCCGGCTGCGCCTGCCGATGAGGATCGCGCGGTCAAACGCACCGAGGGCGGCCTCAAGGTCATGGCCTTCGACGGCGACGAGCTCGCCGAAGAAGCCGCCCGCGAGTTTGAGATGTTCGCGGCGGCCGGTGACGACGATGAGATCGACGAGATGTTCGACAACATCTTCGGCGGAGGCGGCGACGATGACTTCTTCGGCGGAGGCGGTGGCGATGACGCCGGCGATTTCTTCGGCGGGAGCGTCGAAGCTGAGGCTCCTCAGCCTCCGGTCGCGCCCGCACCCCCGGCCTTCGCGCTCGATGAGGGTGACGATGCCCCAATGGCCGATGATGACGACGAGGTCTTTGAGCTTGAGAGCCCCGTGGACGCGTCGGATTCTGAGGAGCTTCTGCTCGACGAGGTCTCCGACTCCCAGGAGCTTGAGCTTGATGAGGCCTCCGACTCCGAGGAGCTTTTGCTCGATGAGGTCTCCGACTCCGAGGAGCTGGAGCTGGGCCAGGAGCCCTCCGACGCCGGTCCCAACGAGGAGATCCTCTCGTTGCTCTCGATGGAGGAAGAGTCGGAAGCCGAGGGAGAGCTCAACCTGAGCCTGGGCGCCGGTCTGGCGGAGAGCTCGGTCTCGAGCGCTGACGATGACGAGCCCGACAGCTTCGAGGCGCTTCTGGCCAGCGCCAAACGCGAGCTCGACAGCAAGAAGGAGCCCGAGGAGGAGAAGAAAGGCGACATCCTCGACGAGCTTCTGGGCGATGATGATCTTCCCCCGGCTCCGGCGGCCGCGCCGACCTTTGCGGTGCCGCAGCCTGGCGAGAAGAAGAAGAAAGGCGGGTTTATGTCCAAGCTCTTCGGTAAGGACTGAACGCGAGCATCGAGTCAGGTTGTGGCTCGTGCATGAACATCGGCGGCCGCTCACATATGTGGGCGGCCGTTGTCGATCAGGGGCCACGCTGACGCCTCGCCGCGCTGACCTGGCTGGGACGTGTGGCGTGAAGGGGTAAGAGTGGCCTGGCGTCGATTCTGGTGCGTCTGAGAGGCATGTAGGGAGTTGGTTTGAACAAACCCGAGTTTCATCTGGCGTATCTGCACGGTTTCGCGTCGAGCGCGCGCTCGGTGATGGGGGCGTGGCTTGCGCGTGAGCTGGAGGCGGTGGGCTACGAGCTGCACCTCCCCGAGCTCAACGTGCCCTCGTTTTATGAACTGACGTTCAGCGAGGCGCTGCGGGTGATGGACCGGCTCGATGCCGATGTGGCGCGCACCGGCAGGCCCTGGCGGCTCGTCGGTTCGAGCATGGGAGGGTATCTGGCGGCGCGCTGGGCGCAGCTGAACCCGGGCCGGGTGGACAGGCTCTTGCTGCTGGCGCCGGGCTTTGACCTGCCGGCGCGCTGGCCGCATCTGGTGGGCCAAAAACGCATGGAGCGCTGGGAGGCGCAGGGGGAGCTGAAGCTGCCCGGCCCCGATGAGCGTATGCAGCCGGTGAGCTGGAACTTTATTGAGGATGCGCGCACCCACGAGCCCTGGCCGCAGGTGGAGTGCCCGGTGGTGATTGTGCACGGCAGGCGCGACCCGACGGTGCCGGTGGCCTCGTCGCGGCGTTATGTAGAGATGTACCCGGAGGTGCGTCTGGTGGAGGTCGAGGACCGTCATCAGCTCAAGGACTCGCGCGATACGATATGGTCGGAGATGGTGCAACTCTTTGAAATTAAAGGGCAAATGGATCGAATGTGATCGTTAGACGATCGATCAATGAAGAATTTTCGGTGAAGCAGCTTGACACTGATCGATCCCCCTCTTAGGCTCGGTTCCAGATCGAGTTAAGGCCTTGAGATCATTGATCCATCCGGCGTTATCAGGGGTATAAAAACGTCGAAAAAGCGATCAAGATCAAGCACTTACGAAGGCTTTGCGATCTCTGCCGGACGCCGGCGCGAGATCGCCACAGAGCTGGGTATGCGTTCGCTCCGGGACAGCATACCTCGGCCGGAACCATGGATGCGTTTCGCTAATGGCCACGGATGGCCCACCCCCAGACCAGGGACATGGTCGATGAGGGGTGTCAGACGACAGGGAAGTCGATGCAAGCACGTGCGCAAGAACGGGCGGCGGTACTCTCTCCTTATTACGAACATGAGCGCGGGGTGACCCTCTATAAGGGCGACTCGCTCGAGCTGCTGGAGGCGATGGAGCCGGAGCAGTTCGACATGATCTTTGCCGATCCTCCTTACTTCCTGTCGAACGACGGGGTGACCTGCAAATCGGGGCGGATGGTCTCGGTGAATAAGGGGAGATGGGACCGCTCGCAGGGCGTGGAGGAGAATCACGCCTTCAATCTGCGCTGGCTTGAGGCGTGTCAGCGCCTGCTCAAGCCCAACGGGTCGATGTGGGTCAGTGGGACGCACCACGTGATCTTCTCGATCGGGTTTGCGATGCAGTCGCTGGGGTTCAAGATCCTTAATGACATCGCCTGGTTTAAGGTCAATCCGCCGCCGAACCTCTCGTGCCGCTACTTCACCCACGGCACCGAGACGGTGATCTGGGCCGGGCGCGACCATGACACCCGCCACACCTTCAACTACAAGGTGATGAAGGAGATGAACGGCGGCAAGCAGATGAAGAATCTGTGGAATATCATGGCGCCGCGCAAAGCGGAGAAGGCCCACGGCAAGCACCCCACGCAGAAGCCGATTGCGCTTCTGGACCGCATCGTGTTGGCCTCGACCAACGAGGGTGAGCGCATCCTCGATCCTTTCTGCGGCTCGTCGACCACCGGTGTGGCCGCGGTGCAGAATGGTCGCCACTACGTGGGGCTGGATCAGAGCGAGGAGTACCTCGACCTGTCGATTCGCCGCATCGAAGAGCACCTCTAAGGCGTAAGCTCGCTTGAGGGGGGCGTCATCGGGGGCGATGGGACAGGCCACCTCAGGAGAGTGATATGGAGTACCGCGGGCTGAAGCTCGATGGGTTTCAACGCCAGGCCATTGAGGCCATTGAGAGCGGGCACAGCGTGCTTGTGGCCGCGCCGACCGGCACCGGCAAGACGCTGATCGCCGACTACCTCATTGAGCATGTGCTCGAGGATGGTGGCGAGGTCATCTACACCGCGCCGGTCAAAGCGCTCTCCAATCAGAAGTACCGGCAGTACTGCGCGCTTTTCGGGCGAGAGAAGGTGGGGCTTGTGACCGGCGACCTGGTGATCAACCGGGATGCGCCGGTGCGCATTATGACCACCGAGATTTTGCGCAACATGCTCCTGGAGGGGCATCGGGTGGAGGAGGGCGCAGCGCCGGCCGGCAAGGCCTCACAAGGTGATGACGGGGCCGAGACGTCGCTTGATGTCGAGCTCTTCTCGCCATCGGATGTGGCGCTTCCCGATCTGAAAAAGCTCAAGGCGGTGATCATCGATGAGATTCATTTTCTCGATGATCCGGAGCGGGGAACGGTCTGGGAAGAGCTCTTGATTTACCTTCCCTCCGAGGTTCGCATTCTGGGGTTGTCGGCGACGCTCTCCAACCTGGAGGAGTTTGCGCACTGGCTCACTCAGATTCGCCAGGCCGAGGTCAAGGTGGTGCTGGAGACCGAACGCACCGTGCCTTTGCAGATTCGGCTGGCCAACACCGAGAGCGGCCCCTGCGAGGTGGGGGCGTTTGAGAAGGCCTTTGCGCGCTGGAAAAAGGAGCAGAAGAAGGCCGGCGACAAGGGCGATGAGGGAGGAGGGCGGCGTCGAAGCCGGGGAGGCCGGCGGGGCAAAAGTCGTGGGGGAAGGCGAGGAGGTCGGGGGCGTCGCGACGACTTCGCGGGCACGAAGCCGACGACGCATCTGGACATGATGGAGATGCTCGGACGGGGCGACTTCCCGGTGCTCTACTTCATTTACAGCCGCAAGATGGTCGAGATTTTTGCGGCGAAGCTGGCCCACTCCAGAGTGGGACGGCAGCTGGGCGACGGGCACAACACCCGCCAGATCGACGAGCGCCTGGAGCGTTTTGAGGCCGACCACCCCGAGGTGCTCACGCGGAAGTTGCGGGGGATGTACCGCCAGGGCATTGCGTTTCACCACGCCGGGTTGCACGTGGCGCTCAAGGCGCTGGTGGAGGAGCTCTATGAGGCGCGCCTCTTGAAGGTGCTCTACAGCACCTCGACCTTTGCGCTGGGCATCAATATGCCGGCGCGCACGGTGATGTTTGATAGCCTGACGCGCTACAACGGCACGGAGTTTGTGCCGCTGACGATCCGCGAGTTCATGCAGATGGCCGGGCGGGCGGGGCGGCGCGGGATTGACCCGGTGGGCAACGTCTTGATTCGCCAGGATTTTGGCGGTTACGGGGAGGTGCGGGGGCTTTTAAAGCGCCTGCTCAGCGGGGAGAGTGAGCCTGTGCGCTCGGCTTTTAATCTCTCGTTTCATTCGGTGGTCAACCTCGTCGATCGTTTCGATGAGGAGAGCATTCGCTTTATGCTCGAGCAGAGTTTTAAGGCCTATCAGGACGGGCGCTCGGCGACGGCGTTGCGCACGAAGATCGAAGATCTGGAGGGGGAGGAGGGCGAGGAGAGCTTTACGCGGCGCAAGCGCCGCGACCTTGCCGGGCTGCGCCGCGAGCTTGTGACGGTGGAGCGTCCGCGGCTCTGGGAGGCCTTTGCGCGCAAGGTGGCGTTTTTGAAGACGCACGGCTACCTGGGGGCGGATAATGAGCTCTACACGCCGGCGAAGATCCTGCGCCATATCAAGATTGAGGAGCTTTTTGTGACCGAGCTCATCCTCAACGGGGTGTTGGAGTCGTTGAGCCCGGCGCAGCTCTTCGGGGTGATGTGCGGGCTGGTGCAGACCCTGCCGCGCTCGGCCAAAGTTCATGCGCCCGATGATGATCGTTGGTGGGAGATTTTTGAGGCGATCAACGCGGTCTATGAGTCGGATGTGGTGGCCGACGGCGATGAGCTGGTGGGGCAGGAGTCGGTCTTTACCCCGGAGCTGATGCCGCTTGGCGAGCGCTGGGCGAGGGGGGAGTCGTTGAGCGCGCTCTTGATGGACATTCGCAACCCCACCGATATGTCGGGAGACCTTGTGGGGGCGTTTCGGCGGGCCAAAGATCTTGTGAGTCAGGTGCGCCAGGTGCATCGCGAGGACGAGGATCGCTGGCGGGAGCTTAGCGAGCTTCTGCGAGCGGTGACGCGCGATGAGGTTGAGGTCCTCGACTAAAGAAAACGCCCCCCGAGCATCGGGAGCATCGGGGGGCGACGTGCAAAAGGTTCAAGCAGGGGGCGGGTCAGGAGGCCGTTTTGAGTCGCACAGCGACGAAGAGGGGCTGTCCGCCGCGGCGCAGAAGGATGCGGATGGGGCGGCCGGCGGGCTGCTCCTGGAGCACGCGGGGGACCTCATCGGGGGCGCTGATGTCGGTGCCGGCGATGTTGAGGATCACATCTCCGGGGCGCAGGATGCCGGAGGCCGGGGAGCCGGCTTCGACGCGCTCGACGAGCACGCCCTGGCCGGGGGGACCGCCGGCGCGCGAGGCGTTTCGGGAGGTGACAGCGCTCAAGAACACCCCCAGGCGGCCCTCGAAGGGGCGAGGCTCGATGCCGCGGGCGCGCTCGACCTGGGCGCGGGTGGGGTCGGGGCGCTCGGCAACGGTGAGGCGGGTCTGGGCGCGGCGTCCTTCGCGAAGGTAGGTCAACTCGATGGCGGAGCCGGGGCGCACGCGGCCGACGATTTTTAGAAGTCCGGAGGGATCGCTGACCTTCTCGTTGCCGACGGCGGTGATGATGTCGCCGGGTTCAAGCCCGGCGCGAGAGGCGGGGCTGTTGGACTCCACCGAGCGGACCAGGGCGCCGGCGTCCGCGTCGACGTCGAAGGTTGTGGCGAGCGCGTCGGAGAGCTCCTGGATGCCCGCGCCGATGAAGCCGCGGGAGACGTAGCCCGGGTCGCGCAGCTGGTCGAGGATCTCGGTCACAACGTCGATGGGCACCGCAAAACCAATGCCCTGACCGTTGCGAATGATGGCGGTATTGACCCCGATGACCTCGCCGTCGAGGTTGAAGAGGGGGCCGCCGGAGTTGCCCGGGTTGATGGAGGCGTCGGTCTGCAAAAAGTTGTCGAAGGGGCCCATGCCCAGGGAGCGGCCCGTGGCGCTGAGCACGCCTACGGTCACGGAGTGTTCCAGGCCAAAGGGGCTGCCGATGGCGACGACCCACTGGCCGGGGCGGATGTCTTCGGAGGTGCCCAGGGTGACCGCAGAGAGGTTGACCGGGGCGCTGACCTGCAAGAGCGCGATGTCGGTGGCCGGGTCGGCGCCGACCAGGCGGGCGGAGAGGACGTCGCCTGCGGCCAGGGCCACCTGGATGGTCTGGGCGCCGTTGACGACGTGCCAGTTGGTGATGACCAGCCCGCTCTCATCGACGATAAACCCGGAGCCCTGCCCGCGGGAGGGCTCGCCGGGGGAGGGATTAAAGAAGGGGTTGATGGTGCCGGGAGGCGCGGCCATCTCGGTCTGGACGGATACGACCTGATTGCGGCTCTGCTCAAAGAGTCGCGCGACCTGCGGGAGGGTGTCGGGGGCGGGGCGCTGAGCCTGGGCTGTGAGGGGAGCTGCGCTGAAGAGGGTCAGCGACGCCAGGATTGCCACCGTGACACGAGTGAGGGAAGCCATGACCGTCCTTTGGGGTGTGCTCGCCATGATGATGATGATGAGGTGAGGAGCTGCGCGAAGTCAGGATTCAAGTTGTAGAAAGGGATCTTCGGCGGTGAGCTTGTCCTGGTCGTTGCTTAAGCCGTGGAAGACGTAGACGAGCGCGCCGGCGTCGGAGACCCAGGTGTCGGCGCTGCCGCGCACCACCAGGCGATCAAGGAGCTGGCGGGCCTGCTCCACCGAGAGGTGGCAGCCCAGGGCGGCTTCCTCGACGGTGAGGCGCCCCTGGTTGTGTTGGGCGAAGCGCAGGATGCGGTTCTCTTCTTGAGAGAGCTCGTCGATGGCGGCGTTTTCGCGGCTGACGCGCATGTTGCGCACCGCGAGCACCGCGCAGACCAGTGTGAGCGCGCCGAAGATCAGGGCGCCGACGGTGCCGGCGAGTCGCTGGTCGGGAACGAGAAGCCCCAGCGCGATCATGGCCAGGGTCACCAGCCCGAAGAGCGGGGTGCCGAGCAGCGCGCCGATGGTGGTACATCCTCGGGGCATGCGATCTCCTGCGCAGCAAACATCATGGAATCAGCCCGGCCTCCTCGCCACACCTCGTAAGGAGGGAGCGAGGAGGCCGGGAGGCATGTGATGCATTAGAACACGCTGGCGCGATTATTCGTAGGAGTGCTCACGCCAGAAGTTGGGGCCCGGGAGGTTCTGGCTTTTCTTTTTGTTGAGGTAGGCCCTGGCGCCGACGACCATATCGGGGAGGGTGCTGCGGGTGGCCCAGCGGACCAGGAAGTCGGGGAGCCAGCCGCCGATGTCGACGTTGAGGACGTGTCGCATCAGGGTGTGCTCATTGTTGGGGCCGTAGGGCTGGAGGACCCAGTAGCCGAACATGTCCCCCAGGTTTCCGGAGCCTTCGATGTAGGAGAAGGTGGAGACGAAGCTCTCCACGCCGCCCAGCTCGCGGGTGTGGTTATGGACGTTGAAGTGGCCGTCGCGGTCGCGGGCCGGGAAGGGGACCTTGGCGGTGCCGGCGCAGACGACGCGCTCGTCGCTGGAGCGGCTGACAAGGGAGGTGTCTTTGATGTTGTCGCGCCAGTCGCCGTACTTCCAGCATTCTTCGACGAGCGGGACGACGTCACTCATCGGCGCCTGAATGATGCCGGTGGCCACGCCCCGGTTGACGTCGTCGTTTTGCTGCAGGGTGACCAGGACTTCGCCGCGCTCAATGCGGGCGCGCTGGCTGTCGCTGAGGTTTATGGGGCGCACAGGCTCGCTGGAGCCGGCAAAGGCTACGGAGGCGCCGGTCAGGAGCAGGGCAAAGGTGAGAAGGGCGAAGAGCCCCTGACGAGCGGTGCGTTTGAGCGAGATGTTCAACATCGGAATCCTCGGACGAAAGCGTTGGTGCCCACACTATTACGCCGTGAGCTATCGTTGACGCCGTACCTGCTGCGTTGAGAGCACCTCGGGCTGCGTTGCAAAGCCTCGATGATGCGAAAGCATCGGCTGCGTTTTGCGCCTTGTCCGAGAAGCTCTCAGCTTCGCAGCCATCGACGTCAACTTCTGCTCACAGCGTAGTACGGCAGCGAGTTTAAACGCGACCACACAGATGTCGATCCCCGAAGTGGCCTCGTGCTGGAAGTCTGACGCAGCGGGCGCCCGAATATTCGAAGCGCGAGGTGTCGGGGCAGGTGTTGGTAGCTTTTGTGGCGAGCAGATGCAAACGCTGCACCCTGATCGCAGGATGCGATGGTGCGTGAGGGGATGTCGCGTTGAAGATCAGGTCGTGGACGCCGGCGATGGATGGTGACGCAGAAGGAGCCGACGCAGGGCGTCGGGCTCAAAGGGCTTGTCCAGGCAGGGGATGTCGCGGCGTTCCATAAAGCGGCGTTCGGACTGGCCCGGGGCGCCACCGGTCATAAAGATCAGGCGGCTGAGGTGATCGGGGTGGTAGGCCTCAAGTTCGCGGGCAAACTCAATGCCGGTCATCTGAGGCATCATCAGGTCGCAGAGGATCGCGTCGCAGGCCGGTGTTTCATCGAGGTGGGCAAGAGCGTCGTTGGCGCGTTCAAAATGGATGACCTCGAAGGTGTCGTCGAGCATCCGCCGCAGTGCGCGTGCCACCGGGACCTGGTCCTCGATGATGAGCAGGAGCGGGCGATGTTGAGGGTCGATGTCCAGGACTTCTGCCGGGTCGGTGGTAAACTCCAGGGAGTCTTCTTCGCACTGGCGTGGAAGCCACAGGGTGAAGGTGGCGCCCTGGCCGGGGGCGCTTAAGACTTCGATGCGGCCGCCCATTCCGCCGACGATGTGCTGGCAGATGGAGAGGCCCAGGCCGCTGCCCTCGTCGGGGGCTTTGGTGGTGAAGAAGGGGGAGAAGATCTCTTTTTGGTCTTCTTCGGAGATGCCCTTTCCGGTGTCGGAGACGCGCACCAGCACCCAGCGATCGCGCAGCTCGGTGGAGACGGTGATCAGGTTGTCGAGCGCGCGGCCCTCCGGGATGGCGTGGGCGGCGTTGACCAGCAGGTTCAAGAAGACCTGGCCCAGACGTGACTCCGAGCCGCGCACCAGCGCCTCGCCACAGTAGTCGCGCTGGACGCGGGCGCGGTGGCGGAGCTGGTTGGCGGCGATGCGCAGGGTGGTGTCGAGGACCTGCTCGGCGTCGGCGGTGTCTTCGCGGCTGATCTTCTCCCAGGTGGCGTAATGTTTGAGGTCGCCCACGATCTCACGCACGCGATCGGCGCCCTGGCGCGCCTCGGTGATGGCTTCAATCGCCGGGGCATGCGCGGGGTCGGGGGAGGCGGAGAGGTGTTCGCGTACAAAGTCCAGGTTGGCGGCGATGTAGGCCAGAGGGTTGTTGATCTCGTGGCCTACGCCGCTGGCCAGGAGGCCTACGGCGGCCATGCGATCGACCTCGGTGAGGTGGGCCTGAAGTCGGCGCTCCTCGCTCAGATCGCGGCCGATGAGCACGATCCATTGGAGCTGGCCATCGCGCAGAATCTGCGAGGCGCTCAGCTCCACGGCCTTGAGCTCGCCGCCGCAGGTGCGCCAGAGGTGCTCGCGGATGGCGTTGGGGCCGGAGTCGAAGTCGGCCAGGAGCGCGGCGGCGTCGTCGAACTCCGAGGTGTCAAAGTGCTCCAGAGTCAGGGTTTCCAGATCGTCGGGGCGGTAGTCCAGGAGTGCGCAGAAGGCCGGGTTGGCGTGGTGCACGTGCAGGTTGTCGGGCTCCAGCACGCAGACGGCCTCGTGGGAGTTTTCGATGATGGCGTTGTAGATGGCGCGGTTGTCGTGAAGTGCGGCTTTGACCCGGGAGGTCTCCGCGTCTCGGCGGCGGACGTAGGCGAGTAAGCGATGGGCTAGTCCCGCGGTCAGCCCGAAGTAGACCAGGAAGTTGGTGAGCAGAAAGAGGTTGCGGGCCTCATCGCTGAGCTCATTGAAATGGAGGTGAAGCTGATGCTGAAGCTCGAAGAGGGCGTCGAGATGAGCGCGCGCCTCCATAGCGAGTTCGCGACGTTCGCTGTGGGTGGGCAGGGGCTCTTGTTGCCAGCGTTGCTGGCTCTGCACAAAGATCGCTTCGAGGGCGTCGACATGCGGGGCCATCTCGTCCCAGATGACCATGATGTCGCGCAGGCGCGGGAGCGTGCGGCTCAAGCGAAGCTGCGTGGCCGAGGAGGTGCTGAGCAGGGGGGCGTGGCGGTGGGTGTAGAGGTGCTGCTGGACCTGCTCCCAGTCCACATCCGGGGCGCGGAGCATGGCGTTGAGCTCACGGTGCGGGGCCAGGGTAGCGAAATGGGCCTCAATGGCGGCGCCGTCGTCGGGATCGCCGGCGAGGAGGTAGCGGGTGAGGTGATCGCTGATGAGGTGGAGTTGCCGGAAGGATCCCGTCTCGGCCTCCCGCGCTTCGCTGAGCTGGGAGAGGGCCTGCATGGTCACATAGTTCGTCGTCAGGGTGACGAGGGTCAGGACCACCGCGGCGATGAGGAGGGAGCGTTTGAGCATGTCGTGCGTACCGAAGGAGGGGTACGGGCGGGCATCGCCAGAGTAGCGATGTTTACGAAGCGTTACAAATGCTAAGGCGGTTCGTCGTGGAGAGAAGGGGGAGGTCCGGAAGATGGGGAAGGAATGAACGCATGCAACGAGCTCGCGGGTATAAAAAAGCCCTCGCCGAATGGCGAGGGCTTTTGGGGGCTTAAGCGAGGTCGAGGTGATTATTCGACGATGCGAACCTCGGTGGTGTAGTCGAGCTCGGGGAACTCAGCCTTGAGGTAGGCGTTGCCCTGGGCCTGGAGGCGGCCCTGGTCGGGGCCACGGCCGCGGGGGGCGCCTTCGCCGTAGCCTTTGTAGAGGCTGTCGACGATGTCCATGCCTTCGACGACGCGGCCGACCGGGGCGAAGCCCATGCTGTCGAGCTGGGCGTTATTGCCGAAGTTGATAAAGAGCTGGGTGGTGCGCGTGTTGGGGCCGGCGGTGGCGAAGCTGACATAGCCGCGCTCGTTGGACTGCTTGACCTCGTCGTCGCTGATGCGGGCATCGCGCCAGATCTGGTTGACGCGGGGATCGCCGTGGATGCCGAACTGGGCCATGAAGCCGTCGATGACGCGGAAGAAGGCGATGTTGTCGTAGTAGCCGATCTTGACCAGGTTGTAGAGACGGTCGGCGCCGCGGGGGGCCCATTCGCGGGTAACTTCCACAACGAAGTCACCTTTGGTGGTACCGAAGTTGATCTTGAAGGTCTCGGGAGCCTCTTCGTTGGCGGCGTCGGGGTGAAGGAGGGCGGCGTTGTTGGCAGCGAGGTCGCCGCTGGCGCCGGCCTGCGCGTTGGTGTCGGCAGCGGGCTGGTCGTCGCTGGCCTCGGTGGCTTCTTCAGTGGCTTCTTCGGCGGTCTCTTCGGCGGCTTCTTCGGCCGAGGCGGCTTCGGATTCGGCCGGGGTGGAGTCGACGCGAGGCTCGGGGGGACTGTCGCAGCCCACTGCCAGGTTCAAAGCGATCAGGAGGGCGAGGAGTGTGCGGATCATCATCATACGCTCAATGAAAGGGGTTGATGGTGGGTTTGCGCGCCCGGAGCGGACTTCGAGCGCGCCACAGAAAATGCGGGCCTGGCGGTTACGCTAGTCAAGCGTGTGCAGACGTCAAGGTTGCGCGCGGGCGCAGGCGCGGGCGTCACCGAGCTCGCAGGCGCGCTCAAGGGCGTCTTGAGCGCCGGCGGCGTCGACAGGGCCGCCCTGACCGGCGGAGCGCATCTGGGCGGCGAAGGTGCAGGCCTGGAGGTGTCCGAGCTCGCAGCCGCGGCTTAAGAGCTCGCGGCCGCGGGCGAAGTCGGGGTTGGGCTGACGGGTGTTGTAGAAGATCGCCAGGTTGTAGCAGGCCACCGGCACGTTGAGGGCGCAGGCGCGCTCAAAGCCGAAGATCATCTCGGGGGAGGTCTCCTGGCCCGACGCCGTCTCCAGAAAAGAGCGGGCGTGGTGGAAGCAGCTGTAGCCATGCCAGCGCTCGCAGCCTTCTTGCCAGAGGGTGCGGGCGGCGGCCAGGTCGCCGCTCTTTGCCAGGCCTACGGCGTGTTCGGAGCAGCCGTTGACGTCGTCGAGTTCGCAGGCCCGGGCGTAGAGGGCGTCGACGCGGGGCTGTTCGGCGCCGGCGTCTTTGAGGCGGTCGGCCAGGGCGGTGCAGGCCGGGCCGAAGTCGGCGGTGCAGGCCTTCTCGATGCGTGCTTGAACTTCGGCAGCGGGGCGGCCGAGCTCTTCGTGAAGTTCGGCCAGGCGCAGGCAACCCTCGGCGCCGTCGAGCTCGCAGGCGCGCATCAAGAGCTCTTCGGCACGGGTGGGGTCGGCGGCGTCTTCATTGAGCAGGAGCGCGATGCCCAGGTCCAGGCAGGCCTGTGGGTCGCCCTCATCGCAGCTCTGCTGCCATTGCGGGGCGTAGTCAGCGAGTGTGGTGCCGGCGCCGATGTTGCGGGCGTCGGTGCAGCTCTGCTCCTGGCCAAGCTCGCAGGCGCGCTCCAGGAGCTGGCGGGCCTGCTCGGGGTCTTTGGGCACGCCGACGCCCTGGCTGTAGACCAGGCCCAGGTCGTGGCAGGCCTGGCCGCGTTCGAGCTCACAGGCGCGGGTGAGAAGTTCAATGGAGATGGGCAGATCTTCGGGGCGCTCGGCATCAAAGGCCAGGCTTGTGGCCAGCTCGTGGCAGGCCTCGGCGTCTCCCGCTTCGCATTGTGCGGCGCGCGGGTCGTCGAGATCGGCGTAGGCCGGGGTTGTGGGAGGGGTGGCGAGCTCTGGCGCGCGCTCCTCCTCGGGAGGCGCTTTTGACTCGGAGACGTCCGGGGCGGGGGTGTTTCGGCCGATGAAAAAGACCGAGGCGCCCAGCGCCAGAATCGCTACGATGAGGATGCTGACTGTTTTGCCGCGATTGCCATTGCTCTTTTTTTGCATGTGGACCTCAGCTGGCGTGGCTTTAAATCCCGCAGGGGGCGTGATAATCGCAGAACACTCAGATGAGGTCGAGACGCGTTGTGGCGAGTGAGGAAGGGATGAAGTTCGGTGGTCGAGGGTTCAAGGTCGGAGTCGGGGCGGCGGCAGTGCTGCTGTGGGTCGGGGCGGGATGCGATCGCGACGCCGAGCCTGAAGCGGTGGTCGATCCGGTGGCGCCGGCTCAGCCGGAGGAGGAGGCGGTGGAGGTTGAGCCCACCGAGCCCGACGCCGAAGAGGCGGAGCCGCCCGGACCGCCGTCGGGGCCGCTGAGTTTTGCGAGCTGGCCGGGGCGCGAGGAACTGCACACCTTCGATCTGATGTGGCTGGGCGGGGAGCGGGAGGTTGCGCTCTATGAGGCTCCGGACGCCACGTCGGCGAGCGTGGGGCGGGCCAGCTGGATGGACACCGAGGAGATCGTCTGGGAGGACTCGCGGGTGCGTGTCACCGAGCCGACCTTTTACGAGGTGAGCCAGGCGCTGGAGGTGGTGGGGCTGGCCTACGATGAGAGCTTTGAGGAGCTGGACGCCGAGGAGCTTCACCTGGAGTTGGAAGAAGGGGAGCTGCTGGCGCTTTATCAATACGGTGGCGAGGGCACCTGTTTTGTGGGCGCCCGGGGCCAGGTGCTGCTGGGGGCGTGTCCGGATGAAGCGGCGGGTCTGCGTGAAGTGGAGGCGCCCTCCGAGGCGCCTTCGCAGCGCGAAGGTGCGGCCGCCGGCGAGGGCGCGCACGCGGAAGTTAAAGAGCGCTGGCGCCCGCGTCAGCAGGAGTGGTGGGTCAAGGTTCGCCATGATGCTGAGAGCGGCTGGATGCGGGTCGACGACGCCCCGATTGAGGTTCATGTCCGCCTGATCGAAGGGTACGACTGAGGCGACCACGCGCCACGTATCAACATAACCCGAGCACGAGAGCAGAAGATGTCGGGACTTCCCCTGAAGTGGGCCATCGCGGGCGATGGAACCTCGGTGGCCTATCGCGACAGCGGCGGCGCCGGGGTGCCGGTGGTGTTTACCAATGGCTACGCCACCTCGACCTATTATTGGGACGGGCTTGTCGAGGCGCTGGGCGCTGAGGTGCGCGCGATCACCTGGGATTTGCGGGGTCACGGGCGCTCGAAGGCCGCGCGCGATCCGCAGAGCCTGACGGTGGCGGGCTGCGCCGATGATCTTCGTCGGGTGATGGACGCCGCCGGGGTGGAGCGGGCGGTGCTGGTGGCGTTTTCGTTCGGGTGTCAGATCGTGCTGGAGGCCTGGCGGCTGATGCCCGAGCGGGTGATGGGGCTGGTGCCGATTCTGGGGCCTTTTGAGCGGCCCTTCGACACGTTGATCAGCCCGAAAGTCGGGCCGCAGCTCTATGAGGTGTTTCGGAGGGTGCGGCCGCAGTGGGCCGGGGCGATGCTCAAGGCAGGCGCGTGGAGCGGGCGTATGCCGGGGGTGCACTTTGCCGCGCGGCTTACGGGCGTGGTGGGGCGAGGGGTGCGTGCTGAGGCGATGCGCCCCTTTTATGAGACGTTGGGCGGGATCGATGCGCCGAGCTGGCACGCGCTGGGCCTGGCGGCCCAGGATCACTCCGCGCGCGATCTTCTCGAAACGATCGATGTGCCCACCCTGGTGATCGCCGGCGGTCGCGACGTCTTCTCGCCGGGGGAGCTCGGGCGGGAGATGGCGGCGATGATCCCCGGGGCGCGGCTGATGTGGCTGGAGGAGGCGACCCACACCGGGTTGCTGGGCCATCCGGAGCCTATCGCCGCGGCGGTGCGCACGTATCTGAAGGCGTTTCATACGCCGCCCGCTCCAGCGGTGTCGCGGGAGCGGGCAGACGTGGTCGGGGCCTGAGGTCGAGCCCCGGGGCGATCAGTCTTCAGGAAGTTCGAGTTCCAGCTCATCGAACTGCACCTGCAGCTCGTCGACCTCGCGTTGAATGTCCTGCTCCAGTTCGGTGAGCACCTCGACGGCGTTCTCGGAGGTGATCGTCTCCAGGGCCTGCTCCTGATACTCCATCTGACGTTTGGAGAGGGGGGTGGCGATGGAGGATTTGATCGTTTTCTTCTCTTCCTGGAGCTCAGACTCCTCAACGCGAATCGGCTCTTCGGGCTCCGATTTGTTGCAGGCAGCTGTGATGAGGAGGAGCGCGGCGAATAAGGTGTGGAGTAGATAGCGGGTCATCATCACTCTCCGGTGGTGTCGGTCTGGGGGATGATACCGGTCAATTCACTGGTGGTGGCGCGGTGGTAGGTGCGCCACATGAAGTAGCGCCGCAGCTCCAGGTCGCGGGCGGCCAGCGCGCGATCGATCAGCGCTTGATCCTGATTTTGCTCGCCGATTTGCTTGATGCGGTCGAGCCTGGCCAGGCGCTCCATGTGGGTGCGGCGCGCCTCGATGCCCGCGCGGATCGCGGGGTGGTTAACGTTGTTGCGGAGCATCTCGCGGTGGGCATCGCGCTCGGCGCGTTGCTGTTGAATCATGACGCGGCGCTCATGTCGCATCGCCTTAAGATGCTCCGCATCGAAGATGGCATTGCCGCGCGGGTGCTTCGCTTCGGCCGCAGTGGCGTCGTCGTCGGTGGCGCTGGATTGCTGCGCGACGGCCAGCTGCGCCGAGAAGACGCCAGCGGCGATGATCGCTGCCAGTATCGCCGCGCGCAGGCTTCGGAAAAGGGGAATGGGAGTAGGCACGAAGATCACCTGGGCTGAAAGGGGGCGTTGATGAAGGGTGTGGCTGCCCTTCCGGAAGTTTCTGTGTCGTGCTTAGTGTTAGACCCCAAGGTGGGGTGTATGCAAGTAGTGGACGCAAAGGGAAGCGCCAGCGCTATGAGAAGGGTCGACATCCAGGAGCGACAATGAGTGACGAACGTGAGCCAAAAGCGAAGTTTGAGATTGAGCGCAGCGAAGAAGAGTGGCGTGAGATTCTGGGTGATGAGGCCTACCGGGTGACTCGCCAGTGCGGCACCGAGCCGCCTTTTAGCGGGAAGTATTACAACCATAAGGGCGACGGCGTGTACGCGTGCGTGGCCTGCGGCGCGGCGCTCTTTGACTCAAACACCAAGTACGACTCGGGCAGCGGCTGGCCGAGTTTTTATGACGCGATCGACGCGCAGCGGGTGATGACACGCCAGGATCGCTCGCACGGGATGGTCCGCACCGAGATATTATGCGCGAGCTGTGGGGCGCACCTGGGCCACGTCTTCCCCGATGGGCCGGCGCCGACGGGCATGCGTTTTTGTGTGAACTCGGCGGCGCTCAACTTTGAGCCGCGAGAGGAGGGCTGATGGAGGCGCCGCTGATGCGGGGGCAGTCGCGCGCGGATCGTCGGGCGCGCTACCGGGAGGTCGCCGAGCGCCTGCACGCGCTGCTCGACGGGGAGCGCGATGAGGTTGCGATGCTGGCCACGGTGGTCTGTGAGCTGCACCACGCCTTTGAGGACTTTGATTGGACAGGGTTTTACCGGGTGACCTCGCCAGGTTTACTCAAGGTTGGGCCTTACCAGGGGGGGCACGGCTGTCTGACGATTCCCTTTGAGCGCGGGGTGTGCGGGAGGGCGGCGCGCACCGCGCAGGTGCAGCTGGTGGAGGATGTGCTGGCCGATGAGGCGCATATTGCGTGTTCGGCCACGACGCGCTCGGAGATCGTGGTGCCGGTGTGCCTGGCCGATGGCGAGGTGGTGGCGGTGCTCGATGTGGATTCGGACCGGCCGGCGGCTTTTGATGAGGTCGATGCGGCGGAGCTCGGCGCGATCTGCGCGATGCTCGGCGCTCGCCTGGGTGGATCATGCGCGGTGCGAGCGCCCGGGAGCTAAGGTTGCCGGAGGGCATTGAGGGGCGTCGCGTGGGAGCATCGGGTGCGCTAGAGTGGGGGCATTGTCTGGCTTAACGATGCGAGGTGAGTTTTGGGGATTCTGGATCTGCACGTCGACTCGATCATTCAGCAGCGCCTTTTCGGCTACGATCTGCGAAAGAAGCATCGCCGGGGCATTGGCGGTCAGCCCCTGTTCTGGCATGCGGACATCCCGCGGATGATCGAGGCCGGCTACAGCGGGGCGTGTCTGGGGGTGCATTACTGGCCGGTGGAGCGTGAGGGGGGCTGGCGCGAGTTAAAGAAACAAATCGCCTACCTCGACGCGCTCAGTGAGGCCGATGAGCGGGTGGAGCGGGTGTGGGGAGCCGGAGGATGGGCCGCCACTGAGGAGGGGGCGGGGCGTCTGGGGCTTGGGCCGGGCGTAGAGGGGGCTCACATGCTCAACGGGAAGATCGAGCGTGTGAGGGAGCTCGCTGAGTATGGCGTGGGGTATCTGACTCTGACCCACTTTTCAGCCAACTCGGCGGCGACGCCCTCGATGGGGCGAGGGGCCAATGAGCGCGACGGGCTCACCGCCTTTGGTCGCAGGCTGGTGGAGGAGCTTAATCGCTACGGGGTGGTTGTGGATCTGGCGCACGTGAACAACCCCTGCGTGCTCGACGCGTGTGCGGTGAGCCAGGCGCCGGTGATGTGCACGCATACCGGCGCGAAGGGGGTGTTTGAACATCCGCGCAACATCAGCGACCGGGCCATCGATGCGATCGCCAAGACCGGCGGGGTGATGGGAGTGATCTTTGCGCCGCGCTATTTGAGCGGGCGCTGGCGGGCGACAAGCGAGGTGGCGCTCGACCACCTCGACTACTTTGTAAAACGGGTCGGGGTGGAGCATGTCGCGCTGGGATCGGATTACGACGGATGGCTGCCCACGATCCTGGCCGATCACCATGACTGCCGCGACATTCAGACGATGATCGAGGGGATGCGCCAGCGCGGGTACAGCGATGAGGCGATCGCGAAGATCAGCGAGGGCAACGCCCGGAGGGTCTTTGGTGAAGTCGCCCGGCGGGCCAGTGAGGCGCCGGTCCGTGAGATGTCGGCCAGTGAGGCGCCGGGGGGCTGAGCGTGCCGCCCCGGCCGGACGTTGGAAAGCGCCTCAGCGCAGGCGCGCGGCGGCGTCTTCGATGCGCTGGCGGGCGATGGGGTTGGGTTCTTGCTCAATGGCGATGTCGAGGATCTTGAAGGCCTCGTCGCTGTTGAGGCGCCCGAGCGCGGCGGCCGCGCTGATGCGCACCTGCACGTTTTCATGCTCCAGCACAAAAGGCGTGAGCGGGCCGACGGCGCGCTCGCCAAAGCTGTTGGCCAGCAGCGGAAGCAGCGTGTGGAGCAGGCTCTCATCGGTCTGCGGGTCGTTGAGCAGGCCTGTGAGGTACTCAAAGGTGGCGTCGTCTGCCCAGTAGCCCAGCGCGATGAGCGCGCGCTCGCGGTGGAAGGCAAACGCGCTCTCGTCGCGGGCGATACGCTCGACAAACACGCGGGCGCGCGGAGTCAGGCCCAGAAGTTGTTTGAGCGTGGGAGCGCGGTGATGCTGGGAGAGGAGCATCACGACTGCCTCCTCGATGTGGGCGTCGCTGTCGGCTTTGGCGTCGTCGCTGACGCCGGGGGCGGTGGTGTTGGAGGGCTGCGCTGCGGGCTCAGCGCTGGCGCCGGTGGCCAGAAGGCTGAGCAGGGTCAGTGCGATCAGAAAGAGTTTCATGGTGCCTCATTAAGTGCGGATGCGTCGGCGAAAGCAGGACATGCTGGTACGGGTGAGGATGCTTATTTGACCAGCGGGTTGACGCCGATGGCGTGGGCCTGGTCCGGGGTGACGCCGAAGTTGCCCGGGTTGGCCACGGGGAACATCAGGTTGCCCCAGTCAGGGCAGCCCTCGGGAAAGTCTTGGTCAGTACAGCGCGGGGTGTCGTCGAGAGGATCGAAGTGACGCATCGTTGTCTCGGTGGTGTGAAAGAGCCCCAGGAAGTGGCCGAGCTCGTGGGCGACGATGTTGGCGGTGAAGGCGTTGCCGTCAAAGCGGCTTCCACCGCGGCCGATGTATTCGCCGGTGAGCGCCACGCCGCTGATACCGGAGCCGTGGAGGGCCGGCGCGCCCGGGATGCCCATGGAGATGCCCAGGGTGCCGGCGGAGTCGGTGAAGCTGAATTTTTGCACCAGGATCAGGTTGGCACTGAGCATGCTGTCGGCGTCGGTGCCCGGCGCCTCGGTGAGCATCGCCAGGCGAGCCACGTCGGACTCGCTGCGCACGACGCTGTAGGCTTCTTCGGCCTCCTCCGAGACCGAGAAGAAGCGCACCTGCCCCAGGGAGACGTCGGCCTGGTTGTAGATGGACTCCACGGTGGCCAGGATCTCCTGCATGTCGTCGTGGTTGGCGGCGGTGTTGGCGTTGAGGCCCAGGTAGCTCAAGCCGACCAGGTAGATGTTCAGGTCGATCTCGGTGCCGCGGGTGGGGCGCTCAAGCAGGTAGTGGCAGACCTCAGCGTCGTCGGTGCTCAGGCGGTAGGTGTGGGCGCCCTCGCGGATCTTTCCAATGTCGTCGGGGACGGCCGGGAAGATGGTGGGGTTGATAAACCCGAAGAGCTGGGAGCCGGTGGCCTGGAAGCCGTTTTCCTGACGAAGGTTAAAGGAAGTGCCATCGAGATCGGAGGTGACTGAGCTGGGGTAGAGGCGGCGTCCCGAGGAGACGAAGGGCACCACCGTGTAGGAGTGCAGATCGTCGGAGACGTCAAACGCCAGGTCGGCCCGGCCTTCCGGCGCGGGGGTGCAGGTGACGTCGAAGGGGAAGTCCTCGCCGGTGCCCTCAAAGGGAGGCGCGGGGTTGGGTGCGCAGTAGCCTTCCGTCTGGGAGTGGCCCTGGCAGACGTAACCGTCGCGGCATTCGTCGTTGGAGGTGCAGAGGCGCACGCAGAAGTTGGAGCCGCGGCCGGGGTGCAGACAGGCGTTGTTTTCGCCGTCGCCCTCGCAATCGACGCGTGTCTCGCAATTAAGCGTGGTGCAGTAGCCACCGGGCCAGTCGGGATCGGGGGCGCAGAACCCGCTGCGGCAGTTGGCGTCGCTTTCGCAGGCTTCGCCGTCGACGCTGCCCGTCTCGGTGATGACCTCATCGGCGTCGTTATCGCCGGCGTCGGAGTCCGGATTGGAGGTGTCCGGGACGGGATCCTCAATGATGATGATCGGCTGCTCCGGGGTCGGCTCGGTCGATTGAGAACAGGCGGCCGAGAGGGCCACAAGGCCAGGGGCCAGGAGAAGCACGAGGGGAGAGAGACGCATCAAGAACTCACAGCAGGAAGGTACAGGGCCCTCCTGATGAGGGCCTATGAGTCGGACAATGTAGGGAAAGCGGGGGTAAATTCCAAGAAGGGGGCAAGTAACGGTTGGTGCGAGGTGGTCGTGGCGCGCCGATTTCAGTGGGGCTGAGAGGTGATGTCGATACCCACCGCAGCGGCGCAGGCCGGCGGGGCTTCGGGTGAAGGAGAGACCTCGTAATGCACGCGCCAGGCCTCATCGCTGCGAAGTCCGAGGTGATCGAGCCAGGGGAAGATCTCCTGATCGACGGTGTGGTAGTAGATCGCCGCGAGCTGGGAGGGCTGCAGGGTGCCCAGGTTTCCGGCCTCGGTGTCGACGCTGATCTCCTGTCCGGCGAGTCGGTCGAGGGTCTGGGGACCGGCATCAAAGAGGCGCTCGTAGGCAAAAAGAAGGGAGGGGGTGCGGGCGCGGGCCTGGCGGGCGACCTTTGGCTGGTGGGAGGCGATCATCCAGTCAAGGAGGGTGCGCGAGGCGGCGATAACTTCAGTGAGGCTGCGCTCGATGGTCTCGCACAGGCTGATGATGGCCTTGTCGGAGCTGACGGCGCTCAGTCCCAGGTAGGTGGCGCGGGAGAGGGTGAGGTTGAAGGCGAAGAGCTCGACGCCGGTGTCGAAGATCGCCTCGGGCGTTGGCGAGACGGCCGTGGAGTGGTCCTGGGCCTCGGCCGGGGAGGCCCCCAGGGACTCGCAGATATGCAGGGTGAGGTAGAGGTGGCGGTTGAGCTCATCGAGGCAGAAGATCGCCGGACTGAGCGCGGCGGCCGGAGCATCACTGAGGCTGATGGCGGCCAGCCATCCGATGATCTGCTCGACGCTCTGGCGGGTGGCGGCGGCGCGCCGGGTCCATTGCTGCCTGGCGAGCACGCGTTGTTCGGGCCGCACCAGCGGGTGATCGGGGCGCGGGGTGGGCCACTCATGGTCGTCTTCGAGGAGCGCGCGGTGAAGTTGAAAGAGGGCGTCGGAGGTGGCGTGGCGCCTGGTCATGCCTGTGCTCTCGGTATGGGGTGCGATCAGAAGAGGCGGTCGTTGACGAGGGCCATCGCGCCATGCCAGCGTGGCGCGCAGCAGGGCCGCAGCAGTCGGCCGCACATAAGCGCTGGCGTGCGTTCCGGAGAAGTTGCTCACCGGGCGCAGCAGGGCAAGCCATGGCGAGCGGGTGATGGGCACCGAGATCGAGCGAAAATTTCTGGTGGGCGATGAGAGCTGGCGCGCGCATATTCGGCGCAGCCAACCGATGGCGCAGGGCTATCTGGCGTCGTCGCCGGAGACGACGGTGCGGGTGCGGGTGGCCGGCGATGCGGCGTTTTTGACGTTGAAGGGCCCGGTCAAAGACCTGGCGCGTGCGGAGTTTGAGTATGAAGTCCCGGTGGAAGAAGCCCGCGAGATGCTCGCGCTCTTCTGTGAGGGGCATCGGCTGGAGAAGGTCCGCCATGAGGTTGAGGTTGGCGCGCATCTCTGGGAGATCGATGAGTTCACCGGTGAGAACCAGGGGCTGATCGTGGCCGAAGTTGAGCTGCAGATCGCCGATGAGGCCTTTGAGCGGCCGGTGTGGCTGGGGGCTGAGGTCTCCGGGATGCCGCGTTATTATAACTCGCAGCTGGTCGTGCGCCCTTTTGCGCGCTGGAGTGAGGCCGAGCAGCGCGGTGAGCGTTAGTTTCGAGAGTCAGCAAGGCAGGTTCAGGCCGCTATGGCGAGCTGAGCCTGGTGAGAATGGATAAGGTAACAGGCAGCGATCCTCGATCGCGGAGGTAGTGATGGCAGTAGTGGGACGAGTGGGGGCGACGCCGCCCGATCTGACGCGGGTGCGGCCCTACGGAGACACGCTGGACGATGGCCAGGTGCAGACGAGCTTTACGCTGCCGGTGCCGTGCGGGGAGGAGGCGCGGGAAGCCGCCCGGATGGTCGCGCGTAAGATGGGGCTCGAAGATCCGCAGGTCTACCACATGCAGGATCTCGGCGAGGGCTACACCTACTTTCTGGTGTACGGGCGATTTACCGAGGCGATCGACTTTACGCAGATTCAGGTGGCGAAGGTCGAGAGTGAGCGCATGGATTTTTATGCGATCAACGCCTTCATCAAAGAGCAGATCGGTCGGAAGGTGACGGTGCTGGGCGCCTGCACCGGCACCGACGCGCATTCGGTGGGCATTGACGCGATCATGAATATGAAGGGCTACAACGGGGAGTATGGCCTGGAGCGCTACCCGATGATCAACGCGTACAACCTGGGGATGCAGGTCCGAAACGAAGATCTGATCGCGCACGCCGTCGAGAAGCAGGCCGATGCGCTGCTGGTCAGCCAGGTCGTCACCCAGAAGGACGTGCACATCAAGAACCTGGCCGAGCTCATCGATATGCTGGAGGCCGAGGGATTGCGCCAGAAGATGGTCGTGGTCTGCGGCGGGCCGCGCATCTCCCATGAGCTTGCGCTGGAGCTGGGCTACGACGCGGGCTTCGGGGCAGGGACGACCGCGCCGGATGTGGCGAGTTATTTTGTGCAGGAGATCGTGGCGCGCGGGCTGGCCTGAGGGTCGTTGGCGAGTGCGAGACAAAAAAAGAGCCGCCCCGGGCATGCCGGGGCGGCTCTTTTTTTAAGGTGCGTGAGGCTTAGAGGGCCTTGCGCCGCCCGCTCTTCTCGAGGAAGCCCTCGGGGAGCTCGGTGCCGCGCAGCGCCACCTCGACGTAGTAGCAGTTTTTGGCGTCGACGTCGGTGATCGTGGTGGCGTCGACGATGAGCTCACGCAGGGTGACGTGCGACCAGTCGCCGCCGTCGATGGAGACGTTCTGCCAGCGGCCGCCTTTGAAGGTGACGCGCTCCATCATCCAGCCCTGGGCGGCCAGGCCTTCGAGTTCACATTCGTTGAGGCGGCAGTCGGTCCACTCGTTGTCGCCGATGACGACCTGGTCGAAGGAGCAGCGGCTCAAGGTGCTGGCGTCGAGCGCCCAGCCCTCGTAGCTGCCGCCTTCGAAGTGGCAGTGCAGCAGGGTGACGCCATCGAAGAAGGCGCCGTCTAAGATGGCGTCTTTGAAGCGCACCTCGCTGAGCGTGCAGTTCTCAAAGGCGCAGTTGGTCAGGTCGAGCTCCGAGAAGTCGAAGCCGGTGAGCGTGAGCTCGCGGAAGGTCTGGCCTTCGAGGGAGATAGTCGAAGATGCGTCGCGCTCCTGACGGGAGCGCAGCTCGCTGTGGAAGGCCTGGGGGTTTGCTCTTCGGATCAGGGACGCCAGGTTATCGGACATAAAAGGGGCCTCAAGCGGGGGAGACTGCCGAGTCGAGAAAGGACACAGGGACGGGAGGTTTGTGGGCGTCGCGAAGACGGGCGGCAACTTAGGCACAAGCGCGGTGGGGCGCAAGCCCCGTGTGTGAGGTTCGTCGCCAGCAGCGGCCGGGGTGCCATCATGGTCGATGAGGCGGTCGGTCTTTTGGGGCTGCGTTGGACTCTGTGCTAAGGTGCGCGCCGAAACCCGGTGGTAAAGTACTGCGAGAGTGGCAGGAGGATCGATGCGCGGTAGTCGAGTGTGGGTTGGCGGGGTGGTCGGGGGGCTGATGCTCGTCTGGAGCATGCAGGCCTGGGGGCAGCAGGATGCCAGCGCCGGCGTCTATTATGGCGATGGGCTCCGCAACCTGGCCGAGGGGCGCTACGCGGAGGCGCTTGTGGATCTGCACCGGGCCTATGGCATCGCCGGTGAGCCGGAGATGTTGGAGGCGATTGTGGGCGCCTACGATACGATCGGGTTATGCGATGCGGCCATGCGTCAACGCGACTTCTACGGGATACGTCACGGGCAGGCGTCGGCCCCTGAATTGAAGCGTTGTCTGCGGGTTGGTCAGGTCGAACCGATCTGTGAAGGTGAGGGAGGGCGCGTGGTGGTCGACGCGACGTTTGAAGTGGCGTGCGGCCAGCGCGTGATCCTGGCCGAGGGTCGCTACCGGCTGGAGCACCCCGATGGTGGGGAGAGGGTTGAGGTGGAGGTTGAGGCGGGGAGCGTGCAGCGGGTGGAGCTTGAGGAGCCGCTCCCGGTCAAAGGGGCGGTGGCCCGGCTGCGCGGCCCGGGGCTTTTTGGCACCGATGTGCAGCGCTTGCAGCCCGGCGCGCCGGCCTACACGGTGTATCAGTCAGCCGACGGGCTTTATCAGATCTGGGTGCGACCGGCCGCCGCGGCGCGGCGGTATGAGGCGGTGCCGCGGGTGGAGATCGTCTGCCCCGATGATGCTGGTGAGGAGGTGGATGCGGGGTGCGTCTGGCTGAGAGAGCTGCGCCGGCGCTCCGGGTACACCGACAACCCCACCCGTCTTGAGGTTGTGGTGCCCCGGGTGCACTAGCGCGACGGGCCGATCAGCGCTGCGTTATTGGGCGGGACGAGGTTCGCTCAAATCGAACTTCGGCCATGGAGGGCTCATCGGCCGAGAGCAGCTCAGTCAGGGCGAAGTCGCGCGGGCCCAGATCACCGTGGGTCGGAGCGCCGGCGCCGTCGAGGTGGACCAGGCGAACCTGCAGGCGCTCATTGCGGCGCAGGCTCTCGGCGCGCGCGAAGTAGCGGATGGCCGAGGCGACCACCGCCGGGGTGCCCGGCCCCAGGCCTACAGCGAGCAGGTTGAGGGGATCGTTGATGGTCATGGCCAGCAGGGCGTTGAACTCATCGAGGGCGGGGCGAGTGGCGTCCCAGCGGAGCACATCGTCGGGACGGCGGGCGGGGAAGGGCTCGGCGACGATGGCGGCGATGGGGCCGTGGTCAGCGCGCAGAGCATCGAGAAAGTCCATGGTGGGGAAGAGGCGCTCCAGGTCGTAGTCGGCGCTGCGCAGGGCGACCCCGCGCTCGGCCATACGCCTGGCGAGCTGGGTGGAGACGCCGGGGCGGTTGAGCACGGCCACGGGTAGCTCATGGGCGATCGCCAGGCGTTCGACGGCCGTGGCGAGCACGGCACCGGGGCCGGGCACGTAGATCAGGGGGGCGCCGGTATCGTCGAGCCAGGGGGCCGGGGTGGCGCGGTTGGCAAAAGGCTCCCAGCGCACCTCGCGGCGCCCCGCGGGGCCGAGCGCCACCGGGGAGCGCTCGCCGCCCTCGAAGAGCTCACTGGCGAGATGTTGAGCGATGGTGCGGGTATCAAGCCCCTCGGCGTTGAGATCGATGACCTTGATGTTGGCCGCGCGGTGGCGGTGTCGCAGCGCGCGGGCCAGGCCTACGGTCGCGCCATAGGGGGCGACGACCGGATCGAAGGGCTCCAGGCCGAAGGCGCCGGCGGAGTCGAGCACGGCCACAAAGCCCGCGCCCGGCTGCATCAGCCGGGTGGTGAAACGCTCGGCGGTGATCAGGGCATCTTCGACCACGCTCATCGCATCGTCGAGATGGGCCGGGGCGCGCAGGCTTCCCAGAAAGATGACGACGTCAGTGGGCCCGTTGAGCTCGGGGCGGCGGCCCTCGACGCGGGCGCGCACGCCGCGGGCGTTGAGCAGCTCGGCCAGAATGGGGGCCACGCCGAAGCCATCGTTGGTGATCAGGGCGCGCTGGCCGCGCTTGAGCGCGGGCAGCGCCTGGCCGGGGGCTTCGACTGGCGAGAGCGTCGGGGAGGTGATGTGGCGCGCCACCGACGTGCCCGCGGTTGGAGCGGGCGCCGTGGGCAAGGGCGGGATCGAGGTGCGGGCCGGGAGCTCGGCGTCGGAGAGCTCGCCGCTGGTGGGGCGTACTGCGACGCGCGGGGAATGCGCCGCCGGAGCGACGACTTCTGAGGAGGCCTCCTCTGCCGGAGGTTCGGGTTCGGCGCTCGCCACAGCGGTCTGCTGCGGAGCGTCGGGCGTTTGCGCGCTGGCGAACTGGCGGATGGTATCCACCAGCTCGGCGTGCGATTTGAGCACCTCGCTCAGCGCGCGCTGGCTGGCCGCGGCCGCCTCCAGGTAATCGGTGTGGGCCGCCTCCAGACGCTCTTGCGAACGCTCCAGACGCTCAACGAGTCGGGGCCAGGGGAGCTGGTCTTTGGAACGGGGGTCACTCATAGGTCTCGTCGCTTGCGTTCGGTTCGTCGCTACGGTATGAACTCTCGGCTTTCCGGGCCGCAAAATCTTCGCGCACATGCGCTGCGTGGTCAGGCCCCGCAGACAAGTAAAGATCGAACGCGAAAAAATCCAACCTCTCTCGGTTTGAAACTATCATGCAAACCTTATTGCTCGTCATCCACGTTATTGTCAGCTTCGTTATTGTCGTCACGATCTTGCTCCAGTCGGGCAAGGGCGGCGGCATGGGTTCCGGTTTTGGAGGTGCCGCGGCGGTCGGCCAGCAGATCTTCGGCGGGCGAGGCGCGGCGACCTTTCTGGGCAAGCTAACCGTGGCGCTGGGCGCGACCTTCTTTGTGACGAGTATGGCGCTGGCCTGGTACTCCAGCCGTCCGCAGTCGGCGCTGGACCTGAGCCAGACCGCCGGTGAGACGCCGCAGTCGCAGGTCGAGCAGATCATCGAAGAAGGCGGCAGCGGTTCGGCGCCGGCTCCTGCTCCGGCCAATGAGGCTCCGGTGGAGCTCAACGTGGAGTCGCCCGAAGAGGCGGCCCCGGCTCCGGCCGAAGAGGCTCCCGCCGAGGAAGCTCCGGCCCCGGCCGAGATCGCGCCGACCCCGGCAGAAGAAGCTCCGTAAGCATCAGGCGATCGCGATCGCCATGAGGCATCGACTCGAGGCCACAGCCGACGACGCGAACGCGCCGCTGCGGCTGTGGCCTCGATGTGTTTTGGCGCTTAGCTTTTTGCGCCCGACTCCACCCGACCTGTGAGGAAACCTGTGAAGCGTCCCGAACTTCTCAACGCGATTGATGCTCATTTTGAACGCCCGGCCGATGCGCTCGGCCAGGAGGCCCGTGCCGACTTTGAGGCCTTTCTCAAACTTCTCGAAGAGGGCAGCGTGCGCGCGGCCTACCCGTCGGAGGCGGGCTGGGTGGTGGAGCCTTCGGTGAAGCGCGGCATTCTGCTGGGGTTTCGGCTGGGGCAGAATGTGGAGATGGGCGGGACCGATCTTCAGTTCAGCGATAAAGACACCTATCCGGCCCAACACCTGCCGGTGGTGGAGCGGGGCATTCGCGTGGTGCCGGGCGGAAGTTCGGTGCGGCGGGGAGCCTATATTGGCGAGCGCGTCACGATGATGCCGCCGGCCTTTGTGAACGTGGGGGCCTATGTGGGGGCGCAGTCGATGGTGGACAGCCACGCGCTGGTGGGGAGCTGCGCGCAGATTGGCCAGCGGGTGCACCTCTCGGCCGGCGCGCAGGTAGGCGGGGTGCTCGAGCCCATCGGTCAGACGCCGGTGATCATCGAAGACGACGCGCTGATCGGTGGCAACACCGGCCTCTATGAGGGGGTGCAGGTGGGCAAGGGGGCTGTGATCGGGGCGGGATGCGTGATCACAGCGAGCACGCCGGTCTTTGACCTTGTGCGCGAGGAGGTCTACCGGGCCACGGCCGATGCGCCCCTGAAGATCCCGGCCGGCGCGGTGGTGATCCCGGGCAGCCGCCCGGCGCGTGGCGAGTTTGCGAAGACGCACGGACTGCATATGGCCACACTGTTGATCATCAAGTACCGCGACGATCGCACCGACGCGAGTGTTGCGCTTGAGGAGCTCTTGCGATGAGCGAGCGCCGGCCGCTGAGTCCTTCGGCGCGGGCGGGGGCGATTGAGCCCACGCTGATCCGCGCGCTGCGCGCCGGGATGGGGCCGGAGACGATCGACTTCGGGCTGGGGCAGACCGATCTTTCGGTGAGCGAGGCGGCCGCGCGCGGAGCTTCGGCTGCGCTGACGCAGGGCGCGCGCGCGCCCTATACGCCCAACGCCGGGTTGAGCGAGGCGCGCGCGGCGGTGGCCGCGCATGTGGGCTGTGCGCCGGCCGAGGTGATGCTCACCTGCGGGGTGCAGGAGGCCCTGGCGGTGAGCCTTCTGGGGCTTGTGGAGCCGGGCGACGAGGTGCTGGTGCCGGACCCCGGGTTTCCGGCCTACGCCAATCTTGTGCGCGCCTGCGGCGCGACCCCTGTGGCCTACCCGCTGAGCCCTCCTGCGGCATCTGGAGAGCCCTGGGCCCTTGATCTGGAGGCGATCGCCGAGCGCATCGGACCCTCAAGCCGGCTCATCCTCCTTAACAACCCCTCCAACCCTACCGGGACGCTGCACTCCGCCGACGAGTTGCGCGGGCTGGCCGAGCTCATTGTGCGCCACGACCTGGCGTGGCTCGAAGACGCCATCTACGAAGACTACCACTGGTCGGGAGTGTTCGAGACGCTCGGCTCGTTGGAGTCGATGCAGGCCCGCGGTGTGCGCGTGAGCGGTCTCTCCAAAAGCCATCACCTGATGGGGTGGCGGATAGGCTGGATGGTCGCTCCGGCGGATCTCATCGTCGCGCTCACGCCTCTGCACCAGCATCTGGTGACGTGTGCGCCACTGCCCGCGCAGCTGGCGCTGATCGAGGCCCTCAAAACCCATGATGAGGCGATGGCGCAGGCCCGCGCGGTCTTTGCCGAGCGTCGCGAGACGGTGCAGCGCCTCCTGGGCCCGGTCGAGGGGCTGGGGCTGAGCGCGATGCAGGGCGCGTTTTACGCCTTTGTGAATGTGCGCCCCTGGCTGTCGTGTTTTGGGAGCACGCGGGAGCTGGCCGAGGCGCTGCTCAGGGAGCAGGATGTGCTGGTGATCCCGGGTGAGGGTTTTGGTCAGGGCGGCGCGGGCTTTTTACGCATCGCCTACACCTGTGGCGAGCCTCAGCTCAGCGAGGGGCTGACTCGTCTGGTGAGGTTTTTAGAGACGCATCGGTCCTGAGCGGCGCACGTTGCCCCGGGCCATGAACATAGCGAGCAATCAGGAGCAGAGACCATGAGTGAAGAGACGCCACAGCCGAGCATCGACACCACCGAAGGGGCACGCGCCACGTTGTGGGAGGAGCGTTTTGAGGCGCAGATCAACACCTTCTTTGATGAGGCCATCGCCCGGGTGCCGGGCTTTGTCGATCGCAACCTCAAGAGTTTTCGGCGAGTGATGGGGCGCAGCCTGGGGCCACGCACGGGCATGGCTGATCTCTTCATCTCGGCGCGCAACATGGTCGCCGGAGTCTCGAAGACGGTCGGTGGGCCGGACTTCTCGACGTCGACCTTTACCGACGATCAGCTCAGCGAGGCGTTTGAGCGTGAGGTCGTCAGCTCGGCGGAGCTGGAGAGCCTGCTGGGGCGTCTCTTCTCGGAGTTTGAAGAGGAGCAGTGGCGGCGTTTTCGCAAGGGGCATGGCGAGGGTAAGGCCAGCGCCGAAGAGATCCAGGAGCTGCGCGGGCGTCTCGGTGAGATGATGGAGCATGAGATCGCCCACGACCCGCTGCTGGCGCAGGCGATTCGCTCCGGCGTGCGCCTGGGACTTCCGGCGACGCTGGGATATGTGCTCTTCGGCCGCACGACCTTTTTGATGGGCGTCGGCGAGGTGGGCGAAGGCTACTCGGGTCACCTCGATGTGTACCGGCGCGCGCTGGGTAAGCTCGGCGGCATGGAACTCCCGGGCTGGATGGGTGCGGTGGGTGTGGCCGGCGGCCTGATGGGCACGCTCGCCATTGGCGGGCTTGTGGAGTACGCCATCAATAGCGTGCGCGACATCAAGGGCTACTACATCCGCCAGATCAACGCGGCGCGCTACGTGTTGCTCTACGGCGAAGATCCGGAGCAGCCTGAAGGCCAGGGCCTTCTGCATGTGGTGCGCGGGCTGGAGCGTCAGTTTGAGCGTCTGCCTCAGCTCACCCACGAGATGCTCGATCGCGCCGAAAAGACCGTCGCGGCGCTGACTTCCGGGGGCGCTCCCGAGGCGATGGTGGGCTCAGACGGGGCGGCCTCCGCGCTGCCCCCGGCCGGCGAATCGGGGCAGGAGCCGGGTTGATGAAAAATGTCGCTCAAGCGGCTTGACGCCTCTGTGGGATTGGGTTAGTTAACCCTCCAGCGGGGCCGTAGCTCAGCTGGGAGAGCGCTAGAATCGCACTCTAGAGGTCGTGGGTTCGATCCCCATCGGCTCCACTCGCTAAAGACCCGCGTCACTTCAAGGTGACGCGGGTTTTTTTTTATGTTTTTTGGCCGGGGCTAAAACGGCACATCGTCTCGCAGAGCTCGCAGCAGGTCTCACCTGGCTCAATGTTGGAGTGCGTGTCGGGGATCTGGCCGGGGAGACGGTAATCATTCGGTGGGCTCGGGTTTTGCGATGCGCTGCGGCGCGGGCTGATCCGCGCCGCGGACGCCCTCAAGAAGCCAGGGGTCGAGGGTGGCGTCGGGCTGCGAGCTGGCGATCACCGAGACATCGCCGGTGGTCTCCAGCACCACCGCTTTGACCTGCGCCAGATCCAGGACACCGGCGGAGCGTAACTTCGAGCGCAGATCGTCGAGGGTGAGCAGTGAGGTGCGCATGTTCTCGTGGAGCACCTCCCCGTTGTGGACCAGGATGATGGGCTCGTTGTCGATCAGTGGCGAGAGGTTAAAGCGGCGGCGAAGCCCGGCGGTCAGCGTCTGCAGCACGAAGATGCTGGCCATGCCGACGAGCGCCTGCATCACCGGCGGATCTTTGGTGACCAGTGAGCTGCTGATGAGCGAGCCGATGGCCACGGTCAGCGCGAAGTCGAAGGCCGAGAGCTTTGAAAAGCTGCGCAACCCCCCCCAGCGTGTAAAGATGATCACGGCGATAAAGAGCGCGGTCGCCGAGATCGGTACCATGGCGATGTCGGAGAGCGGCGCGACGATCCAGTCGACTTGCATGTCCTGCCCCCTGCGGTGGTCGGTGGGATGATGAGTTGGGTTGAGGCTGACGCTGTGCGAACTTCACGCCCCTGAGCGGGCGCGTGTGTGCCCGGTCGGGACGAAGGTGTCAGGGTCGTGTAGAGAGCTTAAGGGCGCGCTGTGGTAGTCAACATCGAGGAGGTTGATGACGGCTGCCATCGAGAGAGTTACGGAGCTGAAACGAGGTCGCTTTGAGTGACGACAGCTATGCGGTCGACCCGGAGGCCGCCAATATTCGCGAGCGGCGATTTGAGGTGGACTCGAACTTCGAGGGGTGGCGGCTGGACCAGTTTCTGGCCAACCGCATCCCGCGCATCTCGCGCTCGTTTGCGAGCAAAATTATTCGGGACGGGGACCTGACGATCATGCCGCCCAGGCGTGCCAAAGCGTCGATGCGGCTGCTGCTGGGCGATGTGGTGGTCCTGCGTGAGCATCTGGAGCCGGAGGAGGTTCAGGATGAGGAGGCTGGCATCCTCTATGAGGACGAGGTGATGCTCGTGCTCAATAAGCCGGCCGGGATGCTCGTGCATGAGAGCGCCAGCGTGCGCCTGAACACGATGACGCATTACCTGCAGCGCCAGGGGTATGTGGACGCCGAGCCGGTGCACAGGCTGGACCGGGAGACGAGCGGGGCGCTGGTGTGCGCGCGGGAGCATCGGTGGGTGGCGCCGCTGCGTGGCGTGTTTGCCACGGATCATCCCGAGAAGATCTATCGAGTGCTCGTCGAAGATCCGCGCGGGATGTGGACGCCGGGGCGAGTGCAGACGCTTGATACGCCGCTGGGGCCCTGCCCGTTGAGCCGGCTGTCCATCAAGGTGGGGGAGGGGGATCTGCGGGCGGTGACGCATGTGCGCGCGCTAAGCCGGCATGTGTATCGAGGTTACGCACTCAGCGACCTTGAGGTGCGTATTGAGACGGGACGCCAGCATCAGATTCGCGCGCATCTGGCGATGGACGGCACCCCGGTGGCCGGTGACAAACTCTACAGCCGCGATGACGCCTTCTTTATGGCGATCTGCGATGCGCCCGATGATGTCTCGTTGTTGGCGCAGCTTCCCTTTGAGCGGCAGGCGTTGCACGCCTGGAAGATCGCACTCAAGAACCCGAAAACCGGCGCGCTCCTGAAGGTGGAGGCGCCGGTTCCGAAGATGTGGTTCGAGGTGGCGTAAGTCGCCTGGGGCCGAACTTAAAGAGGTCGGGGGCCCTCTTCGATGGAGACGACGGTCGTGCCGCCGGTCTCATCGTGCTGCACAATCAGCGAGACGTGGTGGCCGTCGCGCTCGAAGTTGAGCAGTTCCCCGCTCATCGAAGCGAGTTGGGGGACATGTCGGGCGTACTCGTCGAGAAGTTCCGTGGACTTGGAGAGCTTCCACCCACGGTTGACCATCGCGGAGCGATAGAACCGCTCCACCGAGGTCGGCGCGCCGTTGGTTCTGTAGAGGTTGACGACGTAGGGCTCGCCGGGGTCATTGCCGGCGAGACGGCTGACGCGCTCACAACCGGCACAGGCAGGCACACTCAGGTCGGGGCGAGCACCGGGAGCGTCGGGATCGCGAATCAGGCGAGGGTCAAAGCCGTCAGCAGCCCAGGATGCGGTGACCGTAGAGCCGCCCGTGTCGAGGTTACGGCGCGCTTCGATCATGCGGTAGGAACGCATGTTGTCTTCGATGTCGAGGCCGCCTTTGGGGGAGAGGGGCCAGGTGTCGATCATATCGACGACATCATCGGATTCAGAGCGAGGGACGATCGAGCCCATGGTCACCATCTCGTCGGAGACATGAAGCGGAACAACCTCGCCGTTGAGCATGGCGTGGTTCTGCTCGGCATAGTCCGACTCTTGCAGCGCGTCGACGTAGGTGTTGGGGTTGCTATCCATATCCAGCCGCATCAGCGGTTCGGTGTAGACTTTGGAGTTGACGCCGACGGCGTGGAAGCGCTCCTGGTAGTACTCTAGGAGCTCGGTGGGGCTGAGCTCGGAGTCGCCCGCGGCAAAGAAAACTTCGTTGCCGTTGTAGTCGTAGGAGCGAGGCTTAAGCCCGGACTCGGCGATGACGCGCTCGAAGTTACGCTGTTCAGCTCTGGGACCGCTCAAAAAGTCGGTGAGGTCGGCCTCGGCCTCTTTCACCTCGCCGGGGGAGGATGAGACGAGCACCGTGGCGCCGATGGCCGCGATCGCCGCTCCGCTGACTCCGAGTTTAAGCAGCACGCGTAGTGTGGATGGGATCTTCATAGGTTGCTCCTCAAGAGAGGTCATCGCGCGTTTAGCCGCAGTTAGCCGAGTCGCCGCCGGGGGGATCTTTGAGGCATTCGAGCATGTCCTTGCCGTCTTGCTCGGCAGCTGCACCACCACAGTCGGGCTTGTCTTTGGTACAGAAAACGCCCCACTTGTCGCGACATTCGGCCCACTCGCGGGCCTCCTGGGCGCATTCCTCGCCCTGCTCCTGCAGCTCATCTCCGGACTGGACAGAGCCTGCGCTGGCAAACTTCGGAACCATCGTAAAGGGCATAAGGGCCTCTTGAAGAGGCTCTTCGGTGCCCATCTCCAGGCGAGTCAGCGCGACGGCCATCAGGCGCTCCTCCGGCATGGGCGGTGCTGCTGCGGTGTAGGCGGCTTCGGCCTGGCCGCTGAGCCAGGGGCTCGAGGGGAAATCTTTGCGTACGACCGAAGAGCCGATGCCGTAACGAATACCGGCTGCCAGCGCGGGGCGTGCTCCCGACTTGGTGAGCAGCGTGCTGGCAATTTCGGAGAAGCCTTCCATATCCATCTGGCCGGCGAGGATGCGATCGTTCATCAGGTTAAAGGCGTGGCTGTTGTTGTTGCCGACGATGCCATCAAGGCTCATGTACACCTCGTCGACGCCGACGTCCTCAACGATTGCAGCCAGGGAGACCTTCGCACCGCTATCGGAGTACATGCCGCCGAGGGCCTCGCCGATGTCCTTGGCAGCAGCAAAGCTCCACTGCCCGGTGTTGTTGTAGTGCAAGCCGGCGTCGATGGCGCCGGCGACCGGGTGCATGTGCTGTGCTTTGTAGCTGGTCTGGATGGGGCGGACATCCTTCCAGAGCTCGGCTGAGGCCAGCGCGTGGGTGCGCAGCGCGGTCTCGTGAGCGTCGTAGAGCGAGAGGATGCCGCCGAAGGCCACCAGAAAGATGGGCAGGATGATCACGAACTCGGTAAGCGCGGTGGCGCGTTCCTCATCGCGGAGCTGGCGAGCGACAGATTGGATCGTCTCAGAGATGTTCATTTTTGAATCCCTTGAAGTCGGTCGGCGCTCATCGAGGCATTAACAGCGTAGAGGTACATCAGGTCTTTGACCGCTCCGGAGAGCGAGAAGTTCGAGTCGAGCAGGCCCACCAGCGAGGTCAGAGCCAGGTAGGGGACCATGTCCATGTAAACAGCTTTCATGCCCACGGGGTTGCCTTGATAGGAGGTGCCCAGGCTCTCGCCGGGAAGGTGTACCGGGCGAAGGCGGGCGGTCCAGCTGGGTGACCACATATGGGGGCGGCCCATCAGGTTGGTGACAATGCCGTTGAAGATATTAAAGGTGTCAAAGACTCCGCCCAGCGAACTTGAAAGGGTGGTCTGGCCGAAGACGATCTCGGAGCGAGCCATCGACCAGTAGCCCTCGGCGGCGTAGAAGGGCTTGGAGTTGTGGTCTCCACCGATGATGTTGAAACGGTCGCGCTGGATGCCTGAGCGCTTGCCTCCGGCCTGGTAGGCGAAGGTCAGGTTCGACGTTGACTGCATCCAGGCGTTGGGCGAGACGCCACTGAAAATACTGCCGAATACGCCGTTATCGACGCGAAAGTCGAGAACGTCATCGCCATACATCGCGTAGGCGATCCCGCAACTGATGATGGGCGCGATGTTGAGGCCAACGAAGATGGCCATGGTCTGCCCTTCTTTGGAGATGCCTTTGGGAAAGGAGTCGCTGCGGAAATAATGTTCGAACATCGCCATGAGATGCTCGGGCGTACCGACCATCTCCAAACAGTATTCTCCTGCGTCGATCATACCGCTGGATTTTTTGAGGGGGAGTTTGTCGACCTTATCGGTATGTTCGGGGATGTAGTCTTCAACGATGGTGGAGCCTAAAATCCCGTCGATGAAACTCAAGGCAGAGGTGACCTGGTCAGGGATTTGTACGAGGTCGCCGGGAGGGGGCGGCCAGGCTGCGGTGACGGTGGCTCCGTTGGAGATGCCGCGCATCATGTTCTCGACATAGCCCCACCAGGGGGTCACGTCGCGCATGTACACCTGGTATCTGTTGAGACTTCTAACTTCAGTTCTGGCGCGTCCCGTCATGTAGCGCAGGTTTGTTGCAGCGAGCTCAATGCTTTCCATTGTTAGCTGTATTGCACCGATGGCCATGCGTATACAGGATGGGATGTGAGGAAAGATCTTAAGGCATCGACCCGTGTAGATGGCCAGGCTGGTTATCAACGCCTGGTAGGCGTTGAAGTAGACCACCGTGTAGGCGTAAAAGACGCGTTTTGAGGTGTTGGCGTACGAGATCATGTTCATCGAGCGCGCTTTAACGACGGACTGCGAGAAGGCAGCGGTGTCGGCGCTGTTCTGAAGCATGATCTTGTCGCGCGCCGCATCGCCGGCGTCGTGCATCATCATCGCGCTGATAAAGACGATGAGAATGCCGGCGAGCATCAGCAGGAAGACGGCGCCTTCCTGAGCTCGGTCGAGCTCATCGAGGCGTGCGCGCAGAAAGGTGTGAATCGCATTCAACATAGGGGCCTCCAGGACCGTGGTTTCACCAGCCCGGTGAATTGGTGAGCGGAGGAATCTGCAGAGTGGTCGTAAACTCCCGTTCGATCGTGGAGTAGAAGGCTGCGCGCCCGGCGACCGTTTCAAAGTTGCCGAAGATCAGCTCGACCATCGGCATGGCGTTCTGGTGCTTGTATTCCACCCGGGCGGTGACTTCGCTGCCGGAGGTGGTGTAGCTGACGGTGGTGGCGCAGTAGGCGAAGTTGAGCTTTCGCTGGCCGCGCGACAAAAAGGAGCTCTGGTCGAAGGCGCCCGAGACCGTGAGGTGCTCGCGGTTGCCGTGAGCCTTGACGTGCATCGACATGTCGGTGATGTGGCCGCCCATGGTCATCGATTCGATCTTGGGGCCGAGCGTGGCCTGGCTGGCGTTGTTGCAGTTGCCGGCGGTGTAGACGAAGTCGGAGGGGGCCACCGGGGTGACGGCCACGGCTGCGGCCACGCGAGCTTTGTCGGTGGCCAGGGCCTGGCTGACGCCGTTGCGACCCACCTCGGCTTCGGGATGCCAGACCGCCAGGGTGCGCCCGGCGTTAAAGGCGGCCAGGGTGGTGAGGATGCCGGCGGTGTTGTTCACTGTGAGCTGAAGCAGCCCCATCGTGACCAGCAGGAAGAGCGGGAAGACGATGAGGGTCTCCAGAATCACGGTGCCGCGGGCTTTGACCAGGCGCGGGGTGCGCTGGCGAGCGGAGCGGATGGCGTGGAAGGCCATCACGCCGAGTGCCCAGGTGCAGGCGCTCAGGCCGGCCTGAAGCCAGATTTCCACTTTGATCTGGGAGAGCAGCCCGTGGCTGAGCGCCTCGACCGTAAGATCGCGGGTCTCTGGCGAGGTCAGCAACATCCAGGAGAGGGCAAAGACGGTCGCCGTACCGACCAGGTGTCCGACGCCTGTGGTCAGAAGACCGGCAGCGCGCGCAACGAGCGCGGAGCCGGGCTGGCGGTCGTCGGGCGCCTGGGGAGGCTTGATGGCAGGAGCATCAGACATAAGGTCACCGGGGTGGTTAGAGCGCCTGTGGAGTCATTCTCTGCATAGTATACAGGCAAATTGTATGCCATTGAGGCCCAATCCTCCAGCCCCGGTGAGTAATGAGGCCTCGCGCCTGGGACATAAGATCGAGATCAAGCCTCTCACAGGAGAGATATGCCCCCTAAAATGTTGATATTTCGTTGAAAATAACCGGGCTTCGGTGGCCAGATGTCGCGCTCGGCTCGCGAAATGCGGGAAGCTATCTGGCCTTGAGCGTCTCGCCGGAGTCGGGAGAGCGAAGAGGATTGGAGGGCGATGACACCAAAGGTGCGACAGATTGGCACGCTTTGCGTCAACGATGCCTGATCATGGGGGATCGAGGCCGCAACCGATCGGTCAGTCCGCCTCGGAGGGCGGGATGGGGATGACCTTCCAGTCGCCCGGGGCACTGCAGTCGGAAGCTTCTGTGCTCAGAAGTCCGGTGTAGACGCGATCGTCGTCGAAGGGGTTATCGGTGCGGATGGGGCTGGTGCTTGCGCCGTCGATGCAGGTCGTAATCAGCGCGTGATCTTGCTCCTGACCGCTGGAGAGTGCGTAGATACGCATCGGGGCGGGGGGCGTCGCGCTCAGGTGCACCTGAATTTGTCCAGACGCGCGGAGGCGCTCAAGGCGGATGCCGGGGAGCCCTTCGGCGCGAAGATGCGTCTCGGTCCGGGCCAGGTGACTGGTGAGAAGATGGGCCAGCGCCTGCCAGGTGGCCGGGCCAGGGTGGGCGAGGGTGAACCGCTCGAAGTCGAGGATCGCGTCTTTTTCAATGGAGCGGGCGCGGCTCGGGTTGGTCTCTGCGATGCGCTCCGCCAGGGCCATACGCGTGGAGGTGGCGCGCCAGGCCAGGTAGGGCTCATCGGCCAGGGCGATGCCGCGCTGGCTCAGGTCGAGGAGGATGCCCTGGAGGCGGTCGTCGGTGATGTCGCCCTGTTCCTGCCAGCGGGCGGCGAGATCGATGGCGATGGCGGCGTCGGAGGGCTCGTCGATGCGTTCGAGAAGATCGAGGGCGATGCGCAGCTCGTCGTCGGGATGATCGCCGCTGCCGTAATGGATGGCAAAGAACGCCGCGAGCGTGAAGGCTGCTACGAGCACCGCCGCGCTGACGTTGGTCAGGGTGTTGCCGGGGGTGGGTGGGGCGAAGTGCGTGCGGCCTTTCAGCAGCAAAAAGCCCAGCGCGATCCCGGCGAAGAGGCCGCCAAAATGGCCCCAGGCGTCGATGACCGGGATGAAGAGTGAGGCGGCGACGTTGAGACCCAGGATCGTGATCCACCAGCGGCGCGTCTGGCGGTAGGGCGGCGGGAGCTCTTTTTCAAAACGGATATGCAGGGTCAGGTAGGCGCCCAGAAGGCCGAAGAGGGCGGTGGAGATCCCCACCGAAAAGAGCGCGTCGGAGCCGTAGAGTGAGGCGACGGCACCCGCAAGCGCGGTGGCCAGCGTGAGCACAATGGTGGGGGCGATGCCCACCAGGCGCTCCAGGTAGGTTCCCAGAAAGAGCAGACCCATGGCGTTGATGCCAAAGTGCATCAGACCGCCGTGGAGGAGGTTCGCGGTGAAGACGCGCCAGATCTGCGCGTGCTCAAGCACCATCACCCGGGAGTTGGCGCCGGCGTAGAGGTGTTCGAGGACCTCGAAGGACGGGGTCAGAAAGGTCTGAGCGGCAAAGGCGATGGCCAGCACGATGAGAAAGCGCGGCGTGAACCAGGGGCGCTCCCCGGTGATCTCCTGGCTGAGCTCAGCGAGCTGGCGCATGCGCATCAGGTGCGCGTTGCCTTCGGGGCGGGCGCGTACCCTCTCGAGCATCTCCGCCCAGACCAGGCGCCAGGTTTCGGGATGTTGAAAGTCGGAGGCCGTGTAGACGTAGGTGCGCGCCAGGGTGTCGATGACCAGCGCCGGCTCGCGACGCACTACCAGGGGAACGGCGGTGCGCAGGTCCTCATAGCGCAGCGTGTCGCTGCGGCGGGAGGTGCGGCTTCGGGGCAGCGTGAGGCTTTCTTCGCCAAAGAGGATCGACTGCGGCTGCGAGGGGAGCCAGAGCTTACGAAGGGCGATGGCCAGCAGCGCGACGCCCAGCGGTGCCAGGGAGGCGATCGCGGGAAGATCGCCCCCGAGCCAGGCCTCGGCTTCGCCCATCAGCAACCACACGCCAAAACACAGGCCCCCCAGGAGCATGGCGAAGGAGCGCGTGATCAGCGCCGGCGCCACCATGAGAATGGTCGCATCGGTGGGCGTTTCGCCCTCCGGTCCAGAGCTAATCGGCTCGTCGTTCATCAAGATGTGGCCTCGCCGGTCCAGCTTTTTTCGACGGCCTGGAGATCTTCGACGGTGTCGATCTCGCGCCAGCCGCCGTCGATGGGGGCTGTGCCGATGGTGATGCCGCGCTGGATCATGAACTCAAAAAGGTCGCAGAGGTAGGCCTTTTGGAAGGTGCGGCCGTTCTGGAAGATGTCGCTCAGCGCAAACTGCTGGCGGGCGGCGGCGAAGGCCTCGCGCAGCTCGCGTGCGCCGCGCTCGCTGAAGTAGGCCAGACCAATGAACTCGCCAAGCGCGCCTTCGGTTCCGACGTGTTTTCCGACGCGGCGCACCTGGCCCCCTTCGACCAGGGTGAGCTCAGCCTGCTCCACAGGGTGATCGGTGCGGCCCTCGTAGGAGGTGTGCCACTGGCGGTCGACGACCAGCGCGATGTCGTGCTCGGTGTTCAGCGCGGCCTTGACGACCTTTGGCGTGAAGACGATGTCGGAGTAGGAGACGAGCATCGGGCCGCTCAGGGCCTCTTCGGCGCAGAAGAGCGACTGGAGGATGTTGTTGTCGGGCCAGTCGGGGTTGGCGTGGTAGGTGGCCCCGTCGACCACCAGGCGATCGGCCAGGTAGCCGCGAATGATGTGCAGATCCTCGACGCCGTGGGTGCGGTAGGCTTCGAGCTGGTAGTCGAGGATGGATCGGCCGCCGACGCGCACCATGCATTTGGGGCGCTCGTCGGTGTGATGTTCGAGGCGGCTTCCGCGGCCGGCGGCGATGATGACAGCTTTCATGATCGGTAGAATCCCGGGTGAGCGAGCTTGAGGAGGATCGCCAGCGTGGTGCGGGCCAGGTAGACCATGTACACGCCGAGATAAAGCACCAGAAAGACGATCGCTGCGTCAAAGGGAAGGACGAACGCCGCGAGGGCCACCCACATGATCCAGGAGGGGTAATGCACGAAGTAGCGGGCGACGGCTTCAGCCAGCCAGACCACTTTGCCGATCAGCGAGGCGGGCATGGCGCGTTTGCGGGCGGAGTCGCCGGGTTTGATCTCCTGGCCGGCGTATTCGGGGCGGCGCACGAAGTTGGTCAGCGACGTGGCCGCACCGACCAGAAAGACCCCGGCGGTGGCGACGATGAGCCAGTAGGGCTGGGCGTCGAGCATCCACAGGCGAACGCCCAGGGCGCCGGCAAGCGTCATGGCTTTGAGCTCGTCCATGAGAAAGTCGAGGTGGGAGCCCACCTCGGAGGTCATGGATTTGAGCCTGGCGAGCTGCCCGTCGGCGCAGTCAAAGAGGTAGGAGAGTTGCACGAGCAGCGCGCCCACCAGAAATCCCCAGGCGCCGGGCAGGGCGATGAAGGCCGCGGCGGCGACAAAAAAGATCGCCACCCCCAGAAAGGTCACCTGGTTGGGGGTGAGCGGGGTGGGGCGCAGCAGCGCCACTAAGATGGCGGCGATGGGGCGAGCGACGTAGATGTTCCAGGCGATGTCCTCCTTTTTTTTGGAGGCCAGGTAGACGTCGCGGATCGATTGAATGAGGGAGGCCATCGTGTCAGGAGGTCCAGGAGGTCATGGTCTCTTCGACCAGTGAGAGTTCGGTGCCGTTCCAGCGCCACAGGTGCTGGGCGCCGCGGCCGGCGCCGTCGGCCAGAGCGAAACCCTCTTCGTGCAGCCAGTATTCGGTGCCGGGCTCAAGCTCGGGCACATCCCAGGTCTCGGGGATGTTGCGATGCCACACACTCCAGAACTGGTAGTGATGGATGTAGGTCTCGTCGTCTTCGAAGACGGGATCTTCGATGGCCTCGCGCCACTCTTCTTTAAGGACGCAGGTGGCCTGGGGGGTGGAGAGGTCCATCAGCTCGGTGGCGGCGCAGTAGCCGGCCTCGTCGGTGACAAATACAAAGACGCGCTCGGGCAGCGGGTGCTCGGCCAGCTGGGGGTAGAGCTCTTCGGAGGCGGTCTTTTCGAGAAAGTCGAAGAACTGCAAAAGCACCCCGCCGGTGACGCGGCGCTGGGCGTTCTGGCGCGGATCCAGGGCGTCTTTGTCGGGCAGGGGCGCGGGGCGCTGGGCGTCGATGAAGCGGTCGAGGGCTTCGCGCCAGGTGCGGGCGTCTTCGCGAAGGGGGGAGTCGGACATGGGGCCTTCTCGTGGAGCAAAGGGGTTGGGGTCAGGCCGCGTCGATCGAAAGGATCAGGGGGGCGCGGCACTCCCTGTGGTTTATGGTGGGTTGGCCGCGGGGCGTCAAGGATAGGGGAAAGGTCCGGGCCCGGCGCCTGAGTGGGCGTTCCGGGTGTCGAGAAGTGGAGGTAAGGGGGCTGAGTGGGCGATCTGGGTGTCGAGAAGCGGAGGTAAGGGGGCTGAGTGGCCGGACTCAGGTGTCGAGAAGTGGAGGTAAGGGGGCTGAGTTAGCGATCTGGGTGTCGAGAAGCGTAGGTCAGAGGTCTGAGTGGCCGGACTCAGGCGTCGAGAAGCGGAGGTAAGGGGGCTGAGTGGGCGATCTGGGTGTCGAGAAGTGGAGGTAAGGGGTCTGAGTAGCCGGACTCAGGTGTCGAGAAGCGGAGGTAAGGGGTCTGAGTGGCCGGACTCAGGTGTCGAGAAGCGGAGGTAAGGGGTCTGAGTAGCCGGACTCAGGTGTCGAGAAGTGGTGCTCAGAGGTCCGAGTTGGCGCTCTGGGTGCCGAGAGGAAGCGAAAGAAGTCAGGCGTCAGCGGTCGCCAGCGGCAGGGTAAACCAGAAAATCGAGCCATGGGGTTGATTGGGCTCATAGCCCACCTCACCGCCCTGGGCGCTCACCAGGTGTTTGACGATGGAGAGGCCCAGGCCGGTGCCACCCATATGGGCGGCGCGCCCTTTGTCGACGCGGTAAAAACGCTCAAAGAGGCGGTGATGGTGGCGGGGCTCGATGCCGGGGCCCTGATCGATGACCTCGAAGCGGGCCATGGTGGCCTCGGCATCGCGGCTGGCGCGCACGATGATGGGGCCGGGCTCGGGGAGGTATTTCAGGGCGTTGTCGAGCAGGTTGATCAGGATCTGATCGAGGGCGCGAGGGTCAGCCAGGACCTGGAGGTCGGCGGCGATCTCCAGGGTGATCGCGGCGTCGTCGGGGGCGTGGAGGGCCTCGATGGCGTCGGCGGCGGCCTGGCGAGCCGGGAGATGCCGGGGCTCGAGATGGGCCTGATCGGCCTCCAGGCGTGCGATGTCGAGCAGGTCGGCGATCAGGTGCGTGAGGCGCTCGGCGTTGCGGTAGATGCCGCGGGTGAAGTTCCGGGCGGCCTTCGGATCGTCGAGCGCGCCGCTGAGCAGCGTCTCGCTGTTGGCCTGGATCACCGCCACAGGGGTGCGAAGCTCGTGAGAGACGTTGGCGACGAAGTCGCGGCGGACGGTCTCCAGGCGGCGCAGCTCGGTGACGTCGTGGAGCACCAGGATGAGCCCGGGGCCGTGTTTGGGCCAGGCCGCCCGTGCCAGGATGGTGCGGGTGAGCGGGGCGGTGAGCTGAAACTCGGCGGAGGCGCCGCGGGCGCTGTGCGCGCCACCGATGAGCTGCTCCAGGGGGGCGGCGGGCAGAAGATCGGCCAGGTCGCGGCCCTGCGGGTTGCCCTCGAGTCCCAGGAGGGCGCGGGCGGCGCGGTTGACCAGGGTGACGGTGAGGTGGGCGTCGGTGGCCACCACGCCCTCGGCCATGCCGTCGAGCACCGCGCTGAAGCGGTCGCGCTCCCGGGCCAGGGAGCCCACGCTGCGCTCAAGCGCCTCGGTGAGCTGGCGGACCGAGCGGGAGCTTGTGGGCTCGCGTACGCCGGGCTCGGCACCGGGCAGCTGGGTGTCGTCGGGGAGATCGGTGGCTTCGCGGGCGTGAATCAGCAGGTTCTGCAGCGTGCTCGACATCAGGCGAGTGGCGATGCCGCTTAAGAAGATGGCGATCGCCAATGCGACCAGTGCGCCGATGAGCGCCAGGGTGCGCAGGCGGTTGAGGACCTCGTCGACCTCCGAGAGGGGCACCGAGAGGCGCACCACGGCGGCACCTTCGGTCGCCGAGGCGGGGATCGCGCCGTAGAGAAGATCGGCGTCGATGGAGCTGCTATGGCGTCTCGCCAGGCCCACCCCCTGCGTGAGCGCGGCCTGGACCTCGGGGCGATCGCCGTGATCGTCGAGCGCTTCGGGCTGGTCGACGTGGGAGTCGGCCAGGACCTCGCCGTCGGCGGCGATCAGCGTGATCCGGGTCTGGGAGGCTTCGCTCAAGCGCAGCACCTGGGCGCTGAGATCGCCCTCGGGATCGAGCGAGGCGTCGATCAGGCGCGCGCGCTGCAGCAGATCGGATTCGATGCGGCTCTGTGTCCAGCCGCGCAGCGTGTGGTGGGCGGCCAGGGTCGCGATGAGCACAAAGAGCCCGATCAGGGCGATGGCGATCGCGAAGATTTTACTGCGGAAGGAGAGAAACACCCTGAGCCCTTATCGACCGCGCGTGCGCGCCCTTAGAGGTCGGGGGGCGTGGCGCAGAAGCGGTAACCGATGCCGCGCAAGGTCTCGATGTAGGCGCCGCAGGGGCCGAGCTTCTCGCGCAGGCGTTTGATGTGCGTGTCGACCGTGCGGGTCATCACGTCGGCCTGTATATCCCAGACGTCGCTTAAGAGCACTTCGCGCGATTGAGCGCGTCCGCGGCGGGAGAAGAGGGTCTCGAGCAGGCGAAACTCAAGGGCGGTCAGGACGATGGGCTCCTCATCGACCCAGACGCGCACCGCCGGGAAGTCCACGCGCAGCCTGCCGAAGCTGACCTGGCCCGGGGCGGGGTCCTCCTCGGGGCCCTCGCTGCGTCGCAGCACTGCGCGCACCCGCAGCATCAGCTCGCGCACGTTGAAGGGTTTGACCACGTAGTCATCGGCGCCGGCCTCAAAGCCCTGGACGCGCTCGTGATCTTCACCCCGGGCGGTGAGCATCAAAATCGGAATGTGGCGGGTGGTCTCGTCGGCGCGCACTCGCCGGCAAACTTCAAAGCCGGAGAGGTCGGGGAGCATCAGATCGAGCACGATCAGGTCGGGGAGCGGGCGCTCTTTCAGGCGCGCCAGCGCCTGCTGGCCGCTGAGCGCGGCGTCGGCCTCAAAGCCCTCGCGGCGGAGGTTGTATTCGAGGTTTTCGACCAGATCGGGTTCGTCTTCGACGATGAGAATAAGCTTCGACATCACGTCCACGTCTTTACCAGAGATTGAGCCGACTCGATGTGACAAGCAGGCAACAACGCGGCGGCTCTATTTCTTCGCGCGGATGCGTTCTCGGGCCTGATCCACGGCCTGATCGCGGCGGTCGCGAAGCGCGGTGCTCAGGCCAACTTTGTAGATATGCGGGTTCTCAAAACGACGGTGCTCGGGGGGAAGGGCGGCGAGCTGTTCGCGGGCGTAGGCGCGGGCCTCAAAGGCCGAGGGGAGCTCGGCGATGCGCCGGCCCTTTTGCATCACCGGTTTGAGCAGAGGGGTCTGGTCGAGATGGCCGACCTCCGTCTCTTTATGAGGCTCGTGCGGGTGGTGGATGCGGTCGATGTGGGTCTGCCCCTCGATTGCCACGGCGTCGGCGTAGAGCTGGCCGTGTGTGTCGCGGATGCGGAAGACCTGCTTATTGCCCGGGAAGCTCATCTTGCGCAGGCTGTCGGAGAGCTTGATGCGGGGCTTTTCGTCGAGGGTGGCGAGTTTGTAGACGCCGCCAAGCGCCGGGTCGTCGTAGGCGGTCACAAGCTGGGTGCCCACGCCGAAGATGTCGATGGGGGCATTCTGGTCGGAGAGCAGGCTGCGGATAACATGCTCGTCGAGGTTGTTGGAGGCGGCGATCTTGACCTCGGGAAAGCCAGCCTCATCGAGCATCGCGCGGGCATGGCGCGCGAGGTAGGCCAGGTCGCCGCTGTCCAGGCGGATGGCGCGCAGCGACTGGCCGCGGTCGCGCAGCTCTCGGGCGATGGTGATGGCGTTGGGCACGCCGCTCTTGAGGGTGTCGTAGGTGTCGACGAGCAGGACGCTGGCGTCGCCGTACTGCTCGGCAAAGGCGCGGAAGGCGTCGATCTCGTGCTCAAAGCTCTGGATCCAGGCGTGGGCCTGGGTGCCGGAGAGGGGGATGTCGTAGTGCATCCCGGCCAGCACGTTGGAGGTGGCGTCGAAGCCCCCGACGACCGCCGCGCGGGAGGCGTGCAGACCGCCGAAGCCGTGGGCGCGCCGAAGGCCGAAGTCCACCAGGGCGCGATCGCCGGCGACCTGGCGCATACGCGCGGCCTTGGTGGCGATGAGCGACTGGAAGTTGAGCAGGTTTAAGAGGAGCGTCTCGACGAGCTGCGCTTCAAGCAGCGTGCCGCGCACCTGCAGCGCTGGCGCATACGGAAAGATCAGCTCGCCCTCAGCCGGGGCGCGGACTTCGGCCTCGAAGCGAAAGTTTTTGAGGCGCTCCAGGAAGTCATCTTCAAAGCCCTGGGCGCGCAGAAACTCCAGCGAGTCGTTGTCAAAACGCAGCTCTTCGAGGATCTCCACCAGGGTGGCCAGGCCGCAGAAGACGACGTAGCCTCCGCCGAAGGGTGGCGAGCGGTAGAAATAATCAAAGGTGGCGCGCTGCTCGGACTTGCCCTCCTTGAAGTAGCCCTGAGCCATGGTCAGCTCGTAGAGATCGGTGTAGAGCGCGATGGGTTCGAGCCAGGTCGTCATGAGGCACCTCGTATAAAAGCCGTACAGGAGCGCGCCGGGTGCGCGTCGAAGAGTCCTGATGTTGGCCGGAGGTTAAGCGCGCTCATGCAGGGGGGCAAGAGGGCGGGGGGGGGCGGTTGGTGTTGCGATGTGTACGCCTTCTGGGCGAGGCGTTAATAGGCGGCCGAAGGGCGACCCGGGGGCAAAATGGCGCCGGAGATCGAAGGTTGTGCTTTGAACGCCGGAGATCGAACCTCGACGATCGAGCGCCGACAAATGGATGTGGAAGCTCGAACGCCGAAGATTGCATGAGGCGTTGAATGTCGTAGCGGTGCGATCGAACCTGGAAGCGCAGTCATGGACGATGGAAGGAGGCGTTGGAGGTCGTAGCGGTGCGATCGAACGTGGACGTTCGAACTTCGGAGCCCGGCAGAGGCGTTGGTGCTCAGCAAGGGAATCTGGCGAGGCGATGGATGCCTTGCTGCTAAGTCATTGAGAACACGCGGGATAACGATGGGTGATGACGTGAGCGGGTTGAGAATGATCTGGGCGCTGGAGCGTGAACCGCTGAGTGACGCCGAAGGCGTGCGCGAGCTCTGGGGTGGGGCGTTGCAGGCGTGTGGGGATGAGGCGCTCGACTATGATCTGAATCAGCGGGGGCAGTGGCGTGGGTTTGATGCCGATCGTCTCATTGTCGATACGCTCACCCAGCGCACCCAGCTGGTGATGGTGCGGTTGGGGCGCGGCGGGGTGCTCGCGCTCTCGACGGGAAAACACGGGGAGCGGCCGCGTCTTGTTGCGGAGCTTAAGAAGGCTGCGGGCGAAGCCGCCGGGCGCGTCGAAGCGCTGGTGGAGGTCAGTCGGGAGCTGATGCGCGCACAGCTTGTGTTTGCGCGGGTCGATCGAAGCGATGGGGGCCAGCCGGGCGCGATGACCTGCACGTTTATCGCGACCTCCGGCGACACTCCGCAGCGCCTCACTTCGCTGCACGCCGCGATCCCGACCCTCCAGCTGACATCGACACCCGCAGGATGGCAGGCTAGGGTGAGCGCCGAGGCCCTGGATGAGCCCACACGCTCCGATTGGCAATCCTTCTGCGACGCGATCACCGCCGACGTACTGACCTGAGCTTCTGCGGTACCCCGCGTCGGCTCACAGACTCGGCCGTGGGATTCGCCCGGAAGTCGGCCGTGGTCGCCTTAATGTACGTACCGCAGGCAGCACACCGGGGCTCCCCGCATCGATGTGTGACCGCTCTCTTTTGATCCGAGTTCCCCCGACCTCTGGAGGTTTTTCGATGGATGATCGCGCCAGCTGGGACGACTACTTCATGGCGATCGCCCGACAGGTCGCCACCCGCGCCACCTGCGATCGCAAACATGTGGGCGCGGTCATCGTGCGCGAGCGCACGATCCTCTCCACCGGATATAACGGCAGCGTGCGCGGGCTGGAGCACTGCGATGAGGTCGGCCATATGATGGAGGCCGGCCACTGCGTGCGCACCATCCACGCCGAGGCCAACGCCATCATTCAGGCCGCGCGCAACGGCGTGGCCATCGGCGGGGCCGACATCTACATCACCGCCTCTCCCTGCTGGCAGTGCTTTAAGATGATCGCCAACGCCGGCATCCAGCGCATCATCTTCGGGGAGTTTTATCGCGACGCGCGTATCTACGAGGTCGCAAAGACCCTGGGGATCGAGCTTCTGCAGCTGAAAACCGGCGAAGAACCGTCGATTGAAGAAAAGTTGCCCGCGGAGTGATAAAAGCTCTTGACGCCCGAAAAGGGCAGCCCTATAAGACACATCCTGCCGCTGAGGAACACTCCAAAGCGACACGGCGCGAAGGTAGCTCAGCAGGTAGAGCACGGCCCTGAAAAGGCCGGTGTCGGCGGTTCGAGCCCGCCCCTTCGCACTCAAGATGAGCGACCTTTCAAAAGCCCGCCCTCGACCCGTCGAGGACGGGCTTTTGGCGTTTATTCTGGCGCGATCGCCGCCGGGTCGGCCCGCTTGCAAGCATGCCCCCCTTCGGGTAGAACGGTCCGCCGGAATCATGCGCGCGCCACTTCTACGCCTGCGCTGCGCCCGGCCTTAACCGGCCTTATGACCCGATAATGAGTGCCGGCGACATCGATGGAACAACCCGCAGTAAGGATTGATGCAATGACATACGGCTTGAGTTCGAAGCGCGGCCGGTCCCGGCGCACCAGGCGTCTGAGCTGGGCGACCCTGGTTGGGCTGGCAGGTGTGACGCTTCTGGGTGCGACGGGCTGCGATACCGTCGCCAGAATCAGCTTCTCCGAGCGTCGCTTTAATAACGTGCAGCCGGTGAGCTTTGGCGCCGCCGGCGGCCAATGCGAGGGGTTGACCCAGGGCGGCGAGATTGGCTTCGTGCTCATGGCCAACGATAACACGCCGATCAAGCCCGAAGAGGCCATCTCTCAGGGCATCGTGAACCTGGATCGCAACAGCGTCACCTTCAATGACGGCGCGGTCTACTCGACCCCCGATCGCGTGTGTGGTAGCGCCGATGAATGCCCCGACGGCTTCCTCTGCGGAGTGGGGCAAGAGGGCGCTCAGGATTTCGGCAACCGCTGCTACATCACCTCGACCGTCTCGGCCGCCTCCGATCCGGAATTTGTCGGCCAGGACCAGGCCAGCCACGCCTTTGGTGTGCTGGTCTCGCGCGCGGGCTCCTGGCGCGGATTCCTCCCCTCGGAGGTCGCCGACCTTTATCGCGTCGCCAATGAGATGACCGGTGGCGAGTACCCGGTGATCGCCACGTCCGATACGCCCCCGAGGGGCGGGCGTGCGACGGACGGCAACAACCGCCGCTACAGCGCGCTCAGTGGCCTTGTCTCGAACTGGGGAGACATCTCTACCCTGGTGCGTGAGAGTGGCCGTGAGTCGGTCTTCGGGCTTTGGACCTACGGCGGCTCCAGCGGCACGATCTTCTCGCATGTCAACGCGACCACCGGCGGTGACCTGTGGACCGGCAGCATCCCCGGGGTCGACTCGGCGATGCGCGATATGACCTCGGAGACCATCAGCGAGGGCAATCGTAACTTCCTCTACGGCGCGATCCTCACTGTGCTCGACCAGGGCTTCACCGACACGCGCGTGGCCGACTTTGAGTCGCGCACCCTTGTCGTGCTCACCGACAGCCCGGACGCTTTCCAGTCGACGAGCAACAGCGCTCAGAGCGTGATCACGCGCGCCAATGAGCTCGGCGTCGCGATCATGCTCGTGCATGTCGACCCGGCGCTCGATAACAACCTGCTGCGCGACGACTTCATCTACTACCAGGGTAAGCCCACCTGTGCCTCGGATGATGAGTGTCGCAACTACGAGACCTGCCGCCAGCCGCAGTTCTTCCGCACGCCCAACTCGCCGGCGGACTCGGTGCAGTACCCGTCCGACACCGAGGCGACCTATTGTATGCCGACGCGTGATGAGAACGGGCGCATCGGGCCGGTGGCCGAGTTCCAGGAGATCGCCTGCTCCACGGGCGGCACCTACAGCTATGTGCCTGCCGCAGAGATTCCGCTGATGCGCAACGCACTGGAGCATCTGCCCGCCTATGTCGAGGCCGGCTGGACGGTCGACGTCTCGCTGGGTGCGACCGACACCGACGTGCTCTTCCCCGGGGAGGCTTTCCGCCTTCAGTCGACGATGAGCGTGGATGTCGGCTCGACCAACGACACGTTTAACTTCGCTCCGAAGGGCAGCGTCAGCGGGGCCTCCGGGATCGACCCGTCCGCCGCCGATACGCGCGCGACCTTCTTTACGGCGGAGTGATCGCGCCGCGACCTTGATGCTTTGATCGAATGAACTACGCAGTAGGAGATAGATCGGTGAATGCCAAGCGAATTCAAGTCCCACTGTGGGCTCTGGTGGTAGCGCTGACCCTGGCACTTCTGGCCACCCCGGCCCTGGCGCAGGAGGCTGCCGCCCCCGCCGCTGAGGGTGCCGAGGTCGCCGAGGATGACGGGCTGCCCGAGCTCGACGAAGATGATCCGATGTACTGGGCCGAGATGCGCGAGGTCTACGTGATGCAGCAGCGCGCCTTCCTCAAAGAAGGCCGGTTTGCGCTGACGCTTTACGGCGGGATCATCCCCAACAACATCTTCGAGCAGTACCTCCCGCTGGGGGTTCGCGCGAACTACTTCCTGCTGGAGAACATCGGCCTGGAGCTCGCCGGCTCCTATGCGTTCCGTCGTGACACGCAGCTGCGCGACACCCTGCGCGATGAGTCCGGCGCCGATGCTCAGGAAGTGCTCATCGGTGATGGTCAGGCCTCTCACGTCAACTTCGGTGTGATGTGGAGCCCGGTCTACGGCAAGCTCGCCTACTACAATGACCGCATCATCTACCTGGATATGAACATCTTCGGTGGGGCGGGCATGGTGGTCGCGCAGACTCAGAGCGACTTCAACTCGGGACGCTCCACCACCGCCAAGCCTGAGGGTGTGCTCGGTGCCGGTATCGCGCTCTACCTGGGTGAGCACGCCTCGGTGCGCGCCGACTACCGCCAGTTCATCTTTGCCAAGGTCAACGGCGGAGTGGCCAAGCCCTCTGAGGTCTCGCTGGGCTTTAGCTGGTTCTTCTGAGGGTGCGCGCTGTGCACCGGGAGCTGCCCGCCAGGCGGGCGACGATGATTGACAGGTCTACAGAAGGTTCTTTCATGACGACCGTGAAGTTTAAATGGAGCGCCATCGCGGTGCTTGTTGCAGCCGCCACCGCGCTCAGCGCCTCGCCGGCCGCTGCACAGCAGGCCCTCGATGAGGAGCTTGAGCAGTACTGGACCAGTGAGCGCGATCTTCGGGTGCTGCGCGACCGCCTCTTTAGCCGCGAAGGCCGTATTGGCGCCGGCATCTACACCGGGCTTCTGAGCAGCGAGCCCTTCTATTATTACATCCCCGTCGGTGGCCGGGTGAGCTACCACTTCAGCGACCAGCTGGGCGTGGAGGTAGGTGGCGCGTTTATGGACGCCCAGGGCGTGCTGACCCGCAACACCCAGCTGATGGACTTTCTGGTCAGCGACCGCGGAGAAGGCTTTGATGCGGCCACCGACACCGAAGATCGCTTCCTGTGGCGCGCCAACGCCGTGGTCACCTGGAGCCCCTTCTACGGCAAGCTGGCGCTCTTGCAGCGCAAGCTCTCGCACTTCGACCTTAACGTCGCTGCCGGTCTGGGCGCGTTGAGCGTCGAGCGCCCCGATATCAGCCGGGAAAATGCCTCGACCAAGCTCACCGTCGAGGGTGTGCTCGGTGTGGGCGCGCACTTCTTTGTGACCCCGGATTTGACCGTGCGTCTGGACGGCCGCGGCTACATCTACCGCGGCGCGGAGTTTGACCATAACGAGGGCTCCTTCTTCGGTCAGCTGCGCCTCCCGGTGGAGTTTCTGGTCGGTGCCTCGTACCACTTCTAATGGATGACACCGGAGCTGGGCGCCTGACGCCACCGGTCAATTCGATAAACGCGCAAGCAGGAAGACAGTCTATGCAGGGACTCAATCTCAAGACGCATACACGCCCCGGGGCAGGACGAGGGGCTCGGCAGAGCCGGTGGGTTCAACGCCTGATCGGCGCCCTGATCTGTGTGACGCTGGTGGCCGGGACGGCCTCCACGGCGTTCGCACTCGATAAGAATCAGATCGTGCAGATGACCAAGCTGGGCCTTGATGATCGCGCGATCATGGGCGCGATCGACTCGGCCGGCGACGACATCTCGCTGACCGCCGAGGACGTTGAAGAGCTGCGCGAGCAGGGCGTCAGCGACCAGGTCATCGACCACCTTCGCCGCCGCGGCATGATCGCCGGCGAGACGGCTCCGACCGAAGAGGCCCCGGCCGACGAAGAGCTCGATCCGCTGGCTCCGGCCCCCGCACCGGCTCCGGCCGAGGGCGAGTCGGAGTATGAGCGTGAGGAGCGCGAGCGCCTGGAGGCCGAGCGTCAGGCCGAGATCGAGCGCCGCGCCAATGAGCTCAACGCCCAGCGCGACGCTGAAGCGGAGCGTCAGCGCCAGCTTGAGCGCGCCGCCGCTCAACTTCCCCGCGCCGCGCAGATCGTGCGCGACGGCAACAACATGGAAGGCGCCCGCATGTACCTGGAGTTCCTCTCCTATGAGCCGGAGCAGGGCTCGGAGAACTGGTATGAGGCGACCTTCGGCCTGGCCAAGGCGCTCTACCAGGAGGGCATCCTCTCCGGGGCGTCGACGCCGCTGCTTGAGGTGCTGATGGCCGGCGCCGACAAGCCGCACTTTGTCGAAGCCTTCCGCATGCTCGAAGAGCTCAGCTCGCGCATCGGCTACAACCCGCCCATCCTCGAGGAGCTGACCCGCTTCTACGTGGGCGACAAGAACGAGGCCTTCCAGGCGGAGTTCAACTACTACATGGGCAAATTCTTCTACGATTATAATCGTATGGACCTGGCTCTTGAGTACCTCGACCAGGTGCCGGAGAGTGCCCCCGATTACCCCGAGTCGCGCTACCTGGCCGGTGTCGCTCGCCTGGATCCGGCGGTCAACGACATCCCCGGCGCCCTGCGTAACTTCGAGGCGGCGATTCTCGCGGCGGAAGCCGAGCCCGGTGGTAACGAAGACATCCTGCAGCTGGGCTACCTGGCGCTCGCACGCGTCTTCTTTGAGGTGGGCTTCTTTGACGTCGCGCTCTTCTACTACCAGAAGATCCCCTCGGAGAGCTCCCGTCACGCCGACGCGGTGTTTGAATCGGCGTGGAGCTACTTCATGAAGAACGACTTCAAGCGCGCGCTGGGGACTTTCCACACCCTGCAGAGCCCTTACTACTCGCAGCGCTACTACCCGGATCTCTACATCCTGGAGTCGACCGTCTATCTCAACCAGTGCATGTTCCCCAAGAGCCAGCGCGCGCTTGCCGAGTTCAAGAGCCGCTACCTCGATCAGCGCCCGCTTCTGCAGTCTTATCTGGAGAACACGTTTGAGCCGGAAGCCTACTGGCAGATGATGGAAGACGCGTACAAGCCCGGTGAGAGCGCGCCGATCCCGCGTCTCTTCACCAACGCGGTGCTTGAGAGCCTTCCCTTCTACAATGTGCACCGCGTGGTGCGTGCGCTGCAGGCTGAGCGCGCCGCCCTTAACGCCAACATCTCGGCGCTTGGTGACTTCGGTCAGCAGGTGCTCGAGCGGGTCGAAGAGCAGCTTGAGCTCAAGGTCCAGGAAGGGGGCATTATCGTCCAGCAGCGGCTCACCGCTGTGGACCAGGAGTTGGAGAACTGGGAATTGCGCTCGCTGCAGATCGAGTTTGATATCGATAGCGAGGAGCGCCAGCAGCTCCAGCAGCGTCTTCAGAACCCGAACTACGAGGCTCCTGAAGCCGCCGAAGCCGGTACTACGCTGATGGTCGTCGCCGACGACTGGCAGCCCTGGCCCTTTGAGGGCGAGTACTGGCTCGATGAGGTCGCGAGTTACCGCAGTCAGATGCGCACGGAGTGCATTGAACAATGAAAAACCGTCATACAACCCGCACGATCTTCGGAGCGCTGATGGTGGCGCTTCTCGCCAGCCCCACCGCTGAGGTCTGGGCGCAGGATATCAGCGCTCAGGAACGCGAGCGCGCCACCACCGACGACATCCTCGACTCGGCTTCGCGGCGCCTCGATGAGCAGGCAGCCGCTGAGTCCGAGCGCGAGGTCGAGTCCGACCTTGAGGCCGAGACCAACGTCACCCTCGACCAGGTCGAGGATGAGCAGCGCACCATGTCGGTCGAAGAGATCGAGGCGCTTAAGCGTCGCCTCGAAGCTCAGAACCGTCGCATGATCACGCAGCTCGACGAGATCATCGCGCGCTCTCCCTACGCGGCCCAGAAGCCCGACTGGATGTTCCAGAAGGCCGAGCTTCTCTGGGAGCTGCGCAACATGGAGTACGTGCGGGCGCGTACCGAGTACAACGCCTGTCTGGACGCGGTTTATGAGGGCACCCTCGATGAGAGCGAGTGCCCCGAGCCGATGCCCGACTACAGCGAGGCGCAGGCGATCTACGAAGATATCCTGCGGGAGTACCCGGACTACAACCGCCTCGACGAGGTCATCTTCCGTCTGGGGAGCGGGCTGATCGAGGCCAACCAGGGTGCGCAGGCTGTGGGTTACCTGCAGCGTCTGGTGACCAACTACCCGAACTCGCGTTACCTGCCCGACGCCTACCTGGCGCTGGGTGAGTTCTTCTTCGACCAGCAGCAGGCCGGCGTGGCGAAGATGAACTACGAGAAGGTGCTCGGCTACGAGGAGTACCGCAACTACGACTACGCCCTCTACAAGCTGGCCTGGTCGCACTTCAACAACGGTGAGCACCGCGAGAGCGCCGATACCTTCAAGCGTGTTATCGCGCGAGCAGACTCGGCGGCCTGGAACTTCCTTCAGACCCAGGCCAGCAATGACCTGATGCTGGCGCTGGCCGAGATCGACAACGGCTGGATTGAGGCGCGGGACTACTTCACCGAGATCCGCGACATCGAGTACACCTACGAGCAGATCGACCGCATGGCCGGTTATCTTGAGCTCCAGGGTAAAGATGCCGACGCGCTGGCCGCCTACGAGTGGTTCCTCGAAGAGCGCCCCAACGATCCCTCGGTGCCGGACTGGATGGACGCCATCGTGCGCTCGTTGCGCCGCACCAACTTCGAGGCTTACGAAGAGCGCGTGCAGCGTTACGTGGCCTACCTCAACCCGGAGGGCACCTGGTTCCGCAACAACACCGAAGAGGAGCGGGCGATCAGCAACGCCAACCTCCTGGTGGAGGGCAACCTGGCGCGCCTGGCCAACCACTACCACCGTCAGGCTCAGCGCGGCGGCACGCGTGAAGATTATGTGACCGCGGCTGACTACTACCAGCAGTTCATCGACCGATTCCCGGAGCATCCGGCCTCGTTCGATATGACCTTCTTCCTGGGTGAGATTTACCTCTACAACCTGGAAGACTACGAGCGCGCCGCTCAGCAGTACCAGCTGGTGGTCGACCTTTATAAGAACGACAACGTTCCGGAAGAGGCCAAGCCCGAGGAAGTTGAGGCGCTGGTGCGCGACGCGGCCTACGCCGTGGTCAGCTCGTACAACGAGCTTGTGAAGCAGCATCACCCCGACTCCATTCTCGTGGAGATGGCCGCACGCGCCGGGGAGAACCCCGAGCCGACCTCGCAGCGGATGGACTCGGCGGCCAACGCCGGTGAGACCCCGCCGATCCCGCGTACCGATCTTCTGAAGTATGAAGAGGGCTTTGTGCAGGCCAGCGACCAGTTCTCGGAGATGTACCCCACCGAGGATGTGACCCCCACGGTCGACTACGTGGCCGCCGAGGTCTACAAGAGCCGCGGGCAGTACGATAAGTGCGTGCCTCGTTATGAGAGCATCATTGAGAACGCCCCGCGTCACACCTACGCCAGCTATGCCGGTAACAGCCTTCTGGAGGCGAACTACCGTCTGCAGCGCTGGGATGAGGTGGAGAAGTGGGCCCGCCACCTGCTCGAGAACGAGATCTTTGACGTCACCCCGCGTGATAGCCTCACTCAGGCCATCGCCTACGCCATCAACGAGAAGGCCATCGACCTTAAGGAAGAAGACAAGGTTGATGAGGCCGCCACTGAGATGTTGCGTCTGGCCGGCGAGTTCCCCGACTCGGAGTTTGCGCCGGGTGCGGTGTTCAACGCCGCGGCGATCTACGAGGGGGGCAATGAGGTCAACCGCGCTGTTGAGCTTTACCAGCGCGTGATCGACACCTACCCGGAGTCGGAGCAGGCCCCCAACGCGCTTTACGTGCTCGGGCTTATCTTCGAATCCCGCGCCGACCTCTCGCAGGCCGCGACCTACTTCGCTCGCCTGGGCGAAGAGAACTACCGCAGCTACGAGAAGGCCGGTGACGCGGTTTACAACGCCGCGGTGCTGCGCACGGCGATGGAGCAGTGGGACGAGGCGATCTCGACCTACGAATCCTACCTGGAGTACTTCGGCGAAGAGATCGACGACGAGGAGGAGAACACCATCGAGCTTGAGATGGCCTTCCTCGAGAAGAACCGCGAGAACTGGGAAGCCGCCCGTACCCGCTTTGAGGAGTTCCTCAAGAAGGACACCATCAAGGGCGCCGAACGCGTTGAGGTGAACCTGGAGCTCGGTCTGCTCGCTGAGCGTATGCAGCCCCGAAACTGGGAGGAAGTTGCCGACGGGTACTTCACCGATGCGGTCAGCACCTGGAAGGAGCTCGACGAAGAGGGCCAGAACGCCAGCCGGCAGTTCGCCGCTCAGGCGCGCTTCCACCAGGGTGAGGCCATCTTCCGTAAGTTCAAGGCAGTTGAGCTCTCCTTCCCGGTGCGGACCCTGACGCGTACCGCGCAGGAAAAGGGTCAGTACCAGCTCGACGCTGAAGAGATCTTTGCGGAGGTCATCCAGATGAAGAGCCCGCGCTGGGTGGCCGCAGCCGCCTACCGCATCGGTCAGGCTTATAAGGACTTCGCCGAGGGCCTCTTCAACCTGCCGCTTCCCGAAGGTCTGACGCCCGACCAGGAGTTCGAGTACCAGCTCTCGGTTGAAGATCTGGCCTTCCCCCTTCAGGAACGTGCGCTCACGGCGTTTAACCGCGCCCTGGAGCTTGCGCTGGAGTACGAGGCCTACAACGAGTGGAGCCGCCTCTCCGCCCAGGAGATCAGCCAGCTCGAGCGTGGTGCCTACCCGATCACCGGGCAGGAAGGCGTGACGGTGGAACATAACCGAACCGAGTTCTTCGCGCCGGATCCGGTGACGGATTGGTCGGTGGTGGCTGAGCGTGGTGCGGCGCGCTTTGAGCGTCGTCCCAAGCCGGAGCCCGCCCCCGCGCTCGACGAGAACGGTCAGCCCATGGAGGCTGCGCCCGAAGGTGCGACGCCGGCCGAGGGTGAGGGTACGCCGTCGGCTGAGAGTGAAACCCCGGCCTCCTGAGTTAGGACGATCATCGACGACACACACGCTTTATGCGTGGTGCGAGGATAGCATTATGAAGAACACACTCACGAACCTGACTCGCCGCCCCCTGATGGGGGTAATGGCTGGTGCGCTCGCGGTGACGCTGAGCGCGGGTTGCTCCAGCGCCCCGAAGACCGTCGATGAGGCGCCGGTGGTAGTCCCGGAGAAGTCGGAGCAGGAGAAGATCTCCGAATCGACCGGGATCCCGCTCGAAGCGCTTGAGGCGTTTGAAGAGGCGATGGTGGCCATTGAAGCCGGTGCCACTGAGCGTCAGACGGCCATTGAGGCTCTGGAGCGCGCCATCGAGATTGAGCCCACCTTTGCGGAGGCCCATTATAACCTGGGGCTTCTCTACGGTGAGATCGATCGCAACGATGATGCGGTCGAGCGCATTCAGACCGCGCGTGAGCTCGATCCGGATGTCTTCGATTACACCGTGGCGCTGGCCAAAGCTTACGCCGAGAACGAGCAGTACGACGACGCGCAGACCCTCTTCTCGGAGGTTGTGGCGCGTGATCCGAACAACCTGGTCGCCAAGAATAACATGGCCGTCATCGCGCTTCGTCGCGGTGAAGAAGACCAGGCGTTGCGCTATGTTGAAGAGATTCTGCGCGAAGACAACGTCAACGTCGGGGCGCTCAACACCCTGGGGTTGGTCTACATGGAGCGCGAGAACTACTCGCTGGCGAAGTACTCGCTGCGTAAGGCGCTCAAGCAAGATGAAGATAACGTCGACGTGCTCAACAACCTGGGGCTTGTTTACATCCAGGAAGATAACGTGCCGCTGGCGGTCGACTCCTTCTCCAAGGCGATTGAGGCCGATGAGGACTACCTGGAGAGCCGCCTGAACCTGGCGTCGATCCTGCTTGAGTACCTCGATTACGAGCGTGCTGACGCCCACTTCACCCATGCTGTGCGCATCGCGCCGCATCACTGCGTGGCGAACCTGGGTAAGGGCGCCTCGGCCTTCGCGGTCGGTGAGCATGAAGAGGCCGATGAGCGCTACCGCTACTACATCGACGAGTGCGACAGCGATCATCTCTCCAGCCTGGAGCGCCTGGCGCAGCTCAACGAGACGCACCTGCAGCGCCCGGAAGAGGCGATCGCCTACTACGAGCGCCTGGTGGAGCTTGAAGACGACGTCAACAAGGTGGCCAACTATGAGGCCTCGATTAACTTCATGCGCTCGCAGCTTGAGCAGCAGGAGCAGCAGCCCGAGCCCGAAGCGGCGCCGGAGGTTGAAGAGGCTCCCGAAGCTGAAGAAAGCGCTGAGGGCGGCGAAGCTGCGGAGTGATCGCGGGAGCCCCCGGGCGTCTTTGACGTCAGGGTGTTCGGGCGTTACACTTGGAGAGCATGACGCGCGATCAGGCGCGAAGAATTGAGGAGAAAGACGATGAAGAAAGCAATCTTTTGTCTGGTGCTTGCGGCGACGACGGTATTCGGTGCTCAGGCCTTCGCGCAGGACGCCGAAGAGGGCGAGACCCGCTCGCGCTTCTACGACTTCGAAAATATGCTCGTCGAAGGTGAGTTTCGCTCGCCGGACCTCATGAATATGGAAGGTCGCGGTCAGGCGCAGTTCCAGCGTCTGCTGGATCTGAAGACGAGCTTCCTGCCCAAGATTCAGGAGAGCACCGAAGAGGCCGCGCTGCAGCAGTGAGCGTCTCTTGAGTGAGTTTCCAGGCAAACGCCCCGCCATCGTTCAGGATGGCGGGGCGTTTGCGTTGGAGGCGGGCTCGCGGGGTGTGATGAGCGGGGAGAGGGCGCCCTAACGTAAAAGGTTGTGTCGGTGGGCGGGGGATCGGGCCATCGGGGCGCTATCAGCGGGGCTCTGGAGAGGATCACAGCGGTGGGGTGGGGGTGACAACTGATTGACGCTTCATTAAACGCTTTGCTACGTTGGACGCCGCTGACCGGCACGCTTCCTCATTGATGTACGCCCGGGAGAGAGCACCCTCACTCTGGGAGGGCAACGTCTCTTCTCGGGGCTCGCCAGACGAGCAGGGACGAGGCGTTGGACGCCGGTTGGAAAGAATGCGCAGCGAGAGGTTGCGAAAGAGAGGTGACGGTCGAGGGTGATCGTCACAGAGCAGGTCGAATCCACGCCGGCCGCCCGAAGAGGCGGCGCTTTAGAGGCAACGCGAAGGAGCGGTTCCCCGATGAAGATCGTTTGCGACAACTGCGGCGCGAAATATTCCATCGCGGACGACAAGGTCCAGGGCAAGGTCTTTAAGATCCGGTGTAAAAAGTGCAGCGAGGTCATCGTGGTCAAAGGGACCGCAGAAGGCAGTGAAGAAGGGGGCGGGGAGTTCGGCTCGGCCTACGGCAACACCGGCGGCGCGTCGGAGTGGTACGTGGTGATCGATGGCGATCGCGTCGGCCCGATCACGCCGGAAGAGGTGGAGGCGTACTTCACCGCCGGTCAGGTGCACCCGGATACCTTCGCCTGGCGCGACGGGCTGGATGACTGGGTGATGGTGAGCACGCTCAGCGAGTTTGCGCATCTGATGCAGGATGCCGCCGGCCCCAATGACGCGACGATGATCGCCTCGGCGCATAATCCTCAGCCGGACGCCGACCTCGACGAGACCGCGGCGATGAGCTCCGGGGGCTTTGATAGCCTGGAGGGCTACAGCGATAACAGCGCCTCGGTGGAGAGCGGAAGCTATGATCAGCAGCCCTCGATCGAGAGCTACGCCGACAGCGGTTACGGCGGCGGTGGCTACGATGATGGCTATGATGCCGGTGGGTATGACGACGGCTTTGGCGGGGCGGAAGGCGGCATGTTTGCCGCGTTTGATTCGACGCCTCCCGAAGATGATTACGTCGGTGGTTACGGGGCCGATGAGCCCGAGCCGGCCGCGACGCCGTCGGGTAGCGATATGGTGGGGGCGCGCAACGAGAACAGCGTGCTCTTCAGCCTGAGCAGCGTCGACCAGGTCAAGGCGGTGAGCAAGCCGGCCGAGGGCGCCGCGCAGGGCAACGATAAGTCGGGTCTGATCGATATTCAGGCGCTTGCCAGCACGCATGCGTCGATGAAGGGCGATTCCAGCTCGGACGATGATTTTGCCCCGGGCACCATGAGCATGCCGGCGCTGATGCCGATGGGCAGCCACCGCAAGCAGAACAAGGGGTTGATGATCGGCGTTATCGCCGGTGTGGCGATCCTGGTGCTGGCGCTTGTTGCGGTCGTGGTGGTGGTGCTCGGCAAGGATAATGGCGAGCAGCCGGCGCAGCCGGCTGTGGCCGCCGCGCCTGCGGCTGCCCCGGCAGCTGCGGAGGCGGCGCCGACTGCCGAAGAGCAGAAAGAAGCCGAGGAGGCCAAAGCGGCCGCCGAGGCTGCGATGGCCGCCGCCAACGACGAAGGCTCGGAGGAGGCTGAAGAAGAGGCCGCCGCCGAGGAAGAAGAAGAGAAAGAAGAGGCTCGCGCCGAGGCGCCGGCCAAAAAGCGGGAGAGCTCGCGTACGCGCACCCGTCGCAGTGAGCCTGAGCCCGAGCCGACGCGGACTGCGTCGCGCAACACCGGATCTTCGGGCAGCGGCGTGGACTCGATCATCGGTCAGCTGGATCGCTCCGGAAGCTCGTCGAGTGGCTCGGGTGGGAGCGCGCCGGCGCCGGCGAAAAATGTGCCGGATAGCCTGTCGCGCTCTCAGGTGGCGGGCACGATTCGCAAGTACAACTCGCAGATCGCGGGTTGTGCGCGGGACTCGAACTCCGGTGGTCTCAGCGGGACGGCGCGGGTGCGCTTTGCGGTGCAGCCGGCCGGTAACGTGACCGGTGCCAGCGTACAGGGCGGGCCGATGGCCGGCACTGACCTTGGCGGGTGTATTGAGCGTGTCGTGAACTCGATGCGTTTCCCCGAGTCGAAGAGCGAGCTTCCGATCACCTACCCCTTCGTGATTCGCTGAGGGGAGATGTTCGGCTGCTAAGGCATCATTAAAAAGCCCGCGAGCGAGCGCTCGCGGGCTTTTTTGTGTGTCGGTCAGGGGCCGGCTGAAGGTTGTGCGCAGCGTCAGTCGGCGTCTTCGTCGACTTCGCTGGCGAGCAGGCGCTTAAGGCGTTCTTCGTCGATGGTGACGGCGATGGTGGAGCCGGCGGCGATGGTGACCAGGCCGGGTGCGGCGCCGCGAGGTTTTCGCACGTGGCGCGCGTCGGTGTAGGTGACGTCGATCAGCGAGTCTTCGCGACCTCGGGAGAAGTAGGCGGCGAGGGTGGCGGCGTCGAGGAGGGTCTCGCTATCGGTGTCTTCGCCGCGATCGCGGCGGACCACAACGTGGGCGCCGGCCCAGTCGCGGGCGTGCAGCCAGAGATCGCGTCCGCGGGCGATGCGGGTGGTGAGCGCGTCGTTGTGGCGCGCGCCGCGGCCGACCAGGATGACGTCGTCGCGGCGGGAGCGAAACTCGCGGTAGGGGGGCCTGGGCGCCAGCGCTTTGCGCGCGGCGCGCTGGCGGTGGGTGGTCTTGAGGAGGCCCTGGTTGCGAAGCTCTTGCTTGAAGCCTATCAGGGTATCGAAGTCGGCGCCGGCGAGCTCCTGGAGGCGCTGGCGAGCCTCCGTGAGGGCTTCGAGGGTATCGGCCGACTCCAGGTAGCGGGTTTCCACGTCGTCGCGGGCTTCTTTGTAGCGGCGGTACTGGTGGAAGTAGCGGTCGATGTTCCACTGAAGATCATGGGCGGGGTCGAGCGTGATGGTGATCTCGGGCATGCCCTCGACGTAGTAGTCGGGCACACGAACCTCCGACGCCCCGCGCTCCACCCGGCCATACGCGCTCTGCAGGAGCTCGCCGAACTTCTTGAAGTCGGCGGCCTCGTCGATGCGTTGGAGGTCTTCTTCGATGTGTTTGACGCGGCGGCGCAGGCTTTTGGCGCGGGAGCGAAGGTCGCGGGAGAGGGTGGAGAAGAGGCTCTCGCGGGCTTCCTGCGCGAGGGTGGCGCGGGTGTGGCGGTCGATGTAGGCGGAGCGGCTGCCGTCGGCCGGGAGGTTTTGGAGCTCGGGGGTGGGCGGGGGGCCGAGCTCGGGGGGGGGGGGGGGGGGGAGGTAGGGCGTGGAGGGGCGTAGCTGGCGATCGCCTAAGGTGCGGGCGTGGGCGAGGCCCAGGACCTGGTCGTCTTCGACGAGCACGATGTTGGGGTGATGGCCGACCAGCTCGGCGATGAGGCGCAGGGCGCGGCGAGGGGCTTTGTCGTCTTCGGGCTGGGGCTCCCAGTCGGGGTCGACCGCGGAGAGCTGGAAGGTGAGGACGCGGTCGGCCGGGTCGAGGTCGATGGCCTCGATCCAGGCGCCGTGGAGCCATTTGCGAAGCTGCATCACAAAGGCGTCGGGGCGGCCCTCGACCCGGGGGCGTTCTTCGACGAGGTGCGCGCGGGCGTCGCCGGGGGCGGCGCTCAAGAAGATGTGGTGGGTATGGCCGGGGACGCGCACCTGAAGGGTGAGGCGTCGCGCGCCGGCGGGAAAGACTTTCTGAATAACGCCGGGGATGGCCCGTGTGGCGAGCTCTTCGACGAGCAGGGAGAGGTCGGCGTGGGAGAGGGTCATGAGGGCACGTGGGGTGGGGAGAGGAAAATTTGGGGGTGTGCTGCGCTCGTGTTAGCGTCGGCAGGTCTGAGAGGGCGCCGATGGGGCGCCATGAAGCAGGTGTGAGACCAGACCTTGAGGGTAGCAGGTATGTGGCGAAGAGCGATGCTTGTCGTGATGTTGGTCGGGGCGCTGCTGGGCAGCGCGTGCGCGACCGGGGGACCGTCGGAGGAAGAGCAGCTCGAGAAGAGCGCGCAGTTCCATTACGATATGGGTGCCGGCTACTTTGAGTCCAACGAGGTGACCCACGCCATTCGGGAGCTGACCCGGGCGCTGGAGATTAATCCGGACCACGCGCAGGCGCACTACTTGATGGGGATCATTTATATGGGGCGGCGCGACTACCGGCGCTCGGTGAACCATTTTGAGGAGGTGCTGCGCGTGGAGCCGAGCTTCCACTTTGCGCGCAATAACCTGGGGTCGGTGTATCTGGCGATGGAGCGCTGGGAGGATGCGGAGCAGGAGTTTTTGATCCTCATCGACGAGACGCTCTACACCACGCCGGAGCTCGCCCATAACAACCTGGGGTGGGCCTACTACAACCAGCGACGCTTCGCCGAAGCTCTGGAGCATTTCCGCATGGCCGCCTTCCTCGCCCCACAAATGTGTTTAGCGGATAATAATCAGGGGTTGGTCTACGAGGCGATGGGCAATGAGACTGAGGCGGCGCGCTACTACCGGCTGGCGATTGAGAAATGCCCGGAGAACTACCAGGAGCCGCACTTCAACCTCGGGAAGTTGATGCAGGCACGCGGCGACGGACGCGCTGTGGAGCACTTCCGTCGCTGCGTGCAGATTCAGCCGCGCAATGATCTGGCGGAGCGCTGCCGCCAGTATCTGAGCGTGAACTGAGGCAGCGCGGCTACGTCACTGGCGGGGGCGGCCGCGCAGCGGGAAGACGTCCTGGTCGGGGATCTGGCGGCCGGCGTGGGTGCCGGGCGGGCAGAGGGCGTCGATGGCTTCTTCGAGCTCGGTGTCCCATTCGACTGCGGCGCTCATCAGGGCGTCTTCGGTCTGAGCCAGGGTGCGGGGACCGATGATCACGGAGTCGACCAGGGGGTTGGCGAGTGTCCAGGCGGTGGCGAGCTGGCTTAAGGGGATGTTGCGAGCGTCGGCCAGGGGGCGGAGCTCTTCGACGACCTGGAGGGATTCTTCGCGCCACTCGGCCTGACGCATGCGCACGTCGCCGCGGGCCAGGCGAGAGCCTTCGGGGGCGGGGGCGTCCCAGCGGTATTTGCCGGTGAGCACGCCGCGGGCCAGCGAGGAGTAGGTGACCACGCCCATGCCGTAGTTCTGGGCCATGGGGATGAGCTCGCGCTCGATGTCGCGGTTGAGGATGTTGTAGAGGGGCTGGACGACGTCGACGGGTTGCCAGCCGTGGGAGCGGGCGATGCCGACGCGGTCGGCGACCTCCCAGGCCTGGTGGTTGGAGACGCCGCTGTAGCGGATTTTGCCGCTGCGGGTGAGGTCTTCGAGCGCGCGCAGGGTCTCTTCGGGGCGGGTGTTAGGGTCGGTGAAGTGGAGGTAGAAGATGTCGATGTAGTCGGTGTTGAGCCGCCGCAGAGAGTCTTCGCAGGCTTTGATGAGGTGGCGCGCGGAGAGGCCGCGGTCGTTGGGGCGCTCGCTCATGGGGCGGCAGGCTTTGGTGGCGAGCACGATCTGGTCGCGGCGGCCGGCCATCAGCTGGCCGACCATCGTCTCGGAGGCGCCGCGGCTGTACATGTCGGCGGTGTCCCAGAAGAAGACGCCGCGCTCCAGGCAGAGGTCGGCGATGTTGCGGGCCTCATTAAGATCGGTGCGGTCGGCGAACATCATCGTGCCCAGGCAGATGCGGGAGACGTTGAGGCCGGTTTTTCCAAGGCGGCGATGGGGGATGGTAGGGGTGTTGCTCATAGCGTTTTGAAGCTCGTTTTGGGGGAAGGTTTACAGAGGGAATCAGGTGGGGAACTCGTCTTTGACGCTGCGTCGCATCAGGCGCTCGAAAAGGGTTGGGGCGAGCTTGTGGAGCCAGTAGGCCTGGCGCGCGGTGGCACCGATGAGGGCGATGCGGCGGCGGTTGAGGGTGGCGTCGATGATGGCGTCTGCGACCTCGGAGGGGTTGAGTTCGGAGGCGTTGTCGCGGGCGTCTTTGCGAAAAGCGGTCTTGATGTAGGCGGGGCAGGCCAGGGTGATGGAGACGCCCTGGTCGACGAGCTCGGTGCGCAGCGAGTCGAAGAAGCCGTGCAGCGCGTGTTTGCTGGCGGCGTAGGCGGTGCGGCCGGTGAGCGGGGCGAAGCCTGCGACGCTGGAGATGGCGCAGATGCGGCCTCTGGAGCGCGTGAGCCAGGGCAGCGCGGCCTCGGTGATGCGTACCGCACCCATGAGGTTGACGTCGATGACCTCTTCGATGCGGGCGCTTGTGGTGTTGGAGAAGAGATCGCGGGAGGGGATGGCGGCGTTGTTGTAGAGGATGTCGATGGCGCCGAAGGTCTGGGTGGTTTGAGCGACGGCGCGCTGGCAATCGTCAGGGTTGCGCAGGTCGGCGTTGATGGCGATGGCCTTTGCGCCGAGCGCGCGGGCCATCATGAAGGTGCGCTCCAGGGCTGTGGGGTTGTGTTCCAGCAGCGCGAGACGGTCGCCGCGGCGGGCGTGGGCGCGGGCGAGCTCAAAGCCCAGCCCGCCGCCGGCGCCGGTGATGAGCACGGTGGCCGGACCGCTGAGGGTGCGGGCTTTTCGGTAGCGCTCGAAGGCTTCTTCGGTGGTGAGGGAGGGGGTGAAGCCGAAGTCGCGTTTGAGCGCGGTGTTGTCGAGGACGGGGCGGTGTTTGATAAAGAGGACCTGCTCGGGCCCGTAGGGCCCGATGCCGCGGCTGGAGAGGGCGGCCAGGGCCGTGCGGACGATGGATTCGGGCAGGGGGAGGTAGCGGTTGTTCATGCGGCGGGCGATCTCTTCGAGGGAGAGGACGCCGTCGCCGGTGAGGTTGTAGATGCCCGTTTTGCCGGTGGTGATGCCGTGGCGGATGGCGTCGACGACGTCGAAGTCGGCGACAATGCAGAAGGGGGAGTCGGCGCCGCGGATGCCCGGGACGACGGGCTGTTCGAAGAGGCCTGTGATCTGGTTGTCGGTCCGGGGGCCGAGCACGGTGGAGACTCGGAAGATGAGCTGGCCCAGGTGGGGGAAGTCTTTTCGGGCGCGCTCGAGATCTTCTTCGACCATGCGCTTGTGGTGGGCGTAGGCGAAGACCTCGTTGCCGCGGACCGGGTCGCTCTCTTTGAGCCAGGCGGGGTTGTCGGGGTGGTAGCCGTAGGCTGCGCCGCTGGAGGTGTAGATCAGCTGTTTGACGCCGTGCTTTGCGCAGGCCTGGACGACGTTGCGGGTGCCCAGGACGTCGACCTCGTATTGGAGTTTGCGGGTGTCGCCGGGGGGCGGGGTGACGATGGCGGCCAGGTGCACGACGACGTCGGGTTTATGCTCGGCGATGAGGTCGTTGACGGCGTCAGCGTCGCGGATGTCGAGGTTGCCGCGAACCAGGCGGCGGTCGTCGGCGATGTCATCGGCCAGGGGGCGGATGTCGGTGGCGATGATGGACGCGAAGCCGGAAGGCTCATCGAGCAGCGAACGCAGCAGCGCGTCGCCGACGAAGCCGGCGGCGCCGGTGATGAGGATGGTGGCGTTGTCGCGGGAGTTTTTCTTGGGTTTTGCCATAGGAACAACCATCTCAACGTCGTGAAAGGGGGAAGTCGGCGGGATTGCGGTGGAAGATGAGGGTGAGGTCGGGTCAGTCGGCGGGTCGGGTGGCTGGCGTTCGAGACCAGAGGGCGGCCATGAAGAGTCCGGCGATAATATGCCAGATGCCCCACCAGCCGGCGATGACGGCCATGCCGCCCAGGCCGTCGAAGAAGGCGAAGATGAGGACGAGGCCCAGGCCGGAGTTCTGGATGGCGACTTCGATGGCCAGAGCGCGGGTGTCTTCTAAGGGGAGGCCGGCTGTGCGGCCGGCGGTGTAGCCCACGATCCAGGCCAGCGCGTTATGCAGGGCGACCGGAACGAAGATGATGCCGATGACGGCGATAAACGCGCTCATGTTGGAGCGGAAGGCCACGATGATGAGCAGGGCGAAGAGGACGATCGAGAGGATCTTAAAGGGGCGCTCGGCTTTGAGCGCGAGGCCGGGCGCGAAATGACGCAGCAGCATGCCCAGGGCCAGGGGGAGGCCCAGGAGGATGAGGACATTGAGGAGCATGTCCAGGGGTTGGAGGCTGAAGTCGGTGAGGATGGCGCGGGTGTCGGCGGAGCGCGAGCCCCAGAAGGCGACGTTGAGGGGGGTGAAGATCATCGCGGCGGTGGTGGAGAGGGCGGTCACCGAGACGGAGAGGGCGGTGTTGGCGCGGGAGAGGTGAGCGATGAAGTTGGAGATGTTTCCGCCCGGGCAGGATGCGACAAGGATCATGCCCAGCGCGATGCTGGGGGGAAGATCGAGCAGGCGCGTGAGGCCCCAGGTGGCGGCGGGGAGCAGTCCGAACTGGGCGACCAGGCCGACCAGGGGGGCGCGGGGATGCTTGAGGACGTAGCGGAAGTCGTCGACGCGCAGGGAGAGCGCGATGCCGAACATGATCAGCCCCAGGATGACGTTGAGGGCCATCAGGCTGGAGGGATCGAAGTGTAGCTCGATCGCGTCGATGCTCTCGCGCATGGTAAAGGTTGCCTCGGTGGGGGATTTTTACGCCGTGAGCCACTATGGACGCGATGTCTGCTGCATTGAGAGGCCCCTTAAGCTGCGTTGCACCTCCTCGACGCGCTAAAAAGCCGCGCCCGCGCTTTGCTCAGGTCACTCTCAACCTCGCCGCCAAAGGCGTCACCCTTGCCTCGCGGCGTCATAGGGGCTTGACGTATCTGACCGTTCGGTTAGTGTTTTATCCAAATGATGCGAAATCCGTCAACGTGAGGAATGATCATGAGTGAGCCGGGCACGAAGGTAAAGAGCGTCGTGGAAGCCAACGCGGTAAGCGATGCGGCGATCGCCGCGGGGTTGCCCCGCGGCAAGAAGGGGGAGGTCGTCGACCGAAGCGAGCGGGTGTGTGTGATCGGGGCGGGCCCGGCGGGGCTGGCGACGGCGAGGGCGCTGGCGCGAAACGGGGTGCTCTACGATCAGTTTGAGCGTTCTGAGGATGTGGGCGGGGTGTGGGACATCGACTCGGAGTACAGCAATATGTACGAGTCGGCGCACCTGATCTCGTCGAAGAAGTCGACGCAGTTTGACGACTTTCCGCTGGGGGAGGAGGTGGCGGATTACCCGTGTCATCGCACGATTCTGAAGTATTTTCGGGATTTTGCGCGGGAGTTCGGGCTCTATGAGCGGATTCGCTTCGGGGCGAGCGTTGAGGAGGTGGAGCGCCAGGGAGAAGGCTGGCGAGTGACGCTGGATACGGGGGAGGCTTTTCTGTACGACGCGGTGTGCATCGCCAACGGGCACCTCAACGATCCGAACTGGCCGCAGTTTGAGGGGGAGTTTGAGGGAGAGATCTTTCACTCCTGCGATTATCGCAGCGCGGATGTGTTTAAAGGAAAGCGGGTGCTGATTGTGGGGGCGGGCAACAGCGGGTGCGATATCGCGATCGACGCGGTGCACCAGGCGGTGTCGGTGGATCTGTCGATGCGGCGGGGCTATCACATCGTGCCGAAGTATATTCTGGGGGTGCCGGCGGCGGATTTCGGGGCGGGCAGCGGCAAAGTGAAGATGCCGATGTGGTTGAAGCAGCGTGTGGACACGTTGTTGTTGCGTCGGATTGCGCCCGACCCGCGCAAGTACGGGATCCCGGAGCCGGATCATAAGTTGTATGAGAGCCACCCCATTGTGAACTCGCAGCTGCTCTACCACCTGGGGCATGGGGACGTGAAAGTGCGCAGCAACGTCTCGCGTTTTGAGGGCAAGACGGTGCATTTTGTGGATGGGAGCCAGGGGGAGTACGACGTGGTGGTGATGGCCACCGGGTACAAGCTGACGTTTCCCTTCCTGGATACGAAGTATCTGCCCTGGCGCGGGGGTAAGGCGCCGCAGCTCTATCTCAACATCTTCCACCCGGAGGAGGATGATATCTTTGTGATGGGGCTGATTGAGAGCGATGGCGGGGGCTGGCAGATCCGCGACTGGCAGGCGGAGGCGGTGGCGCGTTTCCTGGTGGCCAGGCGCGAAGATCCGCGGCGGGCCGAGGCATTCCGCAAGCTCAAGCGGGGTCCGGGGCCGGATACCAGCGGCGGGGTGGACTTCTCAAAGTTCGAGCGGATGGCCTACTACGTGCGCAACGCGGTGTACCGGGAGCGGATGCAGGAGCTCATCGGCTGGTTTGAGAGGCCGCTGGGGCGGCGCGACTGAAGCATGAGGGGGGGCTTAGAGGTGGGCGCGGGTTTCGACGGCGTCGAGGAGGACGTCGACGAGCCAGTGCAGGTGAGCGCGGCGCTCCGCGAGGTGGCGCTCGGCCAGGGGCTCGTTCTCCCACATGCTGGCGAGTACGGGGGCGTAGGTGAAGTGATGGAGTACGGCGCCTGCGACCGTCTCGAAAAGGTTGCGCACTGAGATCGGTCCCTCATCCGGTGCGATCTCTCCGAAGGTCTCATTGGCCCAGGCGATCATGGGGTTGAGGCCACGCTGGACGGTGGGGATGTGTTCGCTGTGTTCGGTGGCGGCGACGTGCTGGACGAGCTTGGGCCAGGCGCGGTGTTCGACGATGAAGTCGACGTAGGCGTCGATCATGTTGTGGACGCGCTCGCGCAGGGAGCCGGTGGCCGACCAGGCCTCGCGGAGGGCGTCGGTGTGGCTCTCGAAATAGTGGAGGAGCACGGTTTCGAAGAGCTCATCTTTGCTGTTGAAGTGGTAGAAGATCAGAGCCTTGTTGACCTCGGCGCGCTCGGCGATGTCGCGCACGCTGATGCGGTCGAAGCCGTAGGTGCCAAAGAGGTCTTCGGCGGCTTTGAGGATTCTATCGCGTCCTTCAGACATAAAGACTCCACCAGGGGAGGGCGCGCCCTTTGAGGATCAGGGCGCGGGGTTGATGTCGGCGTCGAGTTCGACGACGAAGGTCAGTTCCGGGCGGTTTTGCAGGGCGCCCAGGGGAGCGCGGTAGGGGGTAAGGCCGAGGTCGGCGTGGGAGAGCTGGACCTGGCCGCGGGCGCGGATGTGATTCGGATCTACGTGAAGATCGAGGGGGAAGTCGAAGTTGAAGCGTGTGGTGCGCACGGTGAGGCTGGCCTGCATGTGCGCGTTGGGGCCGGTTGTGATGCCGTGGCAGGCAAAGCGCAGCTCGGGGTGACGTGCGGCGTCGAGCTGGTTTTTCGCGAGCATGTTGTCGGCGGTGGCGTTGCGGTCTTTGAGACTGACGGTGCCCGGGAGGCCTACGCGGGGGCGGTCTTCGTCGGCGTCGACGACCAGCTCGCGGGCCGGGAAGGTGAGCTCAAAGGAGATGGAGGCGATGGTTTCGGCGTCGATCGCGATGCGGCGTTGGGCGGGGATGGCGCGCACGACGTGGTCGTGACCCATACGCGAGAGCATGCGGCTGTCGTCGTTGCGGACGATGACAGCGGCGAAGAAGGTCGAGGGGTTGAACTCGATGTAGCCGGGCATGGGGCACTCACGAGGTCGGTCGCCGAAGGACAAATCCGTGGTACATCAACCTACAGATCGGGGCAAAGGCGATTTGTGGGTACTTACTAACGAGGGGGCGGGGGAGGGGGCGCTGCGCGGAGGCGCAGCGCCCGATCGCCTGGAGGTGGCGAGGGTGGAGGGGCTTATTCAGCGGCCGGGTTCACGGCATCGTAGCGGGTGTTGCGGCGACGAAGTTGGGCGCGGCCTTCGGTGGAGATGAGGGTGCCGGTGGCGCCGCGGCCGAGGTTTGCGGCGTTGCCCTCGTCGGTGTCGATGTGCATCTCCAGGCGGTACTTCTCGGAGACGCGGACGAGCACGTCGCCGAAGACGAGGTCGCGATCGCCGCTGGCGACGGCGACTTCGACGACGTCGCGGTCTTTGACGCCGAAGTGCTCGGCGTCATCCGGGGTCATGTGGATGTGGCGCCAGGCGCAGATGACGCCCTGCTCAAGTTTGAGTTGTCCGGCCGGGCCAACCAGGAGGATCCCGGGGCTGTTGGCGACATCGCCGGAGGCACGCACCGGCGCGTCGATGCCCAGGGTGAACTCGTCGGTGCGGGAGATCTCGAGCTGGTTGAGCGAGCGTGTGGGGCCGAGGATGCGCACGGCGGGAAACTCGTTTTTGGGGCCGACGACTTTTACGGTCTCCTCGGCGGCGAACTGGCCGGGTTGGGAGAGGTCGTTGCGGGGTGTGAGCTGGTAGCCGGGGCCGAAGAGGGTCTCGACGGCCTCCTGGGTGAGGTGGATATGGCGAGCGGAGACGGCTACGGGGATGGGGCGCTGGTCGAGGGTGAGTTCGTCGGACTTGAGGATGAGTTTGGAGACGGCCTCGGCGATGGCGCGGCTCTCGTCGGTGCGTGCAACGAGGAGGCGCGTACGGGAGTGAGGGGTGGAGAACATCTGGACGGGCTGCAGGCTTGCGAGTTGGAGCTCGCGGTTGCGGTCCTCATCGAGGCGGGCACCGAGGAAGTCGAGGCGCTGGGCGATGCGATGACGCATCAGGGCGCTGTTTTCGCCGATACCTCCGGCAAAAACGATGGCGTCGACGCCGCCCATGATGGCGGCGTAGGCGCCGATGTATTTGCGCACGCGGTGGGCGAAGACCTGGATGGCGAGTCGGCAGTGGTCGTCGCCGTCGGCGGCGCGGGCCTCGATGTCACGCAGGTCGTTGCCGACTCCAGAGAGGCCGGCCAGGCCGCTTTCGCGGTTGAGGAGCTCATCGAGCTTATCGGCGGTGTAGCCATGCTCGCGCATCAGGTGAATGAGCAGGCCGGGGTCGATGTCGCCGGTGCGGGTGCCCATCACCAGGCCTTCCAGGGGGGTGAGACCCATGGAGGTTTCGATGGAGCGGCCGAACTCCACGGCGCAGAGGCTGGCGCCGTTTCCGAGATGGCAGGTGATCAGCCGCAGGTCACGCACGTCGGCGTCGAGGAACTCGGCGGCGCGCTGAGCGACGTAGGCGTGGCTGATGCCGTGAAAGCCAAAGCGGCGCAGACCCGGGTCGTTGGCCATTTCATAGGGCAGGGCGTAGGTGCGAGCGCGGCGAGGAAGTGTGGCGTGGAAGGCGGTGTCGAAGACGGCGACGTGGTCGACGTCGGGGAGAAGTTTGCGTGCGGCGCGGATGCCGGCCAGGTTGGCGGGGTTATGCAGGGGGGCCAGGCTGGCGAGCTCGTCGATGGCTTCTTCGACCTCGGAGGTGATGCGAACCGGGTGGGTGAAGCGGGCGCCGCCGTGGACGACGCGGTGTCCGACGCCGGCGATGGCGCCGGGGTCATCGAGGCGTTTGAGGAGCAGGTCGATGGTTTTTTTGAGGGCCTGTTCGTGATCGACCTGGCCGAGATCGGTGGTTGAATCTTCGCCGTCAAAGCGCAGCGTGGCGTTGGGTTGACCGATGCGCTCGATGTCCATGCGGGCGACGAAGGCGCCGGTGGCGTGTTCGCGAACGTCGGCTTTGATCGAAGAGCTGCCGCAGTTGATGACGAGGATCTTCATCGGTGTCTCCTGGAGGCGAAGGGGTGGGGCCGCGCTGGCGAGTGGATCGCCGGGGGCCGGGAGGGTTGAGCGTTGACTGCGCGCAGCATTTCATAGCGTGGCGGGGGGATGCAACCCGGACGGGGGGGAAGGACTTCGGTGAAGCGGGGGGAAGAAGAGGTGAGGCTGGCGGGTCCGAAGTCAATGCGGGGTAAGGGGCGATGAGGCGCCGGTGAAGGCGCAAGGTGAGGTTGTGGTGGAGGTGAGGCGATGAGCGAAGCCGGCTGGCGAGGATGTGGAGGGGTTGAGCGCCTCGAAAACCTCGGTCGACGAGAGATCCGAGGGGTTGAGTGACTCAAAAGTCTCGGTGACCGAGACATTCGGGGTCACTTGACCTCACGAAAACCTCGGTCATCGAGAGATTTGAGGGGTTGAGCGACTCAAAACTCTCGGTGACCGAGAGATTCGGGGTCACTTGACCCCACCAAAGTCTCGGTGACCGAGGTTTCTGAGGGGTAATTCATCCTAAAAGGGTAGAAGGGTGAGGTCGGGGAGGGGTAATTCATCCTAAAAGGGTAGGTCTGTGGCGTTTTCGAGGCGTCTATCATCTCGAAAGAGCGAGTGGGTGGGGTTTTTGAGGGGGGAATGCTCTTAACGGGGCAGTGTCGTGAGGAGGAGCGAGCGTGTGGCGGCGGCCAGCGCCTGGAGGGCGCGTGTGCGGGTGGTGGAGGCGGGGGGCGCGGGTGGCGCGTGGGAGAGGGCGGTGAACCAGCGCTCGGGGTTGGGGTCGCGGAGGATGCCTTCGAGGCAGAAGATGGCGACATCGTGGACGCCGGCGTGGAGGGTGGCGCCGAGGTCGAGCGCGAGATCGGTGGGGGAGGTGTAGGCGGGCTCATCGCCCAGCACGCCGGTGCCGGTGAGGCCAATGGAGGCGTGGGCGCGCGAGCCGAAGTGGCGGTAAAGGTGACGGAGCAGGCGCCAGTGGATGTAGCGGGCGTCGGCCGGGGAGAGGAGGCCACGGGAGTAGCCGGAGAGCATGGAGCCGTAGGTCATGATGCCGGCCAGCTGCCAGTCGACGTGCATCCAGGGGGTGCGGGCGATGCGTTGCCAGAGGTTCTGGCCGTCGCGCAGGTCGTGGGCGGCGGTGGGCAGGGTGATGCCCAGGGTGGGGATGTTAAGGCGGTGGAGCTCCGCGGTGAGTTCGTTGAGGAGGGTGCGCGCGGCGAGAAGGTCTGGGGCCGGACGCGGGTGCGGTGCGTCTGGCGAGGGAGGTATTGGGACGAAGGGGCGGAGCACGCGCTCGTGGAGGCGTTTGAGGGTGTCGAGGGGAGGTTCAAGGTCGATGGCGACGAGGGCAGGGAGGGCGTCGCGGGCCTGGAGTTCGGTGATAAGGTCGCGGGTGTAGGGCGCGAAGGTGGGGAGGGTGGAGGCGTTGGGCCAGTAGCCCTGCTCGGGGCTAAGCAGGGGCCAGATGCCGGGCTGCAGCTCCAGCGCGCGGGCGCGTTGGATGTATGTGGCGGCCAGGTGGAGGTCGGCGTCGGGGCGTAGCGCGGCGATGGGGTGGATGCGGTGTCTGGCGAGCAGGCCGAGCAGGGGAGGGCTTGCGAGCTCGGCCAGGGGGAGGTGTTCGGACCAGATGCGCAGGGTGGGGGAGGGCATGATGGCGAGGTGGGGTGAGGGGTGGAAGGAGGATTGTGGGCGAAAGGCGTGGGGACTCGGCAGGGAGGGTGACATTGCGTTACAATGCGGTGACGATTTGGTGGGTGGTGTCCGGTCTGGCAGGGCGTTTCGGCGTGCGGGCCGGGATCGAGAAGGCGAAAGGGTAGCGCGTTGCGATCACGCTCCGGTGTGGCTCGGAGGTGCGGGGCGTTTGACGATAGGACCATAGCTCTGGCGCGTATGCGAGGGGCTGATGAGCGAAAAGGCAAAGCGATGGGTATGTGGAAGGTGTCGGGGATGGGTGGGGCGTTGGTAGGGCTGGCGTTGACGGCGGCGCTGACGGTGGGGTGCAGCGATCCGGAGGTGATTGATGGGGAGGGGGAGCCTGACGCCACGGTCGGGGAGCCGGATGCGGGAGACGTGGGCGGGGGAGGCGATGTGGATGCCGGTGGGGAGGGGCTGGAGCGGGCGGAGATCGACGTTGATGCGCTGCTGGAGGCGCCGGGGGAGGGCTTTGTGCGGGCGGTTCAGGTGCAGAGCCCGGAGAAGAGCATTGACGGGGAGGTTGCCCAGGGGTTGGTGGGGGACTGGATCCTGGAGAACGCTTTTGGGCGCTACCAGATAGGCTTTGGGGAGCGGGTGGTCGGGCCTTGCTCCTGGGATGGGAACCCGATTGCGGTGAGTGGTGCGGAAGAGGGGGCGGAGAGCGTACTGGGGGAGATCTGCTTTTTGCTGAACATCGGGCAGACCTTTCGGCCGGAGCTTGTGGAGGTGTTGGAAGATGGGGCGGAGGGGCGAGCTGTGGTGGCGGTGACGGGGAGGCCTGTGCCGCTGGACTTTTTGAACGTGAGCTCGATGGTCGATGAGTTTGCGCCGGGGTTGCTCGACGCGTTGGATTTCGATCCGGTGCGGGAGCTGCCGTTGACGGTGACGGTGTATTACGCGTTGACGCCTGAGAGTCGGTCGTTGCGGGTGCTTACGGCGATGCGCAATGAGGGGGCGGCGGCGGAGTACGTGGTGGCGGCGCATCTGGTGTTGTCGGGGTCGACGGGAAGCTACTTCAATCCGTTGGGCGGGCCGAAGGGGTGGGGGTATCGCTCACTGGGGAGCGATAGTCTGAGCGCGGACCCGGTGAGTTACCTGGGGTATTTTAATCGCCGGGGCGGGTACGCGGTGGTTCCCGACGCCTGGGAGTATATGGAGCGTGAGGGGATGCCGGTGGGCGCGGGAATGCTTGCGGTGAGCGGGGCGGCGGGGCTTCTCCACGGGGCGACCGACGTGTTGCAGACGCTGGCGGCGCCGCGATCGCGCTGGCCTGAGACGCGGGGCTATCAGGCGATTGAGCCCGGGGCGGTGACGACGGTGGGGTACCGGCTCTACCCGGGCGATGGGCAGGTGAGTTCGGCGACCGACGTCATTTTTGAGGCTATGGCGCTGAGCACTTCCAGGGTGGGCGGGCGAGTGGTGGACGCTCAGGGGGAGGGGGTGGAAGGCGTGAAGGTGAGTGCGCTGCGCGAGGGGGAGCGTACCTTTGTGGCAGGGTGGACCGACGCCGATGGGGCGTTCGGGTTTGATGTGCCGCAGGGGAGCTGGGAGCTGCGCTTTCGGGAGGAGGGTGTGCTCACCCGCGTGACGGACGTGGAGGTGGGCAGTGAGGATGTGGCCCTGGGGGATGTGGCGTTGACCGAGCCGGGTGTGATGTCGGTTCAGGTGAGGGACGCCGCCGGGGAGCCTGTGCCGGCGCGCGTGGTGATCGCGTGTGTGAATGGCTGTGGTGATAAGCGCGAAGACAGCCGGGAGCGCGACGCGGGCCTTGCTCCGCCTTACGGGTGGTTGCGCATTGAGGAGCTGGGCGTGAGCGGGGAGGCGACGTTGAAGATGGCGCCGGGCGACTACCGGGTGAGCGTGAATCGGGGGATGACCTGGTCGGTGTGGCCGCCGGATGCGACGTTAACGGGGGGGGAGGTTGTGAGCGTGAGCGCTGGCGAGGAGGTTATGGTGGAGGCGGAGATCGCCGAGGTCATCGACACCACCGGTGCGCTGAGCGCGGATTTTCATATTCACGCGATGTATTCGCCGGACTCCAATGTTTCGGAGGAGCAGCGGGTGTTGGACTTTATGTCGGGGGGGCTCGACGTGATGGTGAGCAGTGATCACGACGCGATCAGTGACTTTGGCGCGGCGATTGTGAGGTTGGGGGCGCAGGCGCAGATCGCGAGCGTGGTGGGAAGCGAGATCACCACGTCGAACCTGGGGCATATCAACGCGTTTCCGCTGCGGCGCGACGCGGGGGCGCGGCGGGGCGGGCCGCTGGACTGGAGTAATGATGGTGGGCTGCATCTGACGCTGCAGGAGGTCGTGGATCGCACGAGGGAGCATCCTGGAGAGCAGGTCATTCAGCTCAACCACCCGAGAAAGCCGATGGGGGCGATCGGCCTTTTGGAGGCGGACGTGATCACCGGGCAGAGTTTTGCGGACCCGGCGGCTCGACGAATGACCGATGCCTTTGTGGATGAGGTCAGCGGAGACACCGGGCTGTGGACCGATGACTTTGATGCGATCGAGGTGCTCAACGGGTTTAGTGAAGGTGACTTCTGGAGCTCGATGCGCTGGTGGCTGGCCATGGTCGGGCGCGGGTTTTCACCTACGGCGACGGCGGTGAGTGATACCCACGGGGTGTACGGGAGCCTGGCGGCCAGCCCGCGCAGCTTTGTGATGGTGGATGAGGGGAAGGATAACGCGCAGACGATGGTGATCGACCACCTGGTAGAGCGCATCAAAGATGGGGCGGTGGTGGGGACGACCGGTCCCTTTATGAAGGTGGAGATTGTGAGTGCGGATCAGGAGGTCGCGGGGCCGGGCGATGTGCTGGATGCCACGTCCGGGGAAGTGACGCTGAAGGTGGACCTGCAGCTGACCGACTGGATCGATGTGGATCGGCTGGATCTTTATATCAATGTGCCGGGAGAGGGGCTGGTGGGAGAGCCCGGGGAGGCGGTGGAGGAGGTGCTGGCGCCGACGCAGCAGGTGGATGTGGTGTGGGATGAGGGTGCGCATCGGGAGTTGGTGGCGCAGGGGACTCAGGCGCATTATCGCTGGCGGCAGGTCGTGGAGGTTGAACTGGAGGTTGCGCAAGACAGCTATGTGGTGGTGGTTGCGCGCGGGGTGAACGGGCGATCGATGGTGCCGGTGCTGGCGAGTTCGGTGAAGCCGATGGCGTTTTCCAACCCGGTGTTCCTGGATGCCGATGGGGGCGGCTATGATAACCCTCCGTTGGAGGCGTATCGTCAGGCGCTGCTGGAAGCGCGGGTCAGCGGGGAGGACGTGAGCCAGCGGCGCTCGGGGTTGAGGGAGCCTGTGATTCGGCCTGGCGAGGCGCTACGCGCGGAGCATCTTTCGGGGCTGATCGAAGCGTTGAGTTGCAGCCACGGCGGGGAGGAGGCGGCGCATGTGCACGGGCATCATCACGAGCACGGGCATGCCCACAAGGCGGGTCATGACCATCACCACGATGGTGAGGGGGGGCATGCGCATTGAGAGGGTTCGCCAGGGGGATTCGTTGACATCTGGCGGGCCTCGGCGCTAGTTTCGAGCGCATCATCGTTTGGAAATGATGGCGAAAAGGTGGGCCTATCCGCAGTGCGGACGCCCGTGATCATAGACTCGTGCTCAAGGCACGTTGGAGGTTGAGATGGCCGCAGTGTTGACGGTAGTGGGCGTAATCTTTCTGGGACTCGTCGTTCTGGTGGTCTTCGGGGTGGGGATTTACAACAAGCTGGTGACGCTGCGGAATCGCTTTCGCAATGCGTTCTCGCAGATCGATGTGCAGCTGAAGCGTCGCTACGACCTGATTCCCAACCTGGTGGAGACGGCGAAGTCCTTTATGGCGCATGAGCGCGAGACGTTGGAGGCGGTGATTCAGGCGCGTAATGCGGCGCAGTCGGCCAACCAGCGCGCCGCACAGAACCCGGGTGATGCGCAGGCGATTCAGGGGTTGATGGGAGCCGAGGCGGCGTTGACCGGGTCGCTGGGTAAGCTCTTTGCGCTCTCGGAGGCGTATCCGGAGCTTAAAAGCGACAAGACGATGAGCGGGTTGATGGAGGAGTTGACCTCGACGGAGAACCGGATCGCGTTTGCGCGTCAGGCGTTTAACGACGCGGTGACGACGTATAACACGGCGCGGGAGAGTTTTCCGGCGGTGCTCTTTGCGCCGACGCTGGGCTTTCAGCCGGCAATGCTCTTTGAGATTCAGAATCCGACGGAGCGTGAGGCGGTGCGCGTCAGCTTTGGCTGAGTGAGGCCGGGGGGAGGTTGATGACGTGAGATGCAGGCGATGACGGACGCGGTGCGGGTGGTCAACGATGGACTTTTTTGAGCAGCAGGATTCGGCCCGGCGCAACACGACCTATTTGATCGTGCTCTTTGCGATGGCCGTCATCGCGTTGACGGCAGTGATGTATCTGCCGGTCTACCTGGTGGATTTTCATATCACGGGGGGGCGCTTTGAGACCGAGATGGTGATGGTCGACGGGCGTTATGTGGCCACCGACGTGCTGGATTATTTTCAGTGGCGGCTGGTGGGGTTTGCGTTTTTGGTGACGGCGTTGGTGGTGGGGCTGGGGAGTTATTATAAGGTCTCGCAGCTGGGTGCGGGCGGGAGCAGCGTGGCGTTGGAGCTGGGCGGGGTGGAGGTGGACGCACGCAGCGAGGACCCGCTGCGTCGGCGGCTTTATAATGTGGTCGAGGAGATGTCGCTGGCCTCGGGGCTTGCGGTACCGCTGGTCTATGTGCTGCCGGATGAGGTGGGGATCAACGCGTTTGCGGCCGGCTACACGATCAACGACGCGGCGGTGGCCGTGACGCAGGGGGCGCTGGAGGCGTTGACGCGCGATGAGTTGCAGGCGGTGATTGCGCACGAGTTTTCGCACATTCTCAACGGGGATATGCGGCTGAACATCCGGCTGATCGGCGTGGTGCACGGGATTTTGCTGATCTCGATCGCGGGGCGAGGCATGCTGGAGATGATCTGGCGGGGGGGAAATCGGCGAAGCAGTAAGAATGGAGGAGGAGCGATTCTGCTCATCGGTGGGGTGGGGCTGGTGCTGGCGATCGGAGGTTGGCTGGGGGTGATGTTCGGGCGGTTGATCAAGAGTGCGGTGTCGCGCCAGCGGGAGTATCTGGCGGATGCGGCGGCGGTGCAGTTTACGCGCAACCCGGCGGGGCTTGCGGGGGCGTTGAAGAAGATCGCGGCGCACCAGGCGGGCTCGGGGCTTTTCTCTCCGCATGCCGAAGAGGTCAGCCATATGTGCTTTGGGCCGGTGAGCAAGCGGTTTACGATGACGATGACCGGGTGGTTTGAGTCGCACCCGCCGCTGGAGGAGCGGATTCGGAAGTGGGATCCGGGATATGATGCGTCGCAGCTGGAGGCGATCCAGGCGCAGCTGGAGCGCGGGCAGGCCCGGGCGGGCCTTGCGATGGCGGGTGGCGGATCAGGGGGGGCGGCGAGTGCTGCTGCGTCGAGCGGAGCGATGATGATGGCGGCGGCGTGGGCCGGGGAGTCCTCGGCGGTGTCTGGCGCAAGCCTGGGGACGCAGTCGCAGGGCTCGGGCGGGGGCAACGACTGGAGCGGGCAGTCGCGTGATCTGAACTACTCGGTTGGGGCCGAGGAGATCGTGGATCTTATCGGCAACCCCAGCCCGGAGCGGCTGGTGTACTGCTCATCACTGCTGGGGGAGTTGCCGCGTGCGATCATGGAGGCGCGAAGTGACGTGATGGGGGCGAGTGCGCTGGTGTTTGCGCTCTTGATGGACGATCGCGAAGAGGGACGGCGCCCGCAGATCGAGCTTCTTCACGCCCAGACCTCTGAGGCGATGCTTCGGGAGGTGCGCAGACTCTGGGAGCATGTGAAAGGGCTGGATGCGGAGTTTCGGCTGCCGCTGGTGGACCTGTTGTTTCCGACGTTGAGGCGGATGACGCCGGCGCAGTACGGGACGTTTAGGGAGCTGGTCGGCGGGCTTATTTATGCCGACGACCGGGTGAGCCTGTTTGAGTTTGTGGTGCAGAAGGTGTTGATGCATCGCCTGGAGGTGGCGCTGGGGCGTCCGGGGCGGCGCTCGACGCAGTTTGTGGCGATGCGGGCGATGTTGCCGGAGTTGCAGCTCTTGCTGAGTGCGCTGGCGATCATGGGCCATGAGCATTTGAGTGAGGCGCGGGCTGCGTTTGATGCGGGACGCTCGGCGTTGCCGCCGGCGTTTATGGGAGACGTGCAGTTCATCGAGAGGCCGGTGAATCTGCAGCAGGTGGGCGCGGTGCTCGACCGCTTTGCGCAGGCGTCGCTGCAGATCAAGCGGCATGTGATCAACGCCGCGGCGTTTTGCGTGCTGGGGGATGGGCGCGTGACGGTGGAGGAGGTGGAGATGTTGCGGGCGGTCTGCGACGTGCTCGACCTGCCCTTGCCGCCGCTGGTTCCGGAGGCGACGCGACGCGTGTGAGGCGTCGGTGTGGTGAGTGGGTTGATTTGTGGAACTTGCTGCTTAGGTTCGCGCTTGTCCGTTTGATTCGTACACACAAGAACACCAGGGAGTTGTTATGAGCGAGACCATTGATAAAGCCACGATTCTGGAAGGACTCAACGAAGACCTGGCCCATGAGTATCAGGCCATCATCATGTACAACACGTATGCGGCGGCGGTGAGCGGTATTCACCGCAAAGAGCTGCAGGCCTTTTTTTTAGAAGAGGTCGCCGATGAGCTCGAGCACGCGAAGTTTCTGGCCGATAAGATCACCGCGCTGGGCGGTACTCCGGTGACGCGACCGTCGGAGGTGAAGTACACCACCGACCCGCGCGAGATGCTGGAGAATGTGGTCAAGGCCGAGACCGAGACGGTCAAGCGCTACGTCAAGCGCATGAAGCAGGCTGAGGCGTACGGGGATTACGGTCTGGCGTCGACGCTCGACGGGATGATCGCCGATGAGACGCGCCACAAAGAAGAGACCGAGAAGATCCTGCGCGGTCAGTGGGGCGAGTGAGCCGGACGTGAGTGTCGCGCGCGAAGGCGTGCGAGGCTAAGATCAAAGAAGCGCCGCCGGCTAAAATGCCGGCGGCGCTTTTTTTGATGGCGGTGTGTATGTGCCGGGAGATGAAGCCGGAGAATCAGGAGGCCGCGGAGGTCTGCGGGCGATGCTCGAGCAGCGTTGTGTGAATGGCGTCGAACTCGGCCGGGGGAAGTTGCCAGGCGTCATCGGGGCATTCGATGCGGGGGACGCGGGAGGCGCGCCAGACCTCGGGCTCCGGGTCGAAGGTCATCAGGTGGACCGGAGCGTGGTAGGGCGGGTCGATGGTGAGAACCCAGCCCAGGGTGAGATCTTCGGGGGACTCCCAGCGGTTGAGCTCCACGTTGCGCAGGTCGGTGATGGGCCAGGAGGTGCGGTCGAGGATGAGGCGCGCGTCGGTGGCGCGGAGGTCGGCCTCTTCCTCAACTTCGCCGCGGGCGATGATTCGCAAGCGCGCGCCGTGCCACATCGGGCGCCAGCGGCGGACCAGGGGCAGAAGTGCCATGAGCCCCAGGGCGGCGAAGGCGGCGGGCTGGGCCCAGGGGTGGACGTGCAGCGGGTTTTCGGTGAGGTCAAAGATGGCGAGGACGCAGAGGATGGCGAGCCCGCCGACGAAGATGCCGGGGGGGCCAAGGGTGGCGGCGATTTCTGAGCCGGTGAGGATCTGCCAGCCCTCGCGGATGCGGTAGCAGCGCACGCGCACGCGATCTTCGGGGGGGCGGCTGGGGGCGGCGGAGTCTTCGAAGATGGAGGGGGACTCTTCAATCTCGGGGGATTCTTCGGGGTCTTCGGTGGCGTCGGGTTCGTCGGTGGCGTCAGGTTCGTCGGTGGCGTCAAGTTCTTCGGTGGCGTCGGGTTCCGGGGCTTGCGGGGGGGCGTCGTCGACGGCGGTGGGTGTGGCGAGGTCGACCGGTGTCGCGTCATCGTCGTGGGAGAGCAGTTGGGTGACGACCTCGTCGATCATGGGGGCGGTGGGGCCGGGGAGATCGATCTTGTGCTCGTTCTCGGTCTCGATCTCGGGCTCGATCTCGATCTGGTTCTCGATCTCGGTCTCGGGCTCGATCTGGTTCTCGATCTCGGGCTCGATCCCGATCTGGTTCTCGATCTCGATCTCGTGTTGGTGCTGGTCCTCGTGCTGGTACTGGTCCTCGTGCTCGTCCTCGTGCTGGTACTGGTCCTCGTGCTGGTGCTGGTCCTCGTCCTCGTGCTCGATCTCGTGCTCGTGCTCGTGCTGGTACTGGTCCTCGTGCTGGTGCTGGTCCTCGTCCTCGTGCTGGTCCTCGTCCTCGTGCTGGTACTGGTCCTCGTGCTGGTACTCGTGCTCGTGCTCGTGCTCGATCTCGTGCTCGTGTTGGTCCTCGTGCTCGTCCTCGTCCTCGTGTTGGGGGTCGGGGGTGGGAGGGGCGTTGTGAGTCTCTTGTTGGGGCGAGGGAGAGGTGGCGTCGTTTAGGAGGCCGGCGCCGATGAGGCCCTCGCGGGCGCGGGCGCAGAGGTCGTTGAGTTCGGTGAGGCCGGCGAGGGTGCTGTCGATGCCTTCGCGGTGCAGGATGAGGAGATCGTCCCAGACGCTCTGGAGTTCGTTGACGCGGCGGCGTTGATCTTCCCAGAGTTCGGCGATCTCGGCCTGGGCGGCGCGTCCGCGGTCGATGTCGCCTTCGGAGATCATGGATTCGAGGGCTTCGACGTCGGCTTCGCGGCGGCTCTCGAGGTCGAAGACGATGGCTTCGAGGAGGCGCTCGAGAGCCAGGGGACCTTCGTCGGCCAGGGCGTGGGTGGCCTGGCGGGCGTTGGCGATGAGGTCATTGAGGCTGGCGAGGGTCTCGGCGATGTGCTCGGGGACGTGGCTGGCGAGATCGCCGGCCTGATCGGGGAACCAGGTGTGGATGAAGTTTTCGATCTCGGCGGCGGTCACGGCGGTGGCGCGGGGGCCGATCAGGGTGCCGGTCAGCGCGTCGGGGCTGGCGAGCTTAAAGGGGGCGCGCAGCTCGGCGGCAGGCAGCGCGAGCCAGAGGGGGATGTGGCGGCAGGTGCGGGAGAGGCGCCCCTCGAAGTCTGCGAGGGCGTCGGCCAGCTCGGCGCGAAGATCGTCGAGGTCGTCGTCGAGGCCCATGCGCGTGCGTCGCAGAATGTCGAGGCGTCGGTGAGCGTCTTCGGTCAGTTGAGCCATACCAGCGCGGGGAGAGAGGAGGTTGATTGTGGCGCTACCATCGAGGTGGGCGGGAGTGTGCCACCAAGGTCAAAGCGCGCGCAAGGTGGCCTGCGCGCGGCGGTGTCAGAAGTAATGGACTGAGACGATGAGGACCATCATGTTGGCGCAGGCGTGGAAGATGGTGGGGGCGATGATCGAGCCGGAGCGCTCGCGCATCCAGCCGAAGATGAGCGAGGGAAAAAAGACCGCAGCGCGCGAGGCGATAATGGCGCCGCCGACGGGGACGAGCAGGTGGCCCAGGGCGAAGAGGGCGCTGGTGAGCCAGTTGGCCAGAGAGAGGCCTAAGAACTGGCGAGGCTGGTCGTGTTCATCGCGCAGGCGTTGGGCCAGGCGAGTCTGGAGGTAGCCGCGGTAGAAGACTTCTTCGGGGAGGGCGACGAGGAGGAGGTGGGTGAGGGCCCAGAGCAGAAGCCAGCTTAAGCCGCGTTTGAGTCTGAGGGGCTGGCCGGCGTCGACGTTTTGGAGCGCGGAGGTGATGGGGGCGCCGTTGAGGGAGAGTTCTATGGAAGTGAGGGTTTGCGGGCGGGCGTGTGGGTCGAGGGGGGGAAGGGAGAAGCGGGAGAGCGGGGCTGTGGGGGTGAGCTCCCAGGTGTGGCGATCATCGTCGGTGGGGCGGAGGCTGCCGGAGCCGACGGTCTGCCAGTGGGTGGGGTGGTCGGCCCGTGCGATCAGCGTGGGAGGTGAGGTGTCCGGGGTGAGGTGGGCGACTTCCACAAAGAGGGTGCGGCGCTGGAGCCAGACGCGGGCGCCGTCTTGCTGAAGTTCGGGGGGGCGAAGCTCCAGGGAGGGTGACCACTGGCGCAGGTTATGAAGGGAGGGGTGGAAGTCGCGCTCGAGCGCGTGGCGCTCCCAGAGGTGGTTTCCCAGGGCGAAGAGGGGAAAGACGATGGCGCTGACGCCCAGGCCGAAGAGGATCTGGCGCCGGGGGAGGCGATCGAGATCGATGCCGAAGTCGGCCGGGGATGCGCCGATGCGGCGAATTGCGAGATGCGCAAGAGCGAAGAAGACGAGGCCGACGATGGCCACGAGGTTCTGCGCCAGTAGGGGGACAAGGGGGCTGAGGAGGCTCAGCGCGATGATCGCGCCGAGCGCCAGAGCAAAGACGCCCAGCGGCTCGCGCCAGCGAGGTTTTCCGCCGGGCTCAGTCATCGGTGCCGGCCTGGGGGGCGGGTTTCTTGAGGGTGATCTCGCGCAGGGCGCGCACGCTCCGGGTGAAGATGCGCGAGCCGTCGGTGCCTACGTCCAGGGCGCCGCGTGGGGCGAGTGCGGACCAGGTGGCGACGCCCTCCCGGGGGTTGAGGGCGGTGAGGAGCGGCGGGGCGTCGCTGCGGCGCAGGAGTACCAGCAGCGCGTCGTCGGTGGTGGCCAGGGAGGGGTTGTCGACGCCGACGTTCAGGGCAAACTTTTGTGCGCCGTCGGCGGTGTTGAGGGCGTAGAGGGTGTCGTCGATCTTAAAGATAAGAAGTCCGAGCGCGGGGAAGGTCTGGCCGGAGTTGGACTGAGGCTTGCCCGGGAGCTGGAGCTGCCAGTCGACCTCCAGCGTCTCTAGATTCCACGCGCTCAAGACCGGTTCGCCGTCGGCCGGCACGAAGAAGACGTGGGTGGGGCTGGAGGCGTAGAAGGCGGTGCGACCGCCGCGCTGGCCGAAGGCGCGGTGGCGCATCTCCACGCCGGTGAAGGGGTAGCGCAGCGTCAGGCCGTTGATGTCGGCGCCGACAAGGGCGGGGCCCACACCGACCAGATCGATGCCCGACCAGAAGTTCATGGTGCCGTCGAAGATGACTTCGCCGGAGTCCTGGCGGGCGCAGAGGGCCTGGGTGCCGCCCTGCCAGCGGGTGCCGGCGCAGATGAATTGCTGGTCGACGCGGGTCAGAAAGGAGCCGCGGAAGTTGGCAGTGAAGTTGTCGCCCTGGTGCTGGCGGTCGATGCGCTGGTGCCAGAGAAGTTCGCCGGCCTCATCGTAGGCGACCAGGCGAAGATCGGTGGCGCGGGAGTCTGCGGGGCGCGGGAGGCTGTAGGCGACCAGGCGCAGCGCAGGTTCGTTCAGCGTCAGCGAGGCTTCGGGCTCACAGCCGAAGAGGGTGGCGTCGGCCTCGTCGTGGTCGAGGGGCCAGGCGCGCGGGGAACCCTCAGGCTCAAAGAGCTCGTGGCAGCGGGGGTAGAGGGTGGGCTGGCCGACGTCGGTGGCGTGCATGGGCAGCGCGTCGGGATCCTGGAGGTCGATGGGCTCGGGGGGCGCCCAGGTGATCTGTGGGATCCGGGGTTCGGCGCTCGTTTCGGACGTGGCCGACTTTGGCTGCGTATCGGTCGGGGCGTCGCAGGCCAGGAGGGTCAGCGCGGCGCTCAGGCTCAGTATGAGCGTGCGAGCGGCCCGGGGGTGTGGCGAAGAGCGGGTGGTGGGGCTCATGGACGGGTCCAGGTGTGCCAGGTGGTGTGGGGGTGCTCAAGCCAGGGGCGAAAGAGGGGATCCTGGATGAGGCAGCCGGAGTGCCCGACGATGATCAGCTTGCGGCGCGCGCGGGTCAACGTGACGTTGAGGCGACGCGGGTCGCTCAAAAAGTCGCCGGGGCGATCGCTTTTGACGAGGCTGGCGATGATGACGTCGCGCTCGCTGCCCTGGAAGCGCTCGACGGTGTCGATGTCGATGGAGGTGTCTTCGGGCAGGGAAAGTTCTTCGGCGACGAGGGTGCGCAGAAGGTGGACCTGGGCGCGGAAGGGGGAGATCACGCCGACGGAGAGGGTGGGGGCGCCGCGGAGGAGATCGCCGAGAAGTTCAAGCACAGCGCGGGCCTCCTCGAGGTTGGTGCGGGCGTCTTCGGTGCCGCGCACGTCGAGGAAGGCCACGGGCTCGTTGCTGGCCAGGGCGGGGTGGTTGAGGTCGGCCTCGGGGAGGCGTCGGTCTTCGACCTGGGGGGCGGCCTGGAGTCTGTCGTCGTAGAAGGTCTCGGCGGGGAAGCTCATGATGGGGCGGTTCATGCGGTACTGAACCTGGAGCATGTGTACCGGGAGGCCGACCGAGGCCAGGCGCTCAAAGAGGCTGCGGTCGAGGCCGGCCAGCCCGGCGTTGAGCAGGTCGTCGCCCAGGTTAAAGGGGCTGTGATCGGCGGTGATGAAGGCCGAGAGGGCGCGCTCGCTGGAGACGATGGGCGGGAGCTGGGCGTGGTCGCCCACCAGCACGAAGCGGCGGGCCAGGGAGATGGGGCCGAGCGCCAGAGGTTCGGTGAGTTGGCTGGCCTCGTCGACGATGGCGACGTCGAAGGCGGGGCGGGCGCGGTGGCGCTCGATAAAAGCGATGAGCGGCGAGCGAAGGGCGCTGTGAGTGGTGGTGGCGATGATGCTGGCGTGGGAGACGGCTTCGCCCAGGCGGTTGAGGCTGGCGTGGGCGTGGGCCAGATCGTCGGCGAAGTAGTCTGCGGGGTTGAGGCCGCGGGCCTCAAGCGCGCGGGCCACGCGGGGGCTTTTGGCCGCGGAGCCGATGCGCAGAAAGCGGGGGTGATGTCCGCGCTGGTCGCCGGCTTCGAGCAGCTTGATGAGCATCGTGTCGACGGCGGTGTGGGTGAGCGCGGCGAGGAGGACGCGCTGGTCGCGGTCGGCAGCTTCGAGGGTGAGGTGGGCGATGACGGTGGTCTTGCCGGTGCCCGGGGGGCCCTGGATGAGGGCGCCGGTGGGGGCTGTGAGGGCGTGGGCGATGGCGTCGCGCTGGGGAGGGTTGAGGGCGTCGAAGGTGGCCGGGTGGAGGTTGGGCGTAGAGCCCTGGCCGCGCATCGCAGCTTGAGCGGCGGGCGTGGTGGGGCGGACCAGGACCTCGAGAAGATCGCGTCGTTGCTCGCGGAGCACGCGGTAGAGGGCCTGGTGGGCGCTGCGGTAGCCGAGGCGCGCGGGGGGAAGATCGGCGATGTAGCCCGGGCCGCTGAGGGCGTCGGGGAAGTGCGCCGCGCGCAGGCGAAGCTCCAGGGTGTCGTCGTCGACCGAGAGGCAGCGGCCGCGCAGAATATGGGAGGCGTTGACGTCGCCGCGGTGGATGAGCAGGGCATCGCCCGGGGAGAAGATCTGCAGGTTTTTGCCACGCAGGCGGGCGCGGTCGGGGTGGTCTTCGACCGGCTCCAGGTAAAGCTCGGCCGAGGCCAGGCCGGCCTCAACGCGCTCGGAGAGGCGCTGGGGCTCGAAGATGGCGCCCAGGGCGGCGTGGTCGCTCCAGCGCTCCATGGCCACAAGGCGGCTCATGTGGGCGTGGTAGGCGCGGGCCTGGCGTACGAGTTCGGGGTCGGTGGAGGGCCAGGCAAACACGCCGTAGTCGGGCTGGGGAGCGAGGCCCAGCAGCTCAGACTGGGCTTTGCAGCGGTCGCGGCGGAAGCGGCAGGCGCCCTGGCGGCAGAGCGCAGGCTCCTCCATGTAGTAGGGCGCGCGGTAGGTGAAGGCCGGGTCGACCTGGGCTCTGTAATGGGCCACGAGGTCGTTGCGGGCGTGGAGGATGCGGCGCTCGCGATCGATGTCGTCGAGGGCGGCCTGGCGCATGGTGCCGTCGCGCGAGTAGAGGAGATGGCCGGTCATCGGGAGGTTCTCGGCGCGGGCCAGCTCCTCCCAGAGCAGGGCGTAGCTGCGGACCTGGCCGATGTGATCGTCCCAGGGTTTGCCGCTTTTCAGCTCGATGATCTGCACGCCTTCGTCGGGGTTTTCGACGACGAGATCGATGCGACCCTCCAGGCCGTAGCGCGAGGAGAAGCGTGTGGCCTCAACATGGCGGCCGCTCCAGCCGACGCGGGCGGCGCCGGGACCTGAGGCGCTGCGGGTGCGCGGGGCGGTGAGCCGGCGCATATGATCAAAGTGGGTGCGGGCCTGAACTTCGAGCGAGGCCAGGGTGGCGTCGTCGACGCCGGCGGCCAGCAGGTCGAGACGAAGATCTGGGAGGCGGCTCTCCAGAGATTTTTCGAAGCTCAGAGGTTCAGGCGCGGTGAGGTCTTCGAGCATCCCGTGGATGAGGTTACCGAAGGCCAGGTGGTGGGTAAGCTCGCCGGGATCGCGCGCGTCGACGAGCACGCGCTGGGGGCAGCCCTGGGCTTTGAGCACGTCGCTGACCGAGACGGGCCAGGAGGGCTCGACGATCGGTAGCGTGTTGGCGCCGGCGGTCAGGAAGGTGCGGCCGCGGGAGTCGTGCAGTGGCGAGGCGTCGATGAGGTTGAGGCGCGCGCCCTCCCAGAGGTTGCGGGCGCTGTTGTACACCTCGCTGTGATGGCGGGCGTAGAAGAAGACGCCGACGGAACCCTCTTCGCCGTGGTCGAGCGTAAAGCGCAGGCCGGGGCCCTGGCGGGGATGTTCAAAGTGGTCGAGGTCGCGGACCACCCCGCCGATGATGGTGACGGGGCTGTCGTCGGCGTCGCTTGCCTGAGGCAGCGCGTCAAAGCCCTCGGAGGTGCGAAAGCGAAGCCCGGCCAAAAACTCGTCGATGGTCTGGGGACGGCGCGCCGAATCGGGGCTTATCGCGCGCTCGAGCGCACCGATGGCAAAGGAGGGGATTGTCTCGAAGTTGGGGCGCGCCGCCTTCGCCTCGTCATGAGGCAAGGTTAAGAAGAGGAGCACGCGCGCCAGGCCCTCAATGTCGGTGAGTGGGGAGGGGGATGCGACGCTCTCGGGCAGCGCGGCCCATTCGCCCAGGCCCACCGCAGAGATGCGGCCGGTGGCCGCGTCATAAAAGATGCGCTCGGGGCCGAGCGCGCCGTGCACGATGCTGCGGCGGTGGGCGGATTTAAGCGCGAGGGCCAGCGGCGTGATCGCATCCACAGCGGCCGAGAAGGTCTGGCGCTCCAGCGCTGCGCACGCCAGAGGTTCTCCGCCCGGGTAAGGGGCGCAGAGGTAGAGAGAGTTGTCGTGGAGCCACCACTGCTGAGGGGCGTTGAGCCTGGGGTGGTGGGCCGCGGCGGCGTGGCGCAACGCGACGGAGACTTTCAGCAATCCTCCCGCCGCCGCATGACGCCAGACCACGCACTCGCCACCCTCCTCGCCCGGGTTGATAAGCCACATCGGGCCATCGGGGAGCTCCCATCGGGGAGGTTGGTCGAGGAGGGTCGCGGGAAACTCGTGCATCTGCCACATCGCTTGCATCGGGGGCCAAAAGTGCGGGCTCATCGGCGGGCCACTCTACTGATGGGGTAGAGGGGCAGCAAGGCAGATGCGAGCGATGTGGGGCCAGGCTCAGTCTTCGGTGTCGACGGCCGGGTGCAGCACAAGGGTGCCGGGGGCGTGGCGGACCACCCCTCGGGCTACGCCACCGAGAAACCACTCGGCGACGCGGGAGCGCCCGGTGCACCCCAGGAAGATGATGTTGGCGTTGTGTTCTTTGGCCACCGCCAGAACTTCGTGGGAGGGGTAGCCGGGGCGAACCTCAGTGGTGAGTTGAGCGCCGAGGTCGAGCGCGTCGGCCAGGCGGTCGAGCTGGGCACGGGCGGCCTTCTGGGTCTCTTCGAGGTGGGTGACCAGGGCGGCCGGGTAGGCGCTGGGCTCCACGAGCGAGGGGGTGGAGCGGGGGAGCTCAATGACGTGCAAGACGTTGAGATGGCCGCCCTGATTGCGCACCATGTCGGCAGCGAGCTCGACGGCGCCGGTGGCCGAGGGGCTGAAGTCGGTGGGGGCGAGTGCGCGGGCGTCGCCCTCCCAGGCGAAGCCGTCGGGGTGCACGATCGCCAGCGGGCAGGGGGGGCGGTGGGCCAGGCGCTCAGCGGTGGAGCCCATGATCAGGCGCGAGAGCTGGCCACGCCCGGAGATGCCGACGACCAGCCAGTCGGCCTTGTTGAGTTGAGCGGCGTGCACCAGCGCGCCTGCCGGCGCGCCGACCTGGATGGAGATCTCCAAGGTGATGTCGAAGGTTTCAATCTGGTTCATCCACTCTCGGAACTCCTCGCGGAGGGTCTCGGTGGCGTCTTTGTCGCCGCCTCCGGAAGCTACGCGCAGAAGCGAGAGCTCTTCGGGGCTGATGGCGTGCACGCCCACCAGGCGCACCGGGCGGCCGTCTTGCTGGTGCAGACGCGCCAGGCGCGCGGCCCAACGGGCGGCGGGGATGCAATGTTCGGAGAGATCGCTGCCAAAGAGGATCGTGGTCATTCAAAACTCCAGTATGTCGCCACTTAACGAAAGGTCGGGGCATCAAAGCCTCATAATAGTGGTAATGAGGCTCGCCAAAGCAAGGGGCGATGCGCAATCGGCGGGCGGGGAGCGGTTTGGCTTTACAGCGGCCGCGGGCCGTCGGTAGCGTCTGGCGGCGACCACCCGTCCACCCCATCGAGGCATCATGATTCACGAGAGTATGTTCTCCCGACAGCAGGTTTACCCGGCGCTTTTTATAGGGCGAAGCTCCGCGGAGCTCGCGCGGCGTTACAGCCGGCGATTCAAACTTCTGGCCGACGCCGGCTTTGAGATCCATGTGCTGGCCGGCGATGACGGAGGTTTTGATGCGCTGCGGCGCCAGGGGGTGCAGTGCAAGGCGATCCCGGTGGCCAGCCCGCGAAATGCCGCGGCGCTGATGGGGGCGTACTTTATTGTGCAGGGGGTGATGCTGGAGCTGCGCCCGGTGCTGGTGCACATCTTCTCGCACAGGCTGGCCTGGTTGGGGGCCTTTGCGGCGCGTCAGGCGGAGGTACCGGCGGTGTTTGTGACCATGGAGTATCACTGGCTCGAAGAGGAGCCGGTGCATCTTCCGCTGGGGCCGATGGCGCTCTTTACCTCCAGCGAAGGGGTGCGGGCGGCCGAGGAGCGCATCAACGCGGTGGTGGGTTACCCCTGGCGCAGGGTGATGTTGCAGGCGTACGAGCGCCTTGGCGAGCAGGTCGACCGATATGTGGTGACGACCGAGTTCGATTTTCGACTGCTGCAAGATCTGGGAATTGTGGCGCCCTCGCGTCTGGAGGTGGCGCTGGGCGGGGCGGGCGTCGATGTGACGCGGTATCGGCCGGCCAGCGGCAATGGCGATGAGGCTCGCGAGCAGGCGCGTGAGGCGTTGGGGCTTCCGACGCACTGGCGCCAGGTGGTGGGCTGGGTGGGGCCTGTGACCCGGCGCCACGGGGCCGACGATCTGGTGGCGACGGTCAAGGCGCTGCGCCGCACCCACCCCTCTCTGGGCTGGGTCATTGCTCCTCGCGCGCGTCTGGCCGACGGGCAGGCCCGCCGCCTGCGGCGGCTTGCGGATCGCGGCTGGGTGCGCCTGGTCGACGGGGAGAAAAAGACCGACGCGGCGTTCTATCAGGCGCTCGATGTGATGGCGTGTTTTGGCACCGCGTCCACGCCGATCGATGCGGTGCTGGAAGCCGGTGCCTGCGGCGTGGCCACGGTTGCGTACGATACGCCGGCGACGCGCTCGCTGATCGTCTCGGGGAGCACCGGCGAGCTTGTGCTGGAGGGGGATCAGCCCACGCTGACCAGCGTGCTCGGCGCGCGTCTTCGCACCCCGGAGTTGTTACGATCCCAGGGGGCGAAGATGCGTGAGCGGGTCGAGACGCTTTTTAGTCGTGAGAGCAGCGACGAGCAGATGTTGAATCTTTATGATGCGGTGCTCGGCGCGAAACTCACCGCCGAGCGCTGAGCCGATTTCAAAGTATCAGGGGGTCTCGAACTCAAAATGAAGCTCGGAGGTGGGAGCTTCCAGGGTGCGAGTCTGCTCGTTGTTGGCGTTGAGGCGCGCGCCAACTTTGACGGGGAACTGCGAGTCTTTGAGCTTGAGGTCAACCGGGCTAAAGCCCTGAGATTTGCCGTCGAGGAGCACCCGGAGCGCGGGCGGCGAGGTGGTTATGCGCACCACGTGGGTCGCCTCGGTGGGAGCCTCTTCGAGCGCCTCGGCCTGCGCGCTCTGCGGCGCCTCGGTGGGCGACATCAGCAAAAAGGCCGCCGCGCCGGCAAGGGCCAGAGCGATGAGGCCAAGCCCCAGCAGCGGGGGGCCGGACTTCGGGGCACCCGGGGTCGGGGTGTGCGGTGCGCGCTGGCGCGTGGGTCGGGGCTGGATCGGTCCCGGAGAGGGGTAGGCGGGGCGGTGCTGTGCAGAGGTGGCGCTCGTTACGGCCGGCTCGGGCGCAACCTCCACCGCGTCGGGGATGTCGTTGTAGGCCTCCGAGGGAAGCTCATCGAGCCCCTCGGGGATGGGCTCCTCAATGGAGATGCTGGCCGAGCGCGAGGGGTCGCCGGAAGCGGGCTTCGCGTCTTCGTCGTCCTGGCCGAAGTTGAGCTCGGAGGCGAAGAGGTCGTCGACGTTGGCGTCGTCCGAGAGGAAGTCGAGCGGGGACTGGGTGTCCATGCCCAGATCGCGTCCGTCACTGAGCGAGCGCAGACCACTTTGCTCCGAGAGGAAGAGCTCGTCGACGTCGCCCTGCTCGTCGGCCCGGGCGGGCTGGACCGGGGCCTGGTCGGGGAGGGCGTCGTGCTCGAAAACCTCGCTCTCGGGCGCAACCATGAAAGGATCGGAGGGGGCGTCGAGGCCGGGGACCTCGACCGATGCCTCGCCGTCTTCGACCTCGGAGCTGACGGCCACCGAGGAGGGGACCGGCTCGGGTTCAATCGCCGGCGGCTCCTGAATAAAGCGCTCACCCTGCTGATCGAGGATGTCGCTGGCCACGGCCGCTGTTTGAAGACGCGCGCCGCTATCCTTGGTCACCAGCATCGACAAAAAGGAGCGGAAGCCCTCGCCGGCGTCCACAAAGTAGGGGAGATCGGGGGGCTCCGGCGCGAGCTGTCGGGCGATGAGCGCGATGCGGTGATCTTCGGGGTAGGCCGGGGTGCCGGTGAGCATCTCAATGGCGAGGAGTCCCACCGTATAAAGGTCGGCGGCCGGGGTGATGGTGCGATCGCTTAAAATTTCCGGAGCCATGTAGCGCACCAGCCGCCGCGAGAGGTGGGCCTCATCAAAGGCCTCATCGCCGCTGGAGAGCTCGTAGAGCCTCCAGATCTGGAAGTCGACGACCGAGAGCGCCGGGGGACCGCTGGGCCGGGGCGTCACCATGATCTTGGCCGGCCGCAGGATGCCGTGGGTCAGGTTGACCTGGTGGGCGTTATCGAGCGCATAGAGGAGCTGCTGCAGCAGCGGCAGCGTGACTTTAAGGGAGAGCAGCCCCTGCTTCTTGAGGTAGGTGTCCAGGGGCATGCCGCGGGCCCACTGGGTCACAATGTAGGGAAATCCCTGGACGGTGCCGTGGGCGTAAGGTGTTGCGATCGTTTCGCTTTTGAGCGCGCGAAGCTCCGCAGCCTGCCGGGCAAAGCCGGTCGGGTCCGCCGGTCCATCTTCGCCGCGGGGGAAGATGCGGATGGCCACGGGGCGATCCCCCAGCTCCAGGTCGCTGGCGCGAAAGACAAGCCCCCAGCGTCCCTCATGGATCAGGGTTTCGAGGCGATAACGATCATCGATGAGCTCGCCAATCTTAACGCGAGGTTGAACTACCATAGAGCTTCCGGCAACGTCGGGGGTGGGAGGGCTGTCGGGCGAAGATTAACAAGGGTTTACACCCCCGACAAGAATACTCACTTTTCGCCGGGTGCCACTTCGGTGCCGGACCTTGCACGAGATGTCATCGCATCATGAATCAGTCAGCAGAAACGCCGGCCGGGGACTCCCCTTCGCTTGAAGAGGTGCGCGAACTTCAGGAGTTGGAGGTCCGCATCGACGATTTTGGGTTTACTGGCGAGGGGTATGTTCGTCTGCACGACGGCTGGCTCTCGGTGCCCGGCGCGCTCCCCGGCGAGCTTGTGCGGGTGCGCCTGCAACCCGGCCAGCGCGAGGGGGCTCGCCGACTTTACGCCGACGTGGTTGAGGTGGTGGAGCGCTCCCCCGAGCGGCGCGACCCGCTCTGTGAGCGCGACGCGATCTGCCGGGGATGTCAGCTGCGCCATATCAGCGTGGACGGTGAGCTGCGCTTTAAGGCGCGGGGCATTACCGAGGTGGTCGAGAAGTTCGCGGGACTGGCCGAGGCCGAGCAGCCGCCGGTGGAGATCCTCACCCCGCAGCCTACTGCGCGTGGCGATGCGTTTCGCTACCGGACCTCGTTGAGCTACCGGCGAGTCGGGGATCGGGTGGAGCTCGGTCTTTATAGCCCGGCCAGCGAGGGGCTTGTGGCGATGTCGAGCTGTCCGGCGCTGACGGTGCAGACCCAGCGTGTGGTGGGGGTGATTGAGCGATCGTTGCAGGGACAAAACGCGCTTCCCTGGGATGGTGAGATGGCCCGGGAGGTCGCCGCGCAGGTGGAGGGGTTTGAGGTGGCGCCGGGGGTGGAGCAGATCCGCGTGGCGGTGCCCAACCACGGGGTGGGGCTTGTGGAGGTGCGCCTGACGGAGGCGCGCGATGAGGCGCAGTTTGAGGTCTTCTGTACTTCGCAGCCGCTGGCCAGCTGGCTGGGACGGCTGGTCGAGGCGCTGCCGGCCCAGGTGGGGCTGGCGGTCGGGAGCGGCCCCTATCGCCGCCAGCTCAAAGAGCCGCATCGGGTGCGCATCCCCATCGGGAGGTTGCAAATGGAGGTGGGCTACGACGACTGGATTCACGCCACGCTGGCGCCCGCCGAGGTGCTCTATGAGGCGGTGGGGCAGTGGTTGGAGCCGGAGCCCGAGGAGCGTTTTCTGGATGTGGGTTGTGGCATTGGCACCATCGCTTTGCTGATGGCGCCGCGGGTTGGCGAGGCGGTGGGGCTCGATCAGAACCAGGCCTCGATCGAGTCGGCCGAGATCAACGCGGTGGGCCACGGCATCGCCAACGCGCGCTTTGTCGCCGGCGGCTGGGAGACCGGGCTCAGGAGGCTTGCGGCTTCGGGGGAGCGGTTTGAGCTGGCCACGATCAACCCGATGCGCGAGCCGCTGGGGCGTCGCGCGCTGGCCTACCTCAACATGCTGGGCGTGCAACGCCTGGTGTACCTTGGGCCCTCGCCGGCGGCCGCTGCCCGCGACCTGGGCGCGCTGCGCGAGATGGGCTGGGAGATCGACCGGCTGGCCGCGGCCAATCTGCATCCGGCCACCTACCATACGATGCTGGTGGCGCGGGTTCGCCGCGCGTCTTCCGAGGAGTGAGCTTTTTGTCAGGATGCCCCGGGGGCGACGCATAAAAAAACCGCCGCGCAGATGCGCGGCGGTTTTTTTAAAGATGATGCTTCAGGATCGCTCAGTCTTCGAGGTGCGGGCGGTAGTACTGCTCGCGGATCGTCTCGACGGCGAAGTGCAAGAACTTGTCGATGGCGTCCTCGGGCACATCTTCGATGGCGCCTTCGATCTGGCCGTAGTGGTTGATCGGGGCATTTTTGATCTGGACGCCTTCCAGGCCGCTGACGAAGTTGTTGGCGCGGTCGCGCAGCTCGTCGGAGAGGTCCTTGTTGGGGTGGGGCTTGATGTGGAGGAAGACCTCACCCTTGGTGTTCAGATCCATCACGGCATACTTGAGCGAGCCGTAGCGGATGTTGAAGCCACCGACTTTTCCGCCGCCGGGGGTCGCGTCGCAGCCGAGCTGGCGCGCTTTGATGATGGTCTTCATCATGGCCTCGCGGCGTTCGTCGCCACCGAGTTCCTGGGCTTTGGAGAGAATTTCGAGCGTATCCAAGTGTCCTCCTCAACTGCTGTGGGCCCGGACGATCCAGGCACCGGCGGGCGGTGACGCGGAGAGCATCGCGGGGAAACCTTACAAAGATAAAGGCGCCGGGCGAGTAAAAAAGGGAGAGCCGGGGCGCCGAAAAAATGTGTGCGATGTCGGTCCCATCCGTCACCGGACATACCGTAAAAACGCCGCGAAACGATCCCCTATTTCTGCCGGATGATCAAGGATGGAGTTTTTTTGGGGGCGCGAGGCGCTGTGCGAGGTGGCCGGGGTGCTTAAGCTCAGCACGGACGCGTTGAAGGGAGGTTGTGAGGGGAAGCCAGGGCGCGGTGAAGGATGAAGGACGAGGGGATCACGAACTGTCAGGGCAGGGGGAGCGTATGGGAGTGACGGGGGGCAGCGTTGTGTCGGTGGGGTTGATCGGCACCAGGGGGCGAACGGTGGAGTCGCTGGCGGCGATGCTGGAGGTCGGCGGCTATGAGGTCCGCGGCGCGCCGCGCGGCGATGTCTGCGAGGCGCTGGGGACGCTCCAGGAGCAGTGCCAGGCGGTGGTGGTCGAGGCGATCGCCTCCTCGGGGCTCAGTGAGGCGCTGGAGGGGCTGGCCCGTCGGGGGCAGGGCACAGGCATTGTGGCGGTGACCGACGCGCGTGAGGTGGGGTTGCGGGTGCGCCTTGTGGAGGCGGGCGTGGGCGATGTGGTGGCACGTCCACTGGCCGGCGCGGAGCTTCTGGCGCGCGTGGCGCGGCTCTGCGCGATGACCTCACCCGGCCTTCGCGGCGATCTGCAGGTGGCTGGATTGAGCGAGGTGCTGATGCTCCTGCATCAACAACGCGCCACCGGCGAGCTCAAGGTTCGCACCGATCGTTTCTCGGCGCGGGTGTGGCTTGCGCGAGGAACGCTTCTGGGCGCGCGCGCAAGCCAGGGGCTCTGGGGCGAGAAGGCGCTCTTTCGAGTGCTGCGCAGGGTGGAAGAGGCTGCGGGCACTTTTGAGTTTTATGAGGGCGCGCCGGACCCCTCCGACCTGGGAGCGGCGAGTTTTGATCCGCTCCCGACCTTGATCCTGCGAGCGGCGCAGCATGCCGATGAGTTTCGCGCGATCTACGCGCTGCTTCCGGCCGGGCCATTGAGGCTGGCCTCCTCCCTGACCTATAATGAGCGCTGCGCGGAGGTGTATCGCCTTCTTCAGCGCATCCCCACCCGAAGCTGGAGCGTCGATGCGCTCATCGACGCCAGCCCCATGCTCGATCTGGAGGTCGCCCGGCAGCTGCACGAGGCGCTCACCCATCACGAGGTTTGCTGTGACCCACCCGCTCGCCACGACCCTGCAGGATGTTGATATGCGCACCCAGCGCTGCCTGGTGCTCGGCGCTGGCGGAAGGCTGGGAGGGCATCTTGTGGCCGAGCTCAGCCGGCGCGGGTGGCCGACGCGGGCGCTGCGTCGGTGGCAGTCGGCTCCTCCCGCCGCGCGACTTGGCGGGGTCGAGGATGCCGTCGGCGACATCTTCGATGCCGTGTCGTTGACTCAGGCGCTGGCCGGGGTCAACCACGTCTTTTATTGCGTGGCTCCCGAGCCCGAGAGTCCCGGTGGATCAAAGATGGGTCGGGCGGTGGAGGGGATCCGAAGAACCCTGGAGGCCGCGCGTGGCGCGGGCGTCGACCGCATCGTTGTGGTCAGCTGCGCCAGCACGCTTGCGCGGGTTCCTCCCGGCAAACTCGCCGATGAGCGCGGACATTACCTTCCCGGCTCCGGCGATGATCTGGACCTGGAGTGTAAGTATGCCGTCGAGCAGGAGTGCTACCGCTACTTCGCTGACGGCATGGACATCGTGATGGTGTTGCCCACCCTGATGGTGGGGCCGGGCGTCGACCTCACGCCCTTCGCCGCCCTCGATGTTCCGGATGAGCAGCCCCTCAACATCGTCGATGTGCGCCAGGTGGCGTTTGCGACCGCCCAGGCCCTGACGCTCGCGCGTAGCGGAGAGCGCTACATCATCGGCGGCAAAAACGCGGTCGCCGCCGATGTTTTTCAAGGGTGGTCCCCCGCCTCACCGCGGTGGTTGCGCCGCGATGCGCTCCCCCGTGATCGGGCGATTGTCCAGCGAGGCCAGTGGGTTAGCAGCGCAAAGGCGCATCACGACCTGGACCTGGGCGCGCATACGGCTCCCGCCGAAGACGCTAACGAGGGTGTGCTCCATGGCGAGGCCGTGGAGCGTTGAGGAGGGAGCGGGCGCCTACACGGAACGGTAGTTTCGCCCGGGTTCAATGCGACAGCGGCCTTCGCGTTTTGCGCGTAAGAGGCGGGCGTCAGCCACGCTGAGCAGCGCCTCGGTGTCCTGACCATCCTGCGGGAAACAGGCCAGCCCCGCGCTGAAACTCACCGAGAAACGCTCCCCATCCCCACCCTCAAAGCGCATCGCATAAAACTCATCAAGGACCCGCCGCAGCGCCAGCGTGGAGGTCTCCAGGCCCTCGTCGACCAGAACGATGACAAACTCCTCCCCGCCCCAGCGCGCCCGAAGATCTTCGATGCGAAAGCGATCTTGCAGCAGCCGCCCCAGCGTGGCGAGTACCCGGTCGCCCACCAGGTGGCCGTGGCGGTCGTTGACCTCTTTAAAATGATCCACATCGAGGATCGCGAAGACCAGGCGTCGCCGTCGTCGGGTCACCTCGGACATGCGCGCGGCCAGCTGCTCGAGAAAGGGACGCCGGGTCAGCAGGCCGGTGAGCAGATCGCGATCGGATCGCTCCTGAGCCTGACGGGCGCGCTCCAGGCGCACGCTCAGGCGCACGACCAGCTCGTGAGGGGAGATCGCCACATCGATGAAGTCATCGGCGCCGGCCTGGTAGGCCGCGATGCGGGCCTCGGGCGTGCTCTCGGCCGCAAAAATGACGATGGGCACCTCTCGCCAGCTCGCGACCGCGCGCAGCGATCGGCAAAGATCGGTCGTGGCGACCTCCGCAAGCTCGGTGCTCAAAAGCACAAGGTCAGGGCGATGATGTTCCAGCGCCTCGAAGATCGTGCGCGCGTCGGGCAGGTAATGAATCGCCATATCGCGCTCGCCAAGCTGCTGCGCAACGCGTGTGGCAAACACCCCCTGAGGGTCGACCACCATCACGCTCGCCAGCAGTGCGCGCCGGCTTGTGGCCAGGCGTCTGGCGATCTGCGAGAAACTCACCGCGCTCACCGGACGTGTCGCGATATGCGACGCGCCGGCCCACAGCCCCTGGACGCGATCCAGGGTGTCCGGGACATCGCTGACCAGCGCCAGCGGCAGGTGCGCCAGATGTGAGGCGCGCTGCAGGGCCGTCATGCTCTCGGTGAGCTCTTTGCGGGAGATGCCTTCCTGGATCGTGAGCACGACGCCGGCCAGAAGAGGTGTCTGCACCTTGTTGATCGCCTCGTCGACAGAAGTTGCGGTGCGAACGCGGATCATAAACTGTTCGGCAAAACGCTCGATCTGACGCAGGTAATTCGGATCGTCGTCGATCACCACCACGGTCAGCGCGCGCCCCAGGCTCTCGGTGGTGAGCATCGTCTCGGGATCGTCGAGCTGAGCGGCGCGCACGCGGGCTCGCAGGGTCTCGAAGAGCGCGGCGGCAGCCTGCTGGAAGTGCGCGTCTGGCGAAGCGGATGCGGTGGCCTCGGCCAGGGACTCCAACTCTTCGAGGGGACGGGCAACGTCGTTGAGCTGGTGGTGGCGCGCGGCGGCTCGCACCGGACCTGTGGCCTGCGCGAGCGTCCGCGCAGAGAGCGCTCCTCGCGCCACATCTTCGGCCAGCTGACTGAGGTGGGCGATCTCTTCATCGAGGCGCTCGATGAACTCATGGCGTTTGCTGCTCTCTTCGAGCATCGCCACGGAGTCTTCATGCAGCGAGCCACCGGGCTCGGGGAGCGCCTGAAGTTGCACTCGCCGGTGCTTGAGCGCATCGACGATCACGTCGATCGAGGCATCGGCAGGCACCCACGCATCGGCGTGTTCAGATTCCCCCAGGGTGAGGATCGTGAACGGGAGGTGGTGCGCTTTGATGTGTGCGAGCGCCTCGAGAATCGCGGGCGTAAGGAGCGCGGCCTCAATGATCACGACCGACGCGTCTTCGGGCAGCCCCTCCGTCAGCTCCGAGGCTGCGAGATGGGTCAGCGCGATCGCTTCTCTGGCGAGCGCTTCGCGGAGCTCCGCAAGCCGCGGATCCCCCTTCTGACTCACCATCACCACGTGTCGCATCTCAGCCTTCATGCATCCGATCATTTACCATTGGAGGGCAGCTCGCATACGACGCACCGAGGCGTCGCAGCGTCCATCGGGTGAAGTTAAACGGTCGCGACGCCTATTCCACCCTCTTTGTAAGTTCGTGTTAGCCGGCCAGTCGCGCGCGCAGGCGAGAACTCGCCGCGTCGAGCACGGTGACCACCGCCAGCAGAAAGAGCAGGGCAGTGGCCGCCCGGTCGTACTGGAAGTTGTTGATGTAGGTGTAGAGGTAAAACCCGATGCCGCCTGCGCCGACCACCCCCAGGATGGAGGCCGCCCGCACATTGTACTCCAGCATGTAGAGCGTGTAGCCCAGCATCAGCGGCAGCACCTGCGGGAAGACCCCGAATCGAAAGCGCTGCAAGGGGGTTGCGCCCACGGTTCGCAGCGCCTGAAGAGGCCGAGGATCGATGGACTCGATGCCCTCGTAGTAGAATTTGCCCAGGTAGCCGGCCGCGTAAAAGGTCAGCGCCAGGATCCCGGGAAAGGGCCCCAGCCCCACAATCGCCACAAAGAAAAGTCCCCAGATGATGCTGGGGATGGTGCGAAGCAGGTTGAGGATCAGGCGGGCCACGACCTGAAAGGGGCGCGCCGAGATGTTGCGCGCGGCCAGCGTGGCGATGGGCAGTGAGACGATCGCAGCCAGCGTGGTGCCGATGAGCGCCATCTGGACCGTCTCCAGAAGGCTCTTGCCGACGTTCGCGCTCACCGAGAAGTCCGGCGGGAGCATGCGCGAGAGGAAATTGGCGGCGTGATCGGCATTTCCGAAGATGCGCGCCACCGAGAAGTCCACGCCCATCGCCGACCAGATGTAGAGGCCGGCGATCAGCAGCATGAGCACAACGTAGAAAGAGGTCTTCCCCCAGAGCCCGTCGATAGGAAGGGGGGCAGGCGCGCTGGCGTCGCTCGGCGCGGTGGCATCGGCGGCCGCCTCGTTCACCGCGATCTCAACCTCGCCATCGGTGGCGTCGCGGCTCTCGAGCTCTTCGAGCAGGCGGCAGCCCTGATCGGGGTCGCCGTCAAAGAGAATCTCACCGTGGTGCAGCACAATGACCCGCGTGGCAAACTGGCGGGCCATATTCAGGTCGTGCATCACCATGATCAGCGCGCGCTCCGCGCTCTGCGGGCCGCCGCCGGCAAGGCGCTCAATGGCCATGCGGGCCCAGTGCACATCGAGGCTGGCGATGGGCTCGTCGAGCAGCATCACCCGCGGGTTCTGGTGAAGCAGTCGGGCGATGGCCACGCGTTGTTGTTCTCCGCCGCTCAGGCGTGAGCTGCGCGTGTGAAGCCGCTCCCCGAGGCCGAGCTCTTCGAGCAGGGCGCGGGCCTGGTCGCGATCTTCGCCGGGAAAATGCAGCAGGCTGGACGCCGAGCGCTGGTGAAGAAGTCGGCCGCAGAGCACATTTTGAAGGGCGCTGAGCTGGGGCACCAACCCGTAGTTTTGAAAGACCAGCCCCACCTGCTCGTACATCGCCCGGGGGGGCAGCCGGCCGGCCTCCATACGGAAGCCGGCCGCCTCGACGGTGCCCGCGCTCGGGCTGAGAAGTCCGCTGAGGACGCGCATCAGCGAGGACTTGCCCCCGCCGCTGCGACCAATGATCGCCACCCGCTCACCGGCGTTGACGTCAAAGGAGATGCCGCGCAGCGCTTCCACGCGCTGCGCGTCGCGCTCATAGTTCAGCTGGAGATGTTCAACCCGTACAACGCTCAAGGGGTGTGTCCTGCGGTGATGTGAGAGGGGATGCGTTAGAAGCGCGCTTCAAAACCGACCAGGTCGCGCATGCGCTTCAACTCGCCGACATGCTCTTCGTGGCCACGCGCGATGATGCTCTCGGCGCCGTAGACGCTCTTGAGCAGCTCGGCGTTCTCCGGCTCATTGAGCGCCAGGAGGGCGTCGCGCACCTTGTCTTTGACCTCCTGGGGGAGGTCGCCGCGAATGGCGATACCATGGGTAGGCACCGGGCCCTGGCGTTCAATCACTTTGACTTTGGCGCGCTGCTCCTCATCGAGGTACTGCTCCAGCGCGTAGTCGGAGGCGGCCGCCGCGTCAACCTGGCCATTAACCAGGGCGAGCAGCGCCTGCTGATAGCCGCCGGCGTAGGTGACGTTGCCGAAGAACTCGGTCGGGTCCTGGTCGGCCGTCAGGTGACCCTCGTCGATGACCTTGCCCAGCGGGAAGAGGTAGCCCGAGGTGGAGGTCGGCGAGGTAAACGCGATGGAGCGGCCCTTAAGGTCGGCGATGGACTCGATGTCGCTGTCGGCCAGGGCGTACCACTGCGAGTAGTAGAAGGGGTTTCCACCGCGCTCTTCAACGACGAGCAGCTCGACGCCGGCGTTCTCATGGGCGACCAGGTAGGGAAGACCGCTGAAGTAGGCGACATCGGCGTTATCCGAGCGCAGCGCCTCAACCACCGCCGAGTAGTTCGTCGGAAGGAAGATCTCGACCTCGTAGCCGGTCTGCTCCTCGATGAACTCCGCCATGCGTTCGGCGTCGAGCTCCAGGCCCTCCGGGTTTTCCTGCGGCTGGAAGGCGAAGGTCAGCTCGATCTCTTCTGCGGCTTCTTCTTCGGTGGCCTCGGCGGCCTCTTCGGTGACTTCGGCCGGCTCGGCCTCCTCTTTTTCACAGGCGGTCAGCGCGAGGCTGGCACCCAGGAGAAGTGCGAGCGAGGGGCGATGAAGTCGATTGATGTGTGCCATCATATGCAATCCTCAGAGATAAGGAGAGAGACAGCGCCGGGGCGAAGCTCGCCCGACGCACCAGATTTGACCGTCATAGATGAGCGCTGGTGCGTCAGACGTCAATGAGAAATTGATAATTGATTTCAATTAGGGGTGTTTGCCAGCCATGCGCAGAGCAACACAGGCCGACACCGAGATGTCAGCCTGTGCTGCGTGCATGCTGGCATCTCCCGGCTCCCTGCAGGGGGGAGCCGAGAGAACGCGCGATCAGACGCGACCGCGCTCCACCTGGTCACGCTCGATGGCCTCAAAGAGGGCGCGGAAGTTGCCGCCGCCGAAGCCCTGGTCGCCCTTGCGCTGAATCAGCTCGATGAAGAAGGGGCCAGCCTCGGGCTGGTCGTAGTAGATCGCCGCTTCTTTCATGAAGATCTGCAGGAGGTACTTCTCGTCGGCGCCGTCGACCAGGATGCCGTGGTCTTTGAGCACGTCGTAGTCCTCATCGATCTTGGAGACTCCCTGCTCGGCCATGCGGCCCGGGGCGGCGTCGTAGTAGCTCGGCGGGGTGTAGAGGAACTCCACGCCCTTGGCCTCCATCTCTTTGATGGAGCCGATGATGTCGTCGAGGTTGAACGCCGCGTGCTGAACACCGCCACCGCCGAAGTCTTCGAGGTACTTCTGGATCTGGGAGGCGTTGAAGAAGGGGCGCTGCGGCTCGTTGTTGGCGAACTTGATGCCGCCTTCCGGATCCCACATCACGATCGACTTCAGACCGGAGCCGGACTGACGGGTGGGGTCGACATCGCTGGTGTGGAAGGCGATGTCCCAGAACTGCTCCATGCCCAGCACGTCGCGGAACCAGTCGACCAGGGGCTTGAGCGTGCGCACGTTGGAGGTGAGGTGATCGATGGTGGTGAAGTTGAAGCGGTTGTTGCCGCCGGTGTTCACCGTCTCAAAGCCGGCGTCGTAATCGGTGTAGCCCTTCTTCTCGACGAAGCCGTAGGTGGTGTTACCCAGGGGCGTGGCGATCTCAAAGGAGCGACGGGTGCCGCCGCCAGCTTCTTCGGTGCGGATCTCGTCGATAAAGGTGGCGCCGCGCTCTTCGAGGCGCTTCCAGGCTTCTTCGATATTCTGGACGGCGAAGTTGACGGTGCCGATGCCCGCGGTGTGGAACTTGCGGTGGTAGGCCGCCCAGCTGTCCTCGCGCTGCGACTCGACGCACTCAATGATGATGTCGCCGGCGGCGTAGACTTCCGCCTTATCACCGGTCTTCTCTTCCCAGGCCGGGGTGGAACGGGCGACGAGCGTGAAGTCCAGCATATCGACGTAGAACTTGCGGCTGCGCTCCAGATCGAGCGTGACAAAACGAAGACCGTCGTAGCCGGTGATGCCGAGGTTCTTAATTTGCGACATGTGCGCCTCCAGAGTGTGAGGGGTAGAAGCCGTTGAGTGGTGCGCGAGCAGCCCGAGGGACCGCTGCCTCAACGTGCCGGGGGGATAAGCCGCCGATCGAACTAGCCTAATGTTGCACCCCTGTAAAGACGGTGCTTTGTTGGGGCGAACACGTTGGCTCGAAGCAAGTGCGGCAACATCTTTCGTCGAGTTTAGTCGAAGTGGAAGTCGAACCAGCGCCCCTCCCGATAACAGGTGCGCAGGGCGTCGAAGATGGCGCGGGCAGGCTCAACGCCGCGATCGTCGAAGGTCTCGTCGTCGTCGAAAAAGCGCGAGATGTCGCCGCGTTTCTGCTGCCGATACTCCAGGGCCTTGGCAAGCATCTGGATGCGGTCGGCGACTTTGACGATGCGGGCCTCCAGGGTCTTGCCTTCGCGGTACTCGCGGTAGGCGTCGCGCCAGGAGGGCAGGGTGGCCAGGATGTGATCGGCGGCCTGTTCCTCGGCCCGGTCGACCGCCTCTTTGCCGAGGAGTTGCTTGACCGGGCGCGGGAGGTCGGTGAGCATCGCCTCGCTTAAGTCGTGGACCAGCGCGATGCGCATCACTCGCTCGGCGTCAGGCGTAGGCTCGGGGTGGTGATCGGCCAGCCACAACGCGACGAGCATCACGCCGTGAACGTGGGCGGCGATCGATTCGGGTCGCTCCACCCCGCAGATCTGCCAGCCGGTTCGTGGCAGCGCCTCCAGACGTTCGGCGCGGCTGAGCAGCCTCAATAGATCGTTGGCGTTGCCGGGCGCCGGGCGCTGATCGTTCATCGTTTCTCCGGTGGGGCGTTTAGGGGCCGGCAAGCGCGACCCTGGACATAGAGCGACCGGAAGTTTGAACAGTGAGACGCAGATGGCAAGTCAACATGGCGGTAGAGTAGCGATCTGCGGCGCAGACGATCGGGTGGGCGGGCAGATCGCCCGACGCCTCGTGGAGGAGGGGGTGGAGGTACGCGCGTTGGCCGCGCCTGACGCGCCGCGCTGGCATCTCTTTGATGTGGCGGTCGACTGGCATGTCGGCTTGCGCGCCGGTGATCACGCGCACGAACTTTCGCAGGCGTTTGCCGGCTGCGGAGCGCTCTTTATCGCCGACGCGGCGCGCCTGGCCTCCGGGGCCCCCGACGCCTCAACGGCTCGCCGCATCGCGGTGCGCGAGCTGCGCATGCGTCTGGACGCGGCCCGGGCTGCGCAGGTGCCGCGGGTTGTTTTTGTGAGTTGCGAGCGCGCCTTTGACCCGCAGGCGATCGAGGGGGCAGCCGGACTGCCCGATGATCATGGCGAGCCGGTGCGCGAGGCATTGATTGCGATGGAGGCTGAACTCTACCGCTACATCGCCGCCGGAATGCATATCTGCATTGTCGCCGCCGCGCTGGCGCTGGGACCGGGAGACGTGCGTTCGGAGTATGTCGGGGCGCTCGACGCCGGCGGCGCAGGCTGGAGCGGTTATGCCCACTTCTGCGACGCCCGCGATGTTGCCCAGGCGGCGATCAACGCCGCGCGCCGGGGGCGCGCCGGGCGCCGATACCCCTTTATTGGCGAGGCGATCACCGCCGAGAGGTTTGCCGAGTTGAGGCGCGAACACGGGGGCGGGGGAAGCTCACACATCGATGAGGTCAGCTGGCCGCCCTCCTGGGCGATACGTCTCGACGCGCTGAAAAGCGAGCTCGCGGCCGGAGAGCTCGGAGTTCGCTCACGGCCCCTGGCGCTGACCCTTCGTGACGCGGGGCGCTGGTATCGCCGCGCCGGTATGCTGCTCTTTTAGGGGCGCGCGGGGCTCTCAACAGGGCAATCGCAAAGTGGGTCCCCATCACCCGCCACCGTGGGGGGACCCCTTGTGGGTCCCCGCCCTGGGAGTGCCGGAGGAGCACAAGACCCCTTTTTATGGATTGGGTGGGTTCTCCATAAAAAAAACTTGTGGGACTTTGCGATTGCCCTGGGGATCTCAACCGGGATGCTGGAAGCGTTGCGCAGCATCTGTTAGTCTCGTTGACCACACGAGCTATGAAGATTGACCCGCCGGCCTTCTGTCTGGGATGACGCAGGTCGAAGGCTCGGGACTGACTTGCCCATGGCGGGTGAGATGGTGTAGGGAATGTAGTTAAGCATAGATGAAGGCTAACCGGCAGTCGCGCGACGCGCGCTGCGATGCTCAGGGCTCACGGCGAGGAGAAATTAGAATGGCCAAGAAGAAACTACTTATCGCGGCGGTCATCGTCGGCGCGTTTGCCGCCTTCCTGCTCTACCTCTACACCGCGCAGATTCAGGAAGAGAAAGACGAGCTGATGGCGAACCCCCGCGAGGTGATCGTGGCGGCGCGCGACATCGCCGCCGGCACGATGCTCACGCGTGAGCACGTCAACACCAAGACGGTGCCCGGGCAGTTCTTGCCGGCCAACCCGCTCCTGAGCCAGGACCTTGAGATCTACCTGGATATGCCGGTGAGCGAGTCGATCCGCGAGGGCTCGATGATCCTCACCAGCGACTTCGCCGTAGCCGAGGTTGCGCGTACGCTCTCGGGTCGTATCCCGGCCGGTGAGCGCGCGATGACGATCCCGGTCGATGCGATCTCGGGCGTCTCCGGTCTTCTTCGCCCCGGCGATCGCGTCGATATTCTGGGAACCTTCCCGGTGGGCACCGAAGACAACCTGATCCCTGAGGCAGCCGGCAACGACAGCATCGGCTATGTGACGATGAACCTGCTTCAGAACGTCACGCTGCTCGCTGTCGGTCAGGAAGTCTCCGACATTCCCAGCGGTGATGCCCGCGGCAACCGTGGTCAGTACAGCACGGTCACCCTCTCCCTGACGCCGAGCGAGGCCGAGCTGCTGGTGATCTCGCAGACCCGCGGCAAGCTGATGCTGCTCTTGCGCCACCGTGACGACATTGAAGCGGTCACCGTCACCAAGACCACGCTTCGCGAAGTGCTCGAAGAGCTTGAAGTCATCAACCGCGATCGCCAGAAGCGCGTGGAGCGCCGTCCCAATTGCGGCCCGAACCAGAAGCTGAGCGGCGGCAAGTGCGTCGACACCATCGAGTTCCTGCGTGGCGGCCAGTAAGTGATCTGAGAGCTCAACGCTAAGCCTTCATAAAAGGCGTGCTCCTCCGGGTGGGGAGCGCGCTTTTTTTTATGCGTCAAAAGCCTCATCACCCGCGCGATCTCCCCGGATCAGGTAGCCGGGTTTTTCGATTGCGTTTTATGCCACTTCGGGCGAGACTGCCCGTGTTCTATAGCCTAGTCGAGCCAGCAGACCGTCCTGGTGTGCGGATTGCTGAAGTGAATGCACTGGTATGCAGCTGTAAGGAGAACCATGAAGACGCTTGTAAGGGTAGGCGCGCTGTGGGCGGTCTTGTGTGTGGTGATGCCCCTGCTTGTGTGGCCGATGGACTCGGCGCACGCGCAGGAGACGGTCGTTCCCGACCATGAATTTACGATCGCAGTCGGTGAAACGCTGACGATCAACGCGCGCGGCGTGCGCCGCGTCTCCATCGGCCTGCCGGATGTGGCCGATGCGCAGACCAGCAACGACGCGCAGTACCTCTTTATCTCCGGGAAGCGCGAGGGTGTCACCACCGTCAACATCTTCTCGGGCTCGGGCGACGATCAGCGCACGCTGCTGATTCGCGTGGTGGGTGTGAACCCCACCTCCCTGGCCGAAGAAGTTCGCGCGGTGCTTGGCGATCGCGCCGGTGTCGATATCCGCGTGGTTAAAGGCCGCGTGCTCATTGAGGGCGAAGTCGCCAGCGAGATCTTCCAGCGTAAGATCGACCGCCTCACCGAGCTTTACCCCAACCAGGTGCTCAACTTCGCCACCTACCGCGAAGCCTTCGTTGAAGGTGCGCGCATGGTCGCTGTTGATGTCTATTTCATTCAGCTGGCCACCACCAACCAGGACAACCTGGGTGTGCGCTGGAACCAGTTCATCGGCTACAACCTCACCGGCGGCCAGGGCGATGTGCCCCTCTACTATGACGCCGGCGACCTGGGCCCGGGTGTGCTCCCGGCTGAGTCCAGCCTGCCGCCGCGCCCGATGGCGCTTACCGGTGGCAGCAGCCTGACGACCTACTCCTCGCTCGTGGGTAACCTCAACTTCGCGCTCGACCTTCTGGTCGACAGCGGGATGATCAAGACGATTCAGCACGCCACGCTGGTGACCGAGGCGGGCACCGAGACTACCTACCACTCCGGTGGCACGCTGCTGGTCCCGGCGATCACGGCCAATGCGTCGAGTTATGAGACGATCCCTTACGGCCTGAAGCTGGCGATCACTCCGGTTCTGGACTTTGAAAACCGCGTCAAGCTCACCGTGGATCTCGAGTTCAGCGAGCTGGATTACGCCAACGCCGTCGGTCAGGTCCCCAGCCTGCGCAACAACGACATCACCAGCACCGTCAACATGCTCGAGGGTCAGTCGGTGCTGGTCAGCGCGCAGGACAATACGAACATGACCTCCAACGAGCGAGGCTTGTGGCTTCTGAGCCGTATCCCTATCCTTGGGTGGGCGTTTAAGAGCCGCAACATGTTCAACCAGCAGACCAACAACGCCTTCTTCATTACCCCCCGGGTTTACGAGCCCGGTACCGATTACCACCGCACCCTGGTGCAGGGCGTCTTCCAGCACCTGCTCGACGCGGGCGCTCAGGCCGAAGATCTTCCTGAGCTCTCCAACGCGCAGCCGCAGGGTGAATAAGAGGCAAGGCCCATGAAGCAGATTCGCGTCCTCGACAACCGCGGCCAGGAGTACCTCTTCCCGCTGGATAAACCGGTGATGGAGGTCAGCATTGGCCGCAGTCAGAACAACGATATTGTTCTGAACAGCAAGACGGTCAGCCGGCGTCACGCGATCATCAAGCTGATGGGTGAGCGCGTGATGCTCGTCAACCAGTCGGCCAATGGCGTGTTCGTCAATGGTGAGCGCGTGGAGCGGGTGCGCGAGCTTCGGCTGGGAGAGTACGCGGCGATCGAGCCGTACCGCTTCTGCGTGGAGCCGGCCGGGCCGGGGGCGGTGCCTTCGCCCTCGCCGGCGGGCTATGGGCCGGGAAATAACCGCGCGACGATTCCCCCCACCGGGCGCGCCACCCCGGCGCCTGCTGCGGCAGCGCCGGGGCGTCAGGCCGCCCCCGGTGGCGTGGCCACCGCGTCGCGGCCGGAGCGCCGGCCGGTGGCTCCACCGGACAAGAAGAAAAAAGCCGAGACGGTGGAGGAGCTCCTGGGGGATCTGGCGCCCAACCCGGACTACCAGGAGCAGCGCGTCAGTCTGCGCGGTGACGAGGTCGTGATTCACGACCGTAAGGTGCGAAACGCCTTCATTGGCTTTAAGTCTGAGCTGCACGACGAACTTAAAGAGCGCCTCGATCTGCACAGCTTCCAGATCACCGACTACAGCTCGCCGCGGGTTATCCGTCAGGTCTCTGAGAAGCTCAAAGAGCTTATCGGCAGGCGTCAGCGCGAGATTCCGCCGCCTTATACCCCTGACGAAGTCTTCAAAGAGATGATGGACGAGGTCTGCGGCCTGGGTCCCATCGAAGACCTGGTCAAACATAAGGGCGTCTCGGAGATCATGGTCGTTGACCGCGAGCACATCTACGCCGAACTCAACGGCAAGATCGTGCTCACCGACCGCATCTTCAATGACGAGAAGTCGATGATGACGGTCATCGAGCGTATCGTCATCCCGCGCGGTCGCCGCATCGACGAGTCCAACCCGCTGGTGGATACGCGTCTGGCCGACGGCTCACGTGTTAATGCGGTGATCCCGCCGCTGGCGCTCAAAGATCCCTGCCTGACGATTCGTAAGTTTCCCGACGAGCGCCTCTCGGTCAAAGACCTCATCGACTTTGGAAGCCTCACCGATGAGATGGCGAAGTTTCTGGCGCGCGCGGTGCGCTCCAAGAAGAACATCATTATCTCCGGCGGTACCGGCTCCGGTAAGACGACGCTGCTCAACGTGCTCTCGAGCTTTATCGGACTGACCGAGCGCGTGGTCACGATTGAGGACGCCGCCGAGCTGCAGATCTACCAGGAGCACGTCATCAGCCTGGAGACGAAGCCCCCCAACCTTGAAGGCAAGGGTGAGATCGGCATTCGTGAGCTGGTGAAGAACGCGCTGCGTATGCGCCCGGACCGTATCGTCGTCGGTGAGTGCCGTGGTGGCGAGGCGTTGGACATGCTTCAGGCCATGAACACCGGTCACGACGGCTCGATGACCACGGTTCACTCCAACAGCCCCACCGAGGCTATTGCGCGTCTGGAGACACTGGTTCTGATGAGCGGGATGGAACTTCCCACCCGCGCGATCCGTGAGCAGATCGCCGGATCGGTCGATGTGATCATTCAGCAGTCGCGCTTTATGGACGGCAGCCGCCGCATCACCTACATCACCGAGGTGGTGGGCATTGATGATGACGGCTTTGTGAAGCTCGAAGACATCTACCGCTACCGTCAGAAAGGGGTCAACGAGAAGGGCAAGGTCTACGGTTACCACCTGGCGACCGGTTACCTGCCCAGCTTCCTTGATGAGTTCCTGATCAAGGGTCTGGCTAACCCCGAAGACTTCTTCTAAGCGCCGAGTTTTGTGGCGCGGTCTGCCCCGGGCGGGCGAAGTGCGCGGTTGCAGACTCGGGGGCTGCTCGATAGAGTTTGCGTAGCATCGAAAGGCTGGATTGGCGTCAGGTCGACCGATTCAACCCGGTGGGGCCATGGCCGACCGGATTGAACAGGGCACCTACAGCGAGGAAAACACACCGTGTTATACTTATGGTTAGCGTTGGCGCTGGGGTTTGGTGCCGGGTTTCTTGCGATCTGGGCCGGAGGCGACTGGATCGCCGAGCGCCTGGCCGCGGAGCGTGGCGTCTACGAGCGTCTCATCGGTAAAGAGCTGCATCGACTCTTTCTGCCGGTTTCTCCCCAGGAATTTGTGCTGATCCACGCCGGATTTTTGCTGATCTGCGTGCTCGGCGGTGGCCTGCTGGTAAAGAGCCCGATTCTGGGGATTATCGGCGGGCTCCTCATCGGGATCTTTGCCCCACGCGCCTACCTCAAGAAGGCCTGGTCGAGCCGTCTGACGGCGATCGATGAGCAGGTCGAAGAGGCGATGGTCTATATGGCTAACAGCTTCAAAGCCAACCCCTCGATGCCCGAGGCGATTCAGGACGTCTGCAATGCCATGGGCCCGCCGATTAGCCAGGAGTTCGGGGTTCTGCTCAAGGAGTACCGCCTGGGTACCCCGCTCGATCAGGCGCTGGTGAACCTTCAGCGTCGCGTGCCTTCGCGCAACCTGGAGCTTGCGATCTCGGCGCTGGTCATCGGGCGAACCGTCGGTGGCAACATCCCGGAGATTCTCAGCCAGATCTCGGGCACCATCCGCGAGAGCTTCCGTCTGGAGCGCGTCATCGATACGCAGACCGCTCAGGGGCGGATGCAGGCCTGGGTGATGGGGTTGATGCCGGCGGTGGTTATCGCGGTCTTCTACAAGATGGATCCCACCTTGATTCAGCCGCTCTTTGAGACCTTCGTCGGCTACATCGTCCTGGGTCTGGCGGGAGTGTGTAACATCATCGGCGTGGTCATGATCCTGAAGATTGTTCAGATCGACGTTTGATCGAGTCGCGGGCGGGCCTGCTGCGGTCTGCTCAACTTGAGCGAGGTACGTGTGAATTCGACGATCATTCTGTTCGGCGCGCTGGGTCTTATCTTTCTGGCGTTTGCGCTCTTCGTCTGGGGCTTTGTGCCCGAGGAGATCGAAGAGGACGAGATCTACGGCTACCGCCTTACAAGGCGTAAGCGGATGCTGGAGGAGGACGCGCTCTATGCGCTGGTACTCCCGCTGGTGAAGCTTTTTGCGCACTACATCCGCAGCCTTCCGAACCTGCCCTTTGTGAACATGGAGGAGCTGCGCTCGTCGCTTCGCGACAAGCTGATGCGCTCGGGTTTTATGGGCTCGTTTACTCCCAATGAGTTTCTGGGGATGTGCTGCGTTTCGGGGCTCGGTGGTTTTGTTTTTGTGCTGCTCTTTACCCAGCTGATGACGGGGCTTCCAAACGTTGGTCTGGCGTGTGTGGCGGGCTTTCTGGCACTGGGGTTTCCCTGGCTCTCGCTGAGCGGGGCGATCAGCAGTCGTCTCATTGAGATTGACCGGCGCCTTCCCTACACCGTTGACCTCCTGGTGCTCTCGATGCGCGCCGGTCTGGACTTTATGTCGGCGCTCGACCGCGTGGTCGCCCGCGGTCAGATTCAGAACCCGGACGACCCGATGATCCAGGAGCTGGGCGTGGTGCTTCAGGAGATGCGCGTGGGTACGGCGCGTACCGACGCGCTGATCAACCTGTGTGAGCGGGTCAACTCGGAGTACCTCAACTCGATGGTCGGCGCGATCATTCAGTCGGAGCGCCGCGGTACGCCGCTGGCCAACGTCCTGGAGATTCAGGTCGATACGATTCGAAACAAGCGCACCGCCAAGATCGAGAAGGCCGCCAGTCAGGCGGCCGTCAAGATCCTCTTCCCGCTGCTCTTTATCTTCGGAGCGGTCATGATCGTGATCATGGGCGCGATGATCATCAAGGTCTCCGGCACCGGGTTCTGATTGAGGTGCGCTGGCAGCGCTCGCCACTTTACGTTCAGCAATTGCGGAAGAAACCTCCATGTCCTCCTTCTGGTTAGAGTTCGACCATAACGGTCAGACGCAGAACGCCTCGTTTAACAGCCAGTCCGTAACGATCGGCCGCGACCGCGGCTCGGACTTTATTCTCGACCACCCTACCGTCTCGCGTCAGCACGCGCTGATCGTCGAAGAGGGCGGGGGCAACTACCGCCTGGTGGTGCTCTCGCGTGGTGGTCTGACTGCGGTTGACGGGCAGCCGGTCAGCGGAGAGGTTTCCCTGTGGGACGGGGCGATGCTCACGCTGGGCAAGCATTCGGTGCGTTTTCGTGCGCCGGATGCGACGGCGCGTGCACCTCAGGCGGCGCCGGCGCAGCCGGCAGCGATGCCTCAGACGGGCGGCTTCGGTGCGACGCCGGCGGGCGGTGGTTTCGGTCAGCCCGCCGCAGGTGCTGCGCCGAGTGGATTTGGTCAGCCGGCAGGTGGCGCGGCTCCGAGTGGCTTCGGTCAGGCTCCCAACGCCGGTGGTTTTGGCCAGCCCGCAGGGCAGGGCCAGCCGTCGGGTTTCGGCCAACCCGCCCCTGGCGTCGGGCAGCAGCCGGCCCCCGGTGGTTTTGGGGCTCCGCCTCCTTCCGCTGCGCCGGCTGAAAAGAAAGAAGCGAAGAGTGGTGGCGACGCCGGGATCATCTCCTGGGATGAGATCGCGGCCAGCGATGAGGCGCTCTCTGAGGCCGAGGACGACGCCGCGGCCAGCGATTATCAGCGCATTCAGTCCGCCAGCAAGAAGGCCGGCGCCAAGCCCGATGAGACCAACCCCGTCGTGGTCATTATTGGCGTTTTGATCGCTGTGGGAATGCTCGGTTACACCTTCCTTGGTGGTGGCGAAGCGACCGATACCGGGGGCGAGGAGCAGGTGGCATACTCGGAGCTTCCGCCGGTTCAGCTGGACGTGGACTGCGTGGCCGAGACCGATTGCATGCGTAAGGCGCAGGAGACCTATCTGATCGCCACGGATCTTCTCGGCAAGCGCGACGTCGAGAACCGCAATCTTTTCGATGGTTATAAGCGACTTCTCGAGGCCCGTGAGTTGATGACCATGGGTGGGGTTGAGCAGTTCCCCGAGGAGATGAACGGCTGGCAGGCGTTGCACGATGACGCTCGGGCCCAGCTGGATACCTATTACAAGAATTTCCGGGCAGCCTTCCACAGCGCCAAACAGCGCCAGCGCTACATCGAGATGGCCGAGACGCTCAAGCAGATCGAGGCGTTCTTCCCCGATAAGACCTCGCGAGAGAACCGCTGGGCGGCCGAGATGGAGCTGAATATGAAGAGCAGCGGCACCTACCCGCGGACCATGCGTTAAAGGCGATATGAGTCAGATGAATGGACCTTTCGAGAGCCTGCGCTGCGTGGTTGCGCAGGCTCTTCTCGTTGCGATGGTGGCCTTGTTTTGCGGCTGTGTGACAACGCAGACGCTGGGCGACCGCGCGTACAAGAGCGAAGAGTATCCGCTGGCGTTGCAGTACTACGAGCAGGCCATCTCGGAGGGCTCCCGCGATCCGGAGCTCTACTATCGGGCGGCCCGTGCGGCGACTAACGTGGGGGCGTTCTCCCAGGCCGAGCGGTACTACAGCCGCTCGCTTCGGCATGGCGGCGGGGTACATGTGGCGCGTGCGTTGGCTCAGCTTTATGTGCAGACCAACAACTTCGCGCAGGCCGTGCGGGTCTATCAGTATTTGATGCGGGTCGAGGAGGATGTGCAGCCGGTCTACAGCAATATGGGCGCGGCGCTGATGTATTCGGGACGCTACCTCGATGCCGAGTCGTTTATGATCATCGCGCAGCAGATGAAGCCCACCGATCCGGTGCCCTACATCAACCTGGGGGTGCTTTACGATCGGCACATCCGCAATCGCCCGCGGGCGGTGGCCTTTTACAACTGCTTTACTGAGCTCACCGGCGACGCTTCGCAGAAACGCCAGGTGGAGAACCGTCTGTTGGAGATGGCCAATGAAGGCCCGATCGACGCGTCTCGGGTCGGGCTACAGTGTGGCGAGGTGTACCGTCTGCCGGAGCCGGTGGCGGTGGACTTGAGCGAGGCGCTCAAGGACTACGGCGGTGAGGTGGACCTGGGGTTTGAAGTTGAGGCCGGGGAAGAGCCCGCCGAGATCGAGGTGGAGCGCGTCGTGCCGGCTGAGGAGCCTCCGAGCGAGCCTGAGGCCGATGAGTCCGATGCGGTTGAGGCGAGCCCTGAAGCGCCGGGGGATGCGCCAGGTGATGCCGCGGGTGCGGGAGAGGAAGACGCGGCGGAATCGGCGCCTCCGGCCGCTGGCGACGCAGAGGGAGTGGCCAGCGAAGAGGCTTCAGATGAAGCCGAGCTCGCCGCGCTGAAGTTTTACGAAGATGGTCGTTACGATGACGCGCTGCGCGCGCTGCGCGCGCTTGAGGCGCGCAGCGAGGAGGGTGACCGTGTGCTGGGGCTTGCGCTCTACCGCACGGGGCGCTTTGAGGAGGCCACCGAGTGGCTGGAGCTTAGCGTGGAGCAGAAGCCCTCGCCGGAGGTCGCCGGCGCGTTGCTGGACGCCTACCGGCGTCTTGGTCAACGCGATGCGATGGGACCGCTGTGTGAGCGCTTTGAGGGATGGCCGGATTACGAGGCTGTGCTGGAGCGCTGCCCGGGTGAGGGGATGTCGGACGAGTGAGGCCGGTGGTTGTGTCTGCGGTGCAAGAGGAGAGCAGCTATGATGCGTCGAATGCGCAGCGCCTGGGAGCGAACCCCGGCCTGGTTGGGGCGGGGAAGGGGAGCGACGGCGGCGGAGTATATGGTGCTCCTGATGCTGGCAGCGCTCTTTATCGTGGCGATGATTCGGGTCTTTGGCTCGTCGGTGACCTCGAAGTTCGAAGCGAGTCGCCAGGAGATCTCGGGGATCAGCAGTGAGGATCGTGGGACAAGTGCGGCGGGGCAGGGCGCGGCCGGTGCAAATAATGGTGAGCAACGCAGCATGACCCGCACGACGGTTGCGGCGGCGGCCACGAACTCAGCCGCCGCTGAGGCCCGCGCGCGTGGGGAGCGCCCGCAGGCCAGATGGTGGTCGGTGGGAGGCGTGAGCTGGATTGTGGTGGCGATCGTGCTGGGGCTCTTCGGGCTCTTAGGCTACGTGATCTTTGGCGGGAAGAAGGAGTGAGACGCCCGTCTTACTCCACCGCCTCTTACTCCACCGCCGCAAGCACGAAACGGAAGAGCAGCACGCAGAGCACACCGTAGGCCAGATCCATGGCGATCATCGCCTTGACCCACCCCTGAACCTGGGGCCAGTCCTGCCCGGCGAGCAGGGCGGCGCTGATTTTGACCCCGGCGATGAGCAGTGGGATGAGCAGGGGGTAGAGCAGCACCGGCAGGAGCACTTCGCGAAGATCGTTTTTGACGAGCATCGCCGAGACGAGTGTGCCCAGGGTGGCAAAACCCAGGGTGCCGATGAGCACCGAACCCAGATGCAGCGCCCAGGTCGGGCCCAGATCGACGGAAAACGCCAGCAGGAGCAGGGGGATGAGCGCGAGCTCAAAGAGAAGCATGAAGATCAGGTTCGCGGCGAGTTTGCCTATGTAGAGGCTGACCTGACTGCCCGGAATCAGCGCCAGGGCGCGCAGGCAACCGCTGGCCGTCTCATGTTGAAAGCTGCGCCCGATGGCCAGCGTGCCGCTGAAGACGATCGAGATCCACAGGATGCCGGGGAAGACCTCCGCGGTGGCGTCGCCGCTGCGGTAGAAGGCAAAGGTGAACACCGCCATCAGCAGCACCGAGAAGGCCACGGTGGTGGTGAGGATCTCGCGGGTGCGCCACTCCCGGCGCAGATCTTTGGCCAGGATCGTGCGGCTCTGTCGCAGGATGAGCGAGGTCTTCATAACCGATTGCCGGGGCTCAGGCGTGGGCCTGATAATGCGAGACGAGTGGGGTGCCGGGGGGGAGCGGGCCGCTGGCACGCAGCTGGCCTTTGCGCAGGATGAGCACGTTATCAGCCAGCGTCTCAATGAGCGAGAAGTTGTGGGAGATGATCACCACGATGCGGCCCTCATCGCGAAGTTCGCCTAGCAGGCTGCTGACAAGGGCGGTGCCGGCCTGGTCGAGCCCGGTGGCCGGCTCATCGAGGAGCACAAGCTGGGGGTCGTGCAGGAGGGCGCGTGCGATGGTCAATCGCTGCTTCATGCCGCGCGAGTAGGTGCCCACCGGGCGGTCTGCCGCCGCGCTTAAGCCCACGCGCTCCAGCCACCCTTCGACGATCTTCTGGATGTGGGGGATGCCGTAGAGCTGACCAAAGAAGGTGAGGTTCTCGCGGCCGGTGAGCTCGTCGTAGACGAGTGTCTGGTGGCTGACCCAGCCGATGCGGGCGCGGCCGCGGCGGGCGAAGTCGGCAAAGGCGACCTTGCCAAAGCGCACCTCGCCATCGGAGGGGGCGTCGACGGTGGCCAGAATGTTGAGAAGCGTGGACTTGCCGGCTCCGTTATTGCCCAGCAGGGCGGTGATGGAGCCGGCCTTAAGTGTGGTGCTGACCCGGTGGAGCGCAAAGGTGCGCCCGAAGACGCGCGAGACGTCTCGCAGCGTCACTGCGTTGGGGGAGCGTGGGGGCATGGAGCGCTCGGGGATGCCGGCCGACGATCAGCTTTGAGGGGCGTGACCCAGGTCGCGCAGCTTGGAGAGGATGAGCGAGAGACGCTCGCGCAGTAGCCCCACCTCCGCGTCGATCTCCCACCGAGTCTCTTCGTCTGCGCTCTGGCGAAGACGCCTGAGCTCGGCCAACTCGTCGAGGATCAGCTCGCGCTCGGCGTTGAGCGCGCTCAAGATCTCGTCGCGCTTGCTGCCGTCATTGAGCCGGCGGTGCTCCCGAAGTCCGAATCCGACCACCAGGAGCGAGACGAGGATACCCAGCGCCAGCGCGATCCAACCGCCCAGCGGGCGGCCAAAGGGCAGCCCGCGCAGCTGGAAGGCATAGGGCTGGCCGGCGGCCACGTCGCTGCGGTTGGCGATGAGAAACTCCATGTCATCGCGCAGCCCCAGCGAGGAGGCGTCGGTGGTCAGCTCAAAGCCCGGGGCGACCATCTCCAGGGTGCTCAGGCGAGGGGTGCGCTTGTACTGGGTCTGCAGCGGGGCGATCAGCTGGAGGGTGTCGGTCGGCCAGGCCATCTCCTGCTCGTAGTTGAAGACGTCATCGCGCGCCGAGACCGAGAAGCGAATCTGCATCGTCACCGGCTCGCCGGGCTTAATCACGCCCTTCCAGAAGACGACGTTGTTGATGACCTCGAAGCTTCCCTGGCCATCGGCGCGGATGCCTTCGGCTTTGACGGGCAGGCGAATCGGCAGGCCGCGCTCGTATGCGGGGTCGGGGAGCATCGCCACATCGACGGCGTGCTCGGCGTCGAGGGTAAAGGTCCAGGTCTGGCTGAGGATGATGTACTCCTCCCAGGGCTCGACGATGACGCGTTTGGAGGCGACGCGAAGCCCGGAGAGGTCGTGGCCGCGATCGAAGACGCGCACATCCATGCGCACGCCGTCAGCCGCCGCGTAGGCGCGCGAGCTGAAGGGAACGCCGCCGTAGGTGGCGTGGGCGCTGAGACGAAGACCCTGCTGGGCGACCGCGGCCGGCACCTGATTGAAGACGGCCAGGCCCTCGGCGTTGGCCACCGAGGTCCAGCGTGCAACGGGCTCCGGCGGGGTGACCTCGAAGGGCCCCCGGGGACGCGCGGCCTCCAGGATGACCGGGGTGCCGGTGAGATCGGCGCCCGGGTCGGCGCCGTGCTCGAGCTGCACGTTGATCGTCCACGGCTGAGCCGCGGCGGTGGGTGCAGCCTGGGGCTGGCCCTGTGCCATCGGGGCAGCCGGCGCCTGCGGGAGGCCGGGGGCATCCTGGGCGAAGGCCGGGGCGGCACAGAGCGCCATAACAAGCGCGGCGATGGAGGCGGGAAGGAGCGTTACAAACTTCATCCGGTGACCTCGGAGGTCAGGGGGGCAGCGTGGCGGGGGCGCTCGTCCGCATCAGCAGCGGAGGATTCGCGTGGCGTTCCACAAATGGCGCAGAAGCGCGCGCGGGGGCTAAGCGGCTCACCGCATTCGGTGCAGGCGTCAGTGGCCTTAGCGGTCTTCTGGGGGGGCTGTGAGGCATCTTTTGCCCCCGGCGCCTGTGCTTCGGGCTCAGGAAGGGCCTGCTGGCGAGCTGCGACGGCGTCTTCGATGTGGGATTCCCACTCGCGTCCGCCGTGAATGGCGTCGAGACGACGCATGATGGCGACGGCGCGGCGCTCATGGGAGCGCTTGAAGCGGGCGTAGTCCTCGGTGGAGATCTTGGCGGTCTGGTGGTCGTATTCGATATCGCGAAGGGACTGCACCAGGGCGGCCTTGCGGGCCATCAGGCCCTCGATCTCACGGAGCTCCTCATCGAGGACTTCGAAGCGAAGTTGCGCGTCGCGCTGCGCCAGAAAGGGGCGAAGCATGTTGAGCAGGCCCCAGAGCGTAAACGCGATGGCGACGATCAGCAGGGGGAGGCTCATGAGGGCTCCGGCTGCACGGGGGATTCAGCGCTCGGGGTGTCGACGAGCTCGGCGACGGGAGCTTGCTCCAGGCGGCGGACGTCACCCCAGGAGGTGTGCGACTCGACGGTCCAGATGAGCATCGGGGAGAAGACGATCATGACGACGCCGCCGAAGATCGCGGCGCGCCCGATGCCGCCGGCGCCCGGGCGCAGCGACTCCAGGGATTCGCGCGTGGGCCACAGACAGATCAGCGTGCCGAGCACCAGGATGATGCCGCCGAACCAGAACCACCAGGTGAAGGGGCTGACAAAGATCTTGAAGGCGGCCTGGCGGCCGTCCGGGTCGAAGTTAACAAGCGCCACGTAGACGTCTTCCAGCGGGGTGGAGCGGATGTCGATCTCGCTCACGGGCATGTTCGGGCTGGAGTGGAAGACGGACTTCCCGGGGTGCATCTCGTAGAGGGCGCGACCGTCTCGGGCCACCTGCACGGCCGAGGAGTAGAGGACGCGCTCGCGGTTATGCTGATCGCTCAAGCCCTGGTAGGTGAAGGTGAAGTCGCCGATCTGCACCGACTCCCCCTGGGCCAGGCTGACGTCTTTTTCGATCTTCATGGCGTTGCCGGCAAAGGCGACGAACGCGAAGACCACGCCCAGGTGCACGATGTAGCCGCCGTAGCGGCGTTTTTGTTTCATGCAGAGGCGGTAGAGCGACTCGCCGAAGCTCTCATCGTGCATGCGCCGGCGGGCGCTGATGCCGCGGGAGAACTCCTGGACGATGGTGGCGCCGACAAAGAAGCACAGGGCGATGGCGATGATCGCGTAGGTTGCGTCCAGGCTGTCGGGGCTGACCAGGCCCTGGCCTCGCACCACCCAGTAGAGGCCGACGCTTAAGGGGGTGAGGATGAGGGCTGCGGCGATGGGGATGATGAAGTTGCGCTGGAAGTTCTTCCAGTTGGCGCGTCGCCAGGCGATGATCGTGCCGATGCCCATCATCAGCATCATCAAGAGTCCCAGGGGGATCATCCAGCGGTTAAACCACTGGGGCCCCATGGCGATGTCCTGGCCGGTGAGGCCCTCTTTGATGCGCGGCCACAGGGTGCCGAAGAGCACCACGGCGGTCATCGAGAGGAACATCCAGTTGTTGAAGATGAAGGCGGCCTCGCGGCTGACCGGGCTATCCAGGCGCTGCTCGCTCTTGAGTGCCTTCCAGCGGTAGACGAAGAGCGCCACGCTGAAGACGGTCACGGTGAGGAGCAGGTTGAGGAAGTAGGGGCCGATGTCGCTCTGGGCAAAGGAGTGCACCGACTCAATAAGCCCGCTGCGGGTGATGTAAGTGCCGAAGATGGTCAGCAGGAAGGTGCCGATCATCAGGCCGACGTTCCAGCGCTTGAGCATCCCGCGGCGCTCCTGAATGAGCAGGGAGTGGATCAGCGCGGTGGAGGTCAGCCAGGGCAGCAGGGCGGCGTTTTCGACCGGATCCCAGGCCCAGTAGCCGCCCCAGCCCAGCTCCTCGTAGGCCCACATGCCGCCGAGGATGTTGCCGATGCTCAAGAAGAGCCAGGGCCAGAGGATCCACTTGCGGGCGGCCTCGACCCAGGCGTTGGAGAGGTTGCCGCTTAAGAGCGCGGCGATGGCAAAGGCGAAGGGCACGGTCATCGAGGCCATGCCGGTGAGCAGGGCGGGCGGGTGCAGCACCATCTTCGGGGTCTGCAGAAGGGGGTTGAGGCCCTTGCCCTGGGTGGGGTCGTCGATGAGGTGGTAGCCCTCAAAGGGGTTGGAGCCGAAGACCAGGATGATGAGCAGACCGGCGGCCACCGCCATGCTCACAGCCATCACCCAGGGCATAAAGTCCTGGTAGCTCTTGCGGTTGGTGTAGACGCAGATGGCCGTAAAGAGGGTGACCTTCCATACCCAGAAGAGCAGGCTTCCGGCCTGACCGCCCCAGAAGGCGCCTAGCAGGTAGAAGGTCGGCATGCTCTGGTCGGAGAACGCCGCCACGTACTTGATGCTGAAGTCGTGGGTGAGCAGCGCGTGGATGAGCACCATCGAGGCGACTGAGAGGGCGCCGAAGGTGGTGTAGGTCGCAAAGCGCGTGGCGTGTAAGAAGCGCCGCGAGCCGGTGCGTGCTGCGATGATGCCCATCGTCACGCCAACAATCGCGACGTAGAGCGCCAGATAGATGGCAAGGGATCCGAGCCAACTCATAGACTGTCCGGGGTTTTAGCGTGCGGCTTGTGGCGAGAGCTCAGCGCCGGTGGGGGGGGCGCCCTCATAGCGGCTGGGGCATTTGACGAGGACCTCGTCGGCGTGGAGCGTCAAGGTCTCATCGACGACGCCCTGGGCGACAACTTCGCTGTCTTCCTGGAAGGTGTCGGGGAGCGCCCGGGTGTAGACGACTTTCATGCCCACGCCCTGCTCGGAGATGCGGAAGGTGTTGTGGATGCCGCCGGCTTCGCCCTCAAAAGAGCCCGGCTCGACGATGCCTTTGATGCGCACGGTCTTGCCGATGAGATCGTCACCTTTGGCCACGGCCTGATCCACTTCATAGAAGTAGGTCTCGCCCTCCAGGCCGTCGAGGACCAGGAAGGCGATGGCGACGATGGCGACCAGCACGCCGATGATCAGGCCCCAGCTCGGGCCGTCGGCCTGCGAGGAGGGAAGATCATCGAGGGCGTCGAGCTCCTCATCGAGGAGGTCGGCGTCGAGGTCACCGTCCCAGCCGCGGGGGTTGGGGTCGGAGGGGGGCGTGGTATGAGTGCTCATAAGCGGATCCAGAATCAAACGGTTGACGAAGCCACCGTGGGAACGTCGATGTCGGGGCCGGGCATTCCCCGAAAATGCAGCGAGTTCGGGCGCCGGCGACCAGTAGGGAGGGTTAGCGTAAGCGCACCATGCTGGCAAGGCTATGGCTTGCGGCATTTTGACGCGTGACCAGGCCTTAAACGTCAGACGCGGCGCCCCGGGATGTCGGGGGCCGCGTCTGTGGAGGTGCCAGAAGGGTGAGGTCGCGTCGTTTACCAGAGGTTGATGATATGGTTGTTGTCCTCGTCCTCTTTGGGGGGCGTCTTCTTTCTGGGAGTGCGCCGGGTGGTGGAGCGTCGCGTGGAGCGGCGCGGGGCCTTTTTGACGGTGGGATCGGTGAAGTCCTGTTGGATGCGGAAGATCGTCTCGTCGTAGCCCAGCGCAAGCTCGTAGGCGGGGCGGGCTGGCTCGAAGTAGGGGGAGCCGTCGACGCCAGGCTCAAAGGCCGGGGTGCGGATGGTGACCTCGGCGGTGCGACCCGGGACGCCCTCGAAGGCGAACTGGGCGACGCCGCGATCGTCGGTGCGGGCGACCTCTTCACCGTCGAGGTGGATGGGGAGGTTGTTGCAGGCGCCTTCTTTGATGCGATCGTCGCAGTTTGCCTGGACCCAGCCCATGTAGGTGTGGCGCATCGAGATGACCTTCGGTTTGAGGGTCAGAGGCAGGCTGGAGAGCTGGCCGCCGATGGTCTCGGTGACGCGGAGCTGATCGACGAGCTCGCCATTCTCGGCGACGCGGAAGCCCTCGGGCGCGATGACTTTGAGGGAGACCTCGGTGCCGGGCTTCTCAACCAGGGTGGCTTTGAAGATGCCGTCGGCGTCGGTAAAGCCCACGATCTGGCCGTCGAGCTCGACGGCGGCCGCGCCGATGGGGGCGTCTTCGGGGCCGGTGACCTGGATGTCGATGGGGAACTCAAAGTCCGGCGGGGGGGGCGGGGGGGCCTGGGGCTCGGACTCACACGCGCTGAGCGCAAGGCTCAGCAGGGTGAGCATGGCGAGCGCGCCGAGATGGCGAGCGAAACGAGAGGTGCGGGTATGTGAGTTGAGCATCGTAAGCTCCGGGGCGCGTCGGGGAGGCGGCGTGGCGATCACTTATCGGTGTCGTCTTCGTTGCGAGTGACGGCGACAACTTCGGCGGAGGTGGTTGCCTGGATGAAGTCGTCGGCGTTGGCCGAGGGGTCGACGGCGCTGAGATCTTCGTAGTCGTTGCGGGCTTTGCCGACCAGTCCCTTGTCGAGCTCGCCCTCAACGCGCTCGCGCAGGTCTTTGATGTAATCTTTGATCTCGCGGTTGTCGTAGATCTCGCGCCAGAGGGCCAGATCGTCTTCGGCGGGCTCTTTTTGAGCGCGGATGACCTGAGTGACGGCCTCAAGGGCGGGGCGGTAGCTATCGAGCTGCTCGCTGCGACGCGCTTTGTCGCCTTCTTCTTTGAGCCGTCGGGCTTCGGCGCGAAGCTCGTCGAATTGATCTTCGGTGATTTCGGCCGGGCCGCTGGCGGGCGGGTTTTGTTTGAAGCTCTGCGAGATGGTCAGGCGCTGGTCGACGACGACGGTGCCGGGAAGCGGAACAGGGGGGGCGTTGGCCTGGGCTGCGGGATCCTCGGCGGCAGCCGGCGCGGCGGCTGCGGGAGCATTCGGGTCGGCAGCGGGTTCCTGCGTGCCGGGCTGGGCCGGCGCTGCGGCCTGCTGCTGGGGTTGGGGGGCTGGTTGAGCGGGTTCACCGCCCATAAACATCATGGCGACCAGGGTGAGCATCATCAGTGCGGCGACGCCGCCGATGACCACCTTGATGTCGAGCCCGCCGCTGCCGCCGCCGGACTTGAGCGCGGCGGCGAACTCGGCGGGGGTCTGCTGACGCTGGGTCGGGTCGGGGTGAAGGGCGGTCTGCAGGGCCTGGGCGAGCTTCTGATCGCCGAGCTGAGCCAGGCGAGAGCTGTCCAGGGGCAGGCCGGTGAGGGCGGCGGTGGCGACGGCGGCCAGGCTGAAGACGTCGGTGGCCGGGGAGAGCTGACGCTGGGCCGGCGGAAACTGCATCTCGGGGGGGCCGAAGGCACCCAGGCCGCCGCGGTCTTCAAAACGCAGCATGTCGAAGGGCTCGACCATCGCCTCGCCCTGGGGTGTGATCCAGACCGCGTCGGTGGTGAGGTTGGCGTAGGCGAGCTGCTGGGCGTGGATCGTCTCGAGCACCTCAGAGACGGATTTAAGCCAGGCGATGACCTGCTCGGGGTCTTGAGGGCCCTGCTGCTGGATGATCTGGGTGAGGCGGGTGCCTTCGGGGCGGTCGATCTCAACCCACATGCCGGATTTGGAGACGAACATGCCGTTCATCGGCACCAGGTTGGGGTGGCGCAGAGCGTGGAGCTGGGCGATGCGCTGGCGCAGCGGGGTGGACATCTGCTCGGCGGGGCCTTCCCAGACGCGTTTGAGGACGACGGGGCGGCCGAGCTGGTTCTGTGCAAAGATCAGCGTGATGTCGCCGCGCTGGATCGCATCGGGGGTGAAGATATAGCCGCGCTGCAGATCCTGGTCGTTCTCAATGGGGTCGCCGCCGGATGCCTCGGCGCCGGCCATCAGGGCGTTGACGTCGACAAACTGGGTGTTGCCATCGTAGCCGGCGGCCTGCTGCTCGGGGGTGTAGTGGGCGGCCTGCTCGGCGAAGTCTGCGATGTTCACAAACTGGGTGCTGCCCTCGTAATCGGGGGCCTCGTCGCCGACGTAGACCTGATGGCCGCCGGAGCCACCCATGGAGGGGGCTGCCGGTTGTGCTGGTTGTGCCGGGGCGGCCGGTTGAGAATAGCCGCTGTAGTCGGGGGCGCTGCTGGTGATGTGATCGTCGGCGCCGGGGCCGCCCATCATATCCGGAGGCAGCTCAAAGAGCTGGGTGGCCTCGTCGGAGGGGCCGTCGAAGGTGGGAGGGGGCGCGAACTGGGGCTCAGGGGCGCCCTGCAGCGCGTTGAGGTCGACCATCTGGGTCTTGTCATCGGCGTCGGACTCAAAGCCGCCGTCGCCTCCCTGCTGGCGCTGGTTGGCTCGGTCGATGAGGCTTCGGCGGGCTTGTTTGAAACGATCGTCGGACATGTTCAGGCCGTAAAAAGAGGGGCGCAGGCTGCGGGGGGCTCACAGGTGATGCGTCATGAGAATCAGTCGCGGGGTTTGGCGAACCAGCGTTCATCGATAGGCAGGCCGCGCTCGCGGATGGCGTCGATGAAGGTGGGGAGGTTGCCCATGCCGATGTGTTCGCCGAGGACCTTGCCGGTATCCGGATCGTTGCCACGGTTGCGGAAGACGAAGATCGGACGAATACGATATTCGCCGCGCTCATCGAGGCCGAGGACCTCGCAGATGTGGGTGATCTTACGGCTACCGTCGTTGAAGCGGCTGGTCTGAATGATGACCTGGATGGCGGAGGCGACCTGGCTGCGCAGGGCGGCCAGGGGCATGTCGACCTCGCTCATCATGGCCATGGTTTCCAGACGGCGCAGGGTGTCGTCGGGGTAGGTGGCGTGGGTGGTGGACATGGTGCCACCGTGACCGGAGGTCATGGCCTGAAGCAGGGTCAGCGCCTCGCCGCCGCGGATCTCCCCGATGACGATGCGGTCGGGACGAAGGCGCATCGCGGAGTGGAAGAGGTGCTCGATCTCGACGGCGCCGCGGCCTTTGGCGTCGGGGCCGCGGGTCTCAAGCATCAGGCAGTGGGGCTGCTGCATCTGAAGTTCGGAGGAGTCCTCGATAACGATGATGCGGTCGTCGTCGCTGATGAGCGAGCTGACGCAGTTGAGCAGCGAGGTCTTTCCGGAGCCGGTACCGCCGGCGACGATGATGTTGCGCTCCATCTTGACGCAGATGTCGATGAAGTTGGCCGCTTCGCGGGTGATCGAGCCGTAGCTGATGAGCTTGTCGATGGTCAGATCGAACTTGCCGAAGCGGCGAATGGCCATCGAGACGCCGTTGCGGGCGCAGGGGGGCAGCACCACGTGCACGCGGCTTCCGTCAGGGAGGCGCGCGTCCATGCGGGGGTGAAGTTCGTTGAGGGTTTTGCCGACGAACTGGGCGATGTTTTTGGCGCCGCCCATCAGGTCGTCTTCGTTCTCGAACTTCGCGTCGGTCTTTTGCAGCTTGCCCTTGACCTCGATCCAGATGTCGTTGGGGCCGTTGACCATGATCTCGCTGACGGAGTCGTCATCGAGGTAGGGAGTCAGCACGTGAAAGTAGCGCCGGATCGACTGTTCGAAGATTTGCTGTGGGATCATGGTGACTGCTTACGTGAGGCGCGCAGCGCTCTCAAAGAGAGCGGACTGGTTGCGTATGTCGCGCAGCTTTTGCGCTGCAGCGGGTCGGCGGGCGTAAACGATTGTCATCATCGCGGAGTATACACAAGCGCTCAAAGGGGCGTCAATCGGGCAGGATAGGGCCGCCGGGGCGGCTTGTGAGGGGGGGGAGGGCGTGCTAAAGCGGCGCGGGAATGCGGCCTGAAGCCATGGTGTTGTGGGCGGGCCGAAGGCCGGTCGGGCGTTGAGCGCGGGTGTCGCGCGAGATGATGGGTCGGCCCAAAAGTCAGGACGGTGGTTGAGCCGATGTTGAAGTTTATCGACAGGACGATTTTTCCGGTGGTCGCCGCGCTGGCTGTGCTGAGCACGCTTGTGGCGATGGGGCTGATCTTCTTTTACGCGCCGGTCGAGCAGACGATGGGCATTGTGCAGAAGATCTTTTATGTGCACGTGCCCTCGGCGATGGCCTCGTATGCGGGGTTTACGGTGACGGCGGTGTGCAGCCTGATCTACCTCTTTTCGCCGCGTGACCACTGGGATCACGGGGCGGTGGCCGGCGCAGAGCTGGGGCTATTTTACTGCATCTTTGTGCTGATCAGCGGTCCGTTGTGGGCGTACAAGGCCTGGGGAACGCCCTGGACCTGGGATCCGCAGCTGACGGCGACCTTCGTGCTCTTTTTGCTCTACGGGGGCTATGTGCTCCTTCGCCATTTTGGCGGGAGCAGCATGAGGCTCAAGAAGATCGCGGCGGTGCTGGGTGTGATCGCCTTTGTGGACATCCCGCTGATTCACTACTCGGTGCGGATCTGGGGCGGGTTGCACCCGGTGGTTGAGCGCGAGGGAGGCGGGGGGCTGGCGCCGGAGATGGCGCAGGTCTTCGGGGTGAGCATGCTGGCGTTTTTGCTGATGTTTGCCACGCTCTTGTGGCTGCGTTTTCGGGTGCGCTGGCGGGAGGCCGAGCTCGACCGGCTCTACCTGGAAGTTGAAGATCTGGCGCGGGTTCGCGAGGCGTGAGGCGAGGTGCACCTGGCGAGGTTTGGGCGCGCGGGCGTGGTGAGTGAAGGAGAGAGCATGAAGAAGCAGTGGAAAGGGTTGATGAGCGCGCTGATGGTGTTCGCGGCGGTGGTGGGGGCGTCGCCCCTGGCGAGCGCGCAGGGGGCGCAGACGTCGCTGGCCTCGCAGGACACCTCGGTGCCGGGCGGGACGTTGTTGATGATCTGCTACATCATTCTGTGGGTGATGATCGGCGGGTATGTGTTTTTTGTGATGCGTCGGCAGAAGGCGCTGGCCGAGGACCTGGAGCGCCTGGAAGGGCGGCTGGATGAGGTGCTGGGGACCGGTGCTGAGGGAGATGTGTGATGGCGAGTCGAAGTGAAGCGTTGCGGGTTACCCCGGTGGTGGGGGCGAGGGAGAGGCTGGCGTTTGCGCGTTTTGGTCGCGAGATTGGAAAGGGGGATCCGAACCATCGCACGTTGCCGGATCTGGTGGTCTGGAACGACCTTCGCCCGGGCGGAAACCCCTGGTTTGAGCATGGCGAGGCCGAGCTCTTTCTGGCGCGGCGTGGCGACCGGATCGTGGGGCGCATCTCGGCGCAGATCGACCAGGAGCATCTGAAGCGCTACGAGGATGATGCGGGCTTCTTTGGCTACTTCGACTGCGAGGATGATGCGGAGGTGGCCCAGGCGCTGCTGGATGCGGCGGCCGACTGGTGCCGGGCCCGGGGCATGGTGAAGATGCGCGGGCCCTTTTCGTTTTCGATCAACGAGAAGTGCGGGCTGCTGGTCGAGGGCTTTGATACGCCGAACTACGTGATGATGCCGCATAACGCGCCCTATTATGAGAGGTTGATCACGAGCGCGGGCTTTGAGGGCATTAAAGATCTTTATGCGTGGCGCTACCATCGCGAAGATCCGCCGGAGTCGGTGCTGCAGATCGCCGACGCGGTGGCGGAGTATCCGGGGCTGGTGGTGCGGCCGCTCAATATGGATGACATCGAGGGGGACCTCGAGATCATCATGGATATTTTCAATGATGCCTGGTCGAAGAACTGGGGATTTGTGCCGCTGACGCGCGCGGAAGTGCACGCGATCGCGCAGCAGTTCAAGCTGATTGCCGATCCGAATCTCTGCCTGATCGCCGAGGTGGAGGGGAAACCCGCGGCGATGGCGGTGGCGCTGCCGAACATCAATGAGACGGCGGCAGACCTTGACGGCAAACTCTTTCCGCTGGGGTGGGCGAAGTTGCTCTATCGGCTTAAAGCGAAGCCGCCTAAGACCTTTCGGCAGATTTTGCTGGGGGTCAAACGCGAGTACCGGGGTAGCGTGCTGGGGGGCTTAAGTGTGCTGCTTTATGTGACCATCCATCGCACGGCGTATTCGCGGGGTTATCAGGAGGCCGAGGCCAGCTGGACGCTCTCGGATAACGACCGCATCAACCAGGGGATGGCGTTTATGGGGGCGGAGCACTACAAGACCTACCGCATTTATGAGCGGGAGATTTAAGGCGCCGTTTAGGGTGCTATGAAGGTTGAGCGGAGGCTAACGATGCGGGTGTTTCTGACGGGTGGAACGGGGTTTGTGGGCTCGCATGTGGCCGAGGTGCTTCAGGATGCGGGCCACGAGGTGGTGGCGCTGGTGCGGGAGAGCTCGGATGTGCGTCATCTGAGCGCGCTGGGAGTCGAGCAGGTCGTGGGCTCGATGGGGGCGCCCGAGGCGCTTCTGGAGGTGTTGAAGGGCTGTGAGGTGGTGATTCACGTGGCGGGGATGACCACGGGGAAGAGCCCGCAGGAGCTCTTTGAGGTCAACGGGGCGGGGAGCGGGAAGTTGGCTCAGGTGGCGGCCGAGGCCGGTGTCGGGCGCTTTATTTATGTGTCGAGTACGGCGGCGCAGGGGCCGGGTCAGGGGAGAGAGCCCCGGCCGCGGGGTTTGCGGCCGGAGCCGGTGAGCCATTACGGGCGCAGCAAGTTGATGGGGGAGGGGGCGGTGCTGGCGGTGCGTGAGCAGATGGGGGTGACGATTTTGCGGCCGCCGCCTGTGTATGGGCCCCGCGATCGGGATATGTTTCAGGTCTTTCAGCTGGCGAAGTTCGGCGTGGGGCCGGTGCTGGGGGACGGGTCGCGCTGGTTGAGCGTGATTCATGTGCATGATGTGGCGCGGGCGGCGCTGCGCTGTCTGGAGGATGAGGGCACGGCGAACATCTATACGGTGGATGACGGCGGGCGCTACACCTGGCGGGATCTTACGCGGATTGTGGGGGAGGCGGTTGGCAGGCGGCCGGTGCATCTGCCGATCCCGCAGGTGCTCTTCGGGGCGGCGGCGGTGCTCAGTGAGGTGGGGGGCAAGATGGTGGGGGCGACGCCGATCTTTAATACCGACAAGTATGCGGAGATGTCGCAGCAGTCCTGGGTGTGCGGGCATGAGGCCATCGCCGAGAAGCTGGGGTGGGCGCCGAGCTTGAATCTTGAGGAAGGGGCGCGGCAGACGGCGCAGTGGTATCGGGAGCAGGGCTGGATATAGAGGATTTTGACGAGGGAGGGGCAAGCGCGACGTGGTTATGTTCGAGGCCAGGTGAGGTCAGCGAAGCGGTTGCGTTCGCGGGGGGATGAAGGTCAGCGACGTGATTGCGTTTGACGCCTGTTGACGTCAGCAAAGAGGTTGCGTTCGCGGGGGGATGAAGGTCAGCAATGCGGTTTCGTTCGCGGGGGGATGAAGGTCAGCGAAGTGGTTGCGTTCGCGGGGGGATGAAGGTCAGCGAAGTGGTTGATGTTCAGGCTGAATCAAAAAGGCCGCCCGGAGTGCCGGGCGGCCTTTTTGATTATTAAGTTATTTTAATGCAGGACGATCTTTTAAAGTCGTCATTGCACTGACTTGATTGAAACTACATCTCGTCGAGGGTCTCGATGCCGAGGATGGAGAGGCCTGCGCCCAGGGTGTTCTGGACGGCGCGGGCCAGGAGGATGAGGCCGTCTCTACGGGGGCCTTCCAGGTCGACGATGCGGTGGTCGGCGTCGTTGTAGAGGGTGCTGAAGGTTTTGGAGATGTTGAAGAGGGTCTCGGTGATGCGGCCTGGCGAGAGCTGGGTGGCGGCGGTCTCGACGGTGCGGGGCCAGTCCTGGAGCTGGCGGATCACCGCGAGTTCGAGATCGGTGGAGAGGCTTTGGAGCGCGGCGTTGCGGGCCTCATCGCTGAGCTCGGGCCAGCCGCCGAGCTTGCGGGCAATTGAGGAGATGCGCGCGTAGCTGTAGAGGCAGTAAGGGCCGGTGCGACCCTGGAAGTCGATGGACTTCTGGGGGTCGAACTGCACGGTGGAGCGCGGGGAGAAGTCGAGGATGAAGTACTTAAGCGCGGCCAGGCCGATGACGCGGGCGCGGTGGGCTTTGTCTTCGTCGGAGAGCTCGGGGTAGCGCTCGGCGACGGCGGCTGCGGCCAGGGATTCCATCTCGTTCATCAGGTCGTCGGCGTCGACGACGCGGCCCTCGCGGCTCTTCATCTTGCCGTCAGGGAGCTCCACCATGCCGTAGGAGAGGTGGTTGAGGTTGCCCTCAAGCTCGGGGCGCAGCATGGCGAGGATGCGGAAGAGCACATCGAAGTGGTAGTTCTGCTCGTCGCCGACGACATAGATCATGCGCTCGACGTCGTACTCGTCGAAACGGGCCAGGGCGGTGCCGAGGTCCTGGGTCATGTAGACGCTGGTGCCATCGCCGCGCAGAAGGACCTTCTGGCCCTGGAGGCCGAGGGCTTCGAGGTCGCAGACGACCGCGCCGTCGTCGAGTTTTTTGAACTTACCCTGCTGCAGGCCCTCTTCGACGATGGATTTGCCGAGTTTGTAGGTGTTGGACTCGTAGTAGACGCGGTCGAAGTGCACGCCCAGGCGGCTGTAGGTCTCATCGAAGCCGTCGAAGACCCACTGGTTCATGGTCTTCCACAGCGCCACGACTTGCGCGTCGCCGGCTTCCCAGTCGCGGAGCATCTGTCGGGCGGCGCCGCCGAGCTCGCTTAAGGTGTTGAAGTAGGTGTCTTTGAAGGCGGCGAAGAAGGCTTTTTTGAGGGCGTCGGCGTCGTCGCCGTGCGCTTTTCTGGCGTCTTTGCTCTCGGGGGAGCCGAGCCAGGCCTTCAGGCGCTCTTCGGCCTCGGGGCTTGTTTGCCAGGCCTTGTATTCTGTGCGGAACTCCTGGTCGAAGCGCACGTAATACTTGCCGACGAGGTGGTCGCCTTTAAGGTCGGCGCTCTCGGGGGTCTCGCCTTCTCCGAAGCGCTGGTAGGCGAGCATGGATTTGCAGATATGGATGCCGCGGTCGTTGATGAGGTTGACGCGGGTGACGTTGTGGCCGGCGAAGTCCAAGATGCGGGCTACGGAGTCACCGATGAGGTTGTTGCGCACGTGGCCCAGGTGCTGGGGCTTGTTGGTGTTGGGGGCGCTGAACTCGATCATGATCTTGTGAGGATCGAGGACATCGCGCCCGAAGTCGTCGCCGAGCTCCAGGGCCTGGGAGGTGACGATGTTGGCCAGCTGCGCGGGGTTGAGGCGCAGGTTGACGTAGGGGCCATCGGCGCTGACGGCGTCGACGAGGGGATCGTCGGCGATCACTCCTTCGAGGTGTTCAGCGATCTGAGCGGCGATCTGAGGGGGGCCTTTGCGCAGGTGTCGGGCCAGCAGGAAGACGGGGAATCCGCGGTCGCCCATGGTCGGGTCCGGCGGGTTGGCCAGGGTGATCTGTGCGGCGATGTCCGAGGGGATCTCGAAGGCCGCCAGGGCCTGGTCTTTGAGCGCGATGAGGTGGGATTCGATCTGGGCGATGCGCATGGACTCTCCGGTGGGCGCCCTCAACGTGAGCCCCCGGGGGGCAAAAGGGCGAAGACGGTGCGAGACGAGGCAGGGCTCGTCGAAGGTTTTGATCGGGGGCGCCGGGGGGGCATTGAGGCGCGCCCGTTAAGGTTGGCAGCGTCGCCGGGCAAACAAGGTTCGCCGGGCGACTGAGGGCGCAGAAGATAGGAGTGGCGGGCGGCGATGGCAAGAGGGGCGATGTTTGGTGAAGGGGCAGGGGCGTCTAAATTAGGGGTGGAGCGCGACCTGTTAGCCCGAAGTTGTGTGTGGCGGCGGGTCGAGACGACAAGATCACTTGCCGCGCGGAGCCCGATGGCCCGGCGGGGGCAGACGGTGGCGCGGGGAATTCAGCGACTCGGCCTGGGCCGCTCGTCAGCCGGTCGCCAACGTCAGCAGGGGAGTACGCTATGGCGAATAAGGAACAAGGCAGTCGAGAGTATCGCAACGAACCGGTGACAGGTGCGCATGCCTATGGCGAGGAGATCGTCATGGAGGGTGGTGCCTTTGTGGATCGACCAATCTCGCAGATCTCGTGGGGAGCTATTGTGGCGGGGGTCTTTGTGACCTTTGTCGTGCTGACGCTTCTCAACGTTCTGGGGTTGGCTATAGGAGCGGTGGTCTTTGATGCCTATCAGCCCAACCAGGGTGGAGAGCTCGGATTGGGTGCGGCGATCTGGTGGACGGTCAGTGCGTTGCTGGCGCTCTTTGCCGGCGGCTGGGTGACCGGACGCATGAGCGGGGTGCACCATCGCCAGGAGAGCCTCTTGCACGGGATCGTGACCTGGGCGGTGACGGTGACCGCGCTGTTGCTGGCAGTGAGCACGGTGTTTGGCCAGTTGGTTGGCGGAGCGTTCGGGTTTCTGGGCAGCACCGCGTCCAGCGCGGCCGGAGCGCCGGGGTGGCTCAATCAGATTCAGGGTGCGGCCGGGGAGTTGGGCTTGACCGCCGAGCAACTCTCGCAGCTGCAGGCGGATGCGTTGATGGCCGGTCAGGAGGCATCGACGGCGATGGCTGCGGCCTCTTTCTGGGCCTTTGTGGCGATCTTGCTGGGGGCGCTGGCGTGTGCCTTTGGCAGCGCTCTGGCGTCTTCGTCGCTGAGCGAGGAGGAGTTTTATGAGCGCGGTGGGGCCAAAGCTCACCGTCGTTTGCGAACCCGGGAGGTATGAGTTTGAGGCTTATTTTTCGGGCTGATCCGCCCCCGGACGTCGGGGCAGTGAGGCTTGAGTAAGGGCAAATAAGGCCCCCTGCGCTGCGGCGCAGGGGGCGTTTTTTTTGGAAATTTTGAGGGTAGGACGCAAAGGCGGGCGCCGGGCTGCGACAACAAGGGTACGAGGCCCGGTGTGGGCGTCGGGGGCGGCCGAGGGGCGGCCCTGGAGAGCGCTATTTTTTCAGATATGGTTCGGGGAGCGGGCGATGTCCCGCGATGCCCATAAGGAGGGGATGATGCGTATGCTTTTGAATGTAGGTGGATGTGGGTTTGTGTGGGTGATGATGTTGGGTGGGGCGATGCTCTGTGCGGGGTGTGGGGGGAGTGATGAGGTTGCGGCGGCGGCCTCGTGGCGGGGGGATGTGATTCCGGTCGAGGAGGTGTCGGAGAGCCCGGGAGGTGGGAAGGGGGATGGAGGGGCGTCGCCCCTGGCGAGTGAGGGTGGAGGTGCCAGCGCTGCGGAGGGGCAGGAGGAAGCAACGCATGAGGAGGAGGGGGCGGTCGAGGAGGTGTCGGTGCGTGATGAGCGTGCGCATCGCTGTCGGGTGACGTGTTTTAAGGTGATGTGGTGCCAGGAGAGCTCGGAGGCGATGGTCTCGTGTGTGGAGATGTGCGAGCTGGAGGAGGAGAGCGGGGCGGTGAAGGAGCCGGTGGTGCGCTGTCTGGAGGGGGCCGAGACCTGCCGGGAGGTGGATCGATGCCACCGGCGGTTGGAGATCTGCGACGAGGTGTGCGGGGCGAAGCATCACTGCGGGCAGTGGGATGATACGCGGGGGGATTGCCACCTGTGGTGCGCCGAGGAGGTGTGGTCGGGGCGGCTGACCTGGGAGAATCACGGATGTGTGACGGAGCAGGCCCGCGGGATGCGCTGCGACGCGCTGGATGTGGAGCGCTGCGGACTTCGGGAGGTGGAGGAGGGGAAGGTGTACGGGGGATGAAGGTGCGCGCGGCGAGTGTTGGAGGAGGTTGACCGGGGCGCGCAGCCGCGTAGGGTGTGCGCGATCGGGGCGCCGGCGGTGGTCGGTGCCCCGGTGGTGGACTTCTTTTACGAGTGAGATTGAGACGTGAAGTTACGAAAGCCTGGCAACACGACGTATAACCTCTTGCACGGGCTGCCGCTGGTGTTGCTGGCGCTGGGGCTGATCTTCGGGGTGCATATGGGCTACCAGGTGGCGGTGGGGGAGCGGGAGGCCGACGCGGGGCTGGCGATCGCGGGCTTCATCCTGGTGTATTTTGCCTACCGGGCGCACTTTTCGATGCAGATGCTCTTTGTGAAAGACGAGGCGAAGGGCTGAAGCTCGATGTGAGGAGGGGGGCGCCGGGAGGTCAGCCGTGAGCGGGGGCGTTGAGGGCCTTTAGGATGGCGTCTCGGAGCTCGATGAGGCGTTCGGTCAGCGAGGGGGCGTCGTCGGGGGCGTTGCGCCAGCGGTCGAGGAGGCCTTCGCGGGCCACAAGCGCGGTGTCGCCGTGGCGGACCAGGCGAGCACGCTGGAGAACTTCGAGGAGCTCATGGGCCTTTAAGGGGCGGCAGTCTTCGGCCTGATCGCGGCAGTGAGGGACGCGGTCGGCCGGGGTCAGGTCGAGGGTGGTGGCCAGATCATTGAGCGCGTCGATCAGGGGGCCGAGCTCCTGGCCGCGCCACCAAAGGCGCACACCGTACATGTCGTCGGTGAGGGTGAAGGTGTGGCGGCCAGCGCGGTCGCATGAGGTGAGCATGGCCATGATCATGGCGACGTAGGGGTTGCAGGTGACGATGAGGGTGGCCAGCTCGGGGCTTTGTTTTGAGGCCAGCGCCAGGGTGTTGGGGTTGAGGGGGATGGAGCCAAACCAGCGCGCGGGTTGGTCGGGGACATCGTAGGAGGCGCGACTCCAGCGTTTCTGAGGCAGAGGTTCGTTGCGCAGAAAGAGAAGGAGCTGGGCGGGGATGCCGATCCAGATGGCGGTGCGTGAGGAGAACTTGCGGGCGCTAAACGCGCTCAGAAAACTCTGGCCTTCAAAGGAGAGTGCGGCGTGGGATTGGGGCAGGGGCTGGCCGGTGGTCCAGTCGAAGTCCTGGCGGTGGTAGGCGTAGCCGAGCATGGCGGCCAGGGCGGAGGCGCGGCGCTCGACGGTGGCCGGCGCGAGCTTTGTGTGGGCAGTGATGGCGCGGCGACAGGCCTCGCGGGTGGCGGCCGGTTCGGGGGTGTCGGCGAGCTCGGCGCGTTTGAGCTGGTGGACGGTGCGCACGAGCTGGCGGGAGAAGAGGGCGTTGGCGAAGATGCGCGGTCTTGCCGGCGGGCTCAGCGCAAATCGTTGTCCCTCCGCGCTCAACCCCCACTCGCCGCCTCCCTCGATGGTGGCCAAGCCAAGCCAGCGGGAGAAGTCGGCGTAGTAGCGTGCGGTGCGCGGGTCGACCTCCATGGCCTCGGCGATGGCGCTGAGCTCGTGGATGCCTTTGTGGAGCTGGTCGATGAGCGCCAGGAAGGTGGCCAGGTTGTTGGCCTGGGGAGCCTCGGAGATGGCGTCGAGAAGATCGAGCTGGGGCTTCTCGGAGATGTCGTCGAAGGTGTCGTTCATCGCACTACTCTAGCGCAGAAGGGGACCGGAGGCGACGCCCGCGTTTTGCATGGGCGGGGGCTGTGTTATGGTCCGCGCCGAAACCGCCGCCGGCGCCACCCTGCAGCCCAGTGAGGCTTAACGTTGAGGCGCAACCGGCATGAGACGACTGACCACGACTGAAACACAAGCATGGGAGCGACCCGATGCCTACAACCCAGAAGATGATCACCGTGACGTTGATGGCCTGCGCGCTGTGGGGATGCAGCAAGACCGAGGCGCGGGTGCTCAATGTGGTGACGCACGAGATTGAGAAGTGCCGCGCGTCGGAAGACACCTTTTACGAGGTTAAGCTCCACGGCGATGAGACCTACGAGGTGCTGACGCAGACCTGTCATGAGGCGATCTCGGAGGTTGAGATGGCCAGCGAGTGGCGCGGCAAGGTGACGACCGGGCCGGTGTCGTGGATGGCCGGTGAGGATAAGGCGACGCGCGCGTTTGTGCTGAGCAACGTGGAGTGGCCCGAGCTGGATCGCGCCATGCGGATGGCTAACAACCCGGAGGCCAACGCGAAGTCGCTGGCCGAGGCCGAGAAGAGCTTTGCGGCGGCGCAGGCCGAGTACCCGAAGAGCGGTTGGGTGCGTCTGGCGCGCCTGGACAACCTGCTGAAGTTGCGTGAGGAGACGCGCTCGGGCACCGAGGCGCCGGAGACGCTGGGTGAGGAGGCTTCCGCGGTGATCGAGGAGATCGACGCCTGGGCCAAAGAAAGCGGGGAGGGCGAAGTCGCCGCTGAGGCTCGCCTCAAGGCCATCGCGTATTACGAGCGTTATATCACCCGTCAGGAGGGGGCGCTGGAGTCGTTGGGGTCGCGCACGCCCTGGTTTGAGGCGGCGATCGAGCAGGCTAAAAAAGATGGTGATACCGAGACGGTGGAGGAGTACTCCAAGGAGCTTGAGGAGCGTCTGGCGCGGGAGCCGGCTGAGCGTGAGGCGCTGGAGGTGCGGCTGCATCGGCTCAAAGAGCTTCGCTGTGAGCAGACCACGGCGTTGAGTGTGAGCGGCGTGGAGGATAACGCGCTGCGAGAGACGATCAGCTCAAAGCTCTCGGCGATCACCTGCCCGGTGCCGGCGCGGGTGGCGGCCGATGCCGAGGGCGCGGCGGAGTAAGCCGACTTCGCACAAGCTGAGCTTGCGTTGAGGATGTTGGTCTCAACGTATCGACCCGTCACGTGTTGTGGCGGGTCGATGTCTTTTGGGGGGAGGGCGCGGGGGTTATCGGGTGAGGAAGTCGGCCAGGGCGCGGTTGAACTCCAGGGGGGCGTCTTCCATGGGGCTGTGGCCGCAGCCTTCAAAGATGTGAAGGCGGGCGTCGGGGATGTCGCGGTGGAGGCGGTGGGCGGTGTCGAGGGGGAGGAGGTGATCGCGGTCGCCCCAGAGCAGAAGGGTGGGCAGCGCGATGGTGTGACCACCGGCGCTGCGGTCACCGGCGGCGACGATGTCGCTGGCGAGTTTGAGCATGAACTTCAGGCGCGCCGGATCTTTAAGAGGGGTCAGGTAGGCGTCGAGCTCGGGGAGGGACATGCGCGCACGGCGCCACTGCATGGGTTCAAGCAGGCGGATGCCCAGGCGGTTCATGCCCAGGCTCGCCACGGAGGTGGGCAGCGCCTTGATGAGGGGGGCTGTGCGCGGGGAGGTGCGAAGTTTAAGTCCGGGGCTGACCAGGCTTAAGGACTGCAGGCGGGGCTCGGGGCTTTGGCGGGCGTGCAGAAAGCTCAGGGTGGCGCCCAGGGAGTGACCGACCAGGTGGATGCGTGGGGCATCGATGGCGTCGAGGAGGGCCTGGAGCCAGTCGGAGAGGGCGTCGATGGTCGGGGGAATGCGGGGGGAGCGAAAGGTCCGGTCGAAGCCGTGGCCGGGCAGGTCGGCGACAATGACGCGGAAGTTTTCAGCGGCCGGCGAGATCGCCAGGCGAAACGCCATGGCGTGGGCCATGATGCCGTGGAGAAAGACCACCGTGTCGGGGCCCTGGCCGCACTCCCACCAGTGGAAGGGGAGGTTCTGGAATGGCGAGGGGGTGTAGACCGAGCGCAGCGCGGCGGGGGCGGAGGCGGGGATCCAGGCGTTGATCATGGCAAGAATCGGGGGCGAAGGGGGAGAAGTGACGCCGAAGCCTGGCGAGAGCATAGCGGCGAACGGGCAAAGGGAAAGGAAAAGCGCGAGCGGCCATCGCGCGGCAGGTGGTGATGGCGTTGACGGTAGAGGAAAGGGGGGGCGACTTGACGCTCCACACCCCCCTTGATAGAACCGCCAGACGTATTGGAAGTGACCCAGGCTGCACCGGCAGCGATGGCCTCAAGTGAGGGGCTGCGCTGCGAAATGACTGAGCATGCTGCGCCGTCGGGCTGTTGGAGGTTGGTGGATGAGTGCATGGAAACGCCGAGTAGTGAGTCTGTGGAGCGCGCTCAGTGTCTTGACGCTGGCGGCGCCCGCGATGGCCGGCAGCAATGACCTGGAGCTGTCGCGCTTTGCGACCTTCAATGACACCACGGATGAGTCTGGGTGCACGGAGACCTGCGGGTTTGCCGAGCCTGATGATCAGCTCTTCTACGACCTCTCGCGAGATCTGGGGCAGGTGATGGCGCCGCGTTTTGTGGCGCCCTCCGAGACGCTGGGGCAGGCGGGCTTTGCGGTGATGTTTATGGGGAGCCTCTCGGCGATCCCTCATAACGAGCGGCACTGGCAGGAAGGTGTGCGCGACCGCAACCCGGAGTCCACGCTCTTTACCGGGCATTTGCAGGTGCGAAAGGGGCTCCCCTTCTCGTTCGAGGTGGCCGGCAACCTGGGCTACCTCTACGACAGCGAGATGTTCACGATGGGGGCCGATGTGCGCTGGGCGCTCAACGAGGGGTTTTATTATTTCCCCGACGTGGGTGTGCGCGGCACGGTCAACACGGTGGTGGGCGCGCGTGAGCTCAACATGGTCAACGTGGGGTGGGACGTCTCCGCCTCGAAGTCCTTTGCGCTGGGCGGGGTGATGGCGCTGACGCCTTATGTGGGCTTTCAGCAGCTTTATGTGATCAGCTCCAGCCGGGTGCTCAACGCGTATCCGGAAGATCCGCGGCCGCCGCAGTTTAATCCGGACAGCCCCGGCCAGGTGTTTGCGCCGGAGTTTGTGTTTAGCCAGGAGCAGATCCAGATCAATCGATTCCTGGGCGGGCTTCGCATGCACGTGTGGATCTTGAACTTCACGTTGGAAGCGGTCTTTTCGGATACGGTTCAGCAGTATACGTTTGCGGGCGGAGTGGACTTCTAAACTGCGACCCGTCAGCAAGGCTTGAAGGCATGCCAAAGCTCGTAAAGCGCTACGCGAACCGAAAGCTCTACGATACCGAATCGAGCACGTACATCACCCTGGAGAACATCGAAGAGATGGTTCGAGAGGGGGAGGATGTGCGCATCATCGACAACTCCACGGGGGAAGATATTACCAGCGCGACGCTGGCGCATATCGTGCTCGATCAGCAGCGGGCTAACCCGGCGTTTCCGGTCTCGGTGCTGCGGGGGATCATTCAGTCGGGGGAGGAGTTTTTTGCCCGGCTGCAGTGGCCGGTGACGCAGTTTCGCGATGAGTTTAGGCGTCGGGCCGAGGCGTTGGAGGAGGGGGGCAAGGCGATCCGGGAGTTTGTCGACGGGACGCAGCGCTCGCTCGACGATATGCAGCGTCGGCTCGATGATCGCTTTCGCGACGCGGTCGACCAGCTCACGCACCTGCCGGAGATGCAGCGCGAGATCGATGAGCTCAAAGAGACGGTCGAGGATCTCGAAGATCGGCTGGTGCGCCTGGAGGCGATGGCTGCGCAGGAGCGTCAGAACTCGAAGTAGAACGATGCACGACGAAGGGGGGTTGGTGGCGCGAGTGTTTCGCGCTAGATTGGGGGCCGAAGTTGGGGCCTAAGTCCGCAAGATAAAACGAGAAACCGAGGCGTGGCGATGATCATCCGGTGTCCCGAGTGTTCGACAGGATTCAACCTCCCCGACGAGCGGGTCAACGAGAAGGGCGTCAAGCTGCGCTGCTCTCGTTGCAGCCATGTCTTTCGCGTGCGAGCGGGGGAGGGCGACGACGTGGAGATCTTTTATCAGGATGAGGATAACGCCGAGGAGGGCGCTGAGGTGACGTCGTCGGAAGATGTGGGAGAGAAGAAGTTGAAGTTGCCGGCCAGGGGCGGGCTTAGTCTGGGCGGCTCGTCGAGCGCCAACCCCTTTCCGAGCGCGGGCCTGAGCCTGAAGCCGAAGAAGGCCAGCGCGCCGGGTGGGGATGATGCGTTTGAGGGGGCGTTTGATGAGCCCTCGGAGGCCGAAGAGATGGAGGAGGCCGAGGCGCCGGCAACACCAGCGGCGAAGTTCGGTCCGCCTCCGGGGGTGAAGGTGGCCGGGGCACCTCCGACGGCGGCTGCGGCGCCGGCGGCGGAAGCACCGGTGGACGACGCGGGGCCGATACTCGGGAATGGCAGCTCCGCGTTTGGCGACCCTTCGGAGTTTGTGGACGACTCGTTCGGGGCGGACGGGCCTTATTTTGATCCGAACACCGGCAAGGTGGAGTCGCCGGTGGCCCCGGCTGGCCCGGGGGCCGCTGGACCTCCGGCGGGAGCCCGTCGCCCGGGTGCTCCGGCCGCGCGTGGGGCAGCGCCGGCGGCGGCTGCAGCGCCGGCTCCTGTGGCGGCGGCCCCGGCGAATTTTGACGACATCGACGATCTTGAGCCGCATCGCATCGGCGGGAGCGGGGGCTCGAAGGTGGTCACGCTGCTTTTGATCGTATGCCTGGTCGCGATGGGTTTTCTGGGCACGGTGGCGGCGCTCAACGGCGGCTTTTTGGACTTCAAGCAGTTCGGTCAGATGATCGAGGTGGCGTTTGGCGACGGGGAGTACACCCCGCGGGAGGCGTGGGCCAAACCCACGCAGACCACGATCATTCAGGCGCCCGAAGATCCCCTTGTGGTGGAGAGCGTGTACGGCCAGCTGGTCGATGTGGGGCGCAGCGATAAGGTGCTGGTGGTGCGCGGGTTTGTGCGCAGCTACGCCGAGGAGTCCTTCCATAACGTGAAGCTGCGCGCGACGGTCTCGAGCGCCGAGGGGCGTCCGCTGCGCGAGGTCAACGGGGTGGCGGGTGTCGATGTGAGCGCCGCCGAGGTCGCCGGGCAGAAGAGCGTGGAAGATGCGCGCGGGCTGGTTGAGGGTGGCGGTCAGTCGCTGAGCCCGAAGAGCGTGGTGCCCTTTACGCTGGTCGTCGACGAGGTGCCGCAGACGGTGCTTGACGGGGGCAGTTTCGGGCTGAAGGTCTCGGTGATGGATCAGGCCGGCGGTGGTGCGCCGGTGGCCGCTGGCGAGTGAGTGATGTCGGATTCCTCCCAGGAAGAAGAGCTCGGGGAAGAGCCGCCGGCGGCGTCGGGTGAAGTTCCCGACCCGCTGGCGGCAGCTTATGAAGCCATGGTGCGTCACGCCGTCGGTCTGCCGGAGATCCCGATGCGGGCCGCCGCGCTCGCTGAGCGTCTGGAGGCGCTGGAGCCCGATGAGGCGGTGTGGTGCCTCGACCAGCTGATTCGCGGTGCGCTCTGGGGTGATGCCGACGCGATGGAGGCCATGCTGGCGGCGTCTTTCTGGCTGGTGACGGTCGATGTGGACGCGAAGTACGCGACGCTGAAGGCGCTGTTTGAGGCGGCCTATCAGGCGGAGCGGGCGTCGGTGGTGGCGCTGTTGCGCGACGCCCCGCCGGTGCGGGCGCTGGCCAGTGGGCGGAGGTTGCCGGAGGTGCGGCTGCCGCTGGATCGGGAGATCACGCTGGGTGAGCGGCGGATGATGGCCAGCGGGCAGGACCGGCGGCTTTTGGAGCGCCTGGTGATGGATCCGAGCCCGCTTGTGATCGGCAAACTTCTGTCCAACCCGCATACCCGCACGCGCGATGTGCTGGTGATCGCGGCACGACGCCCGACGACGCCCGATCTCTTGTGGGAGGTGGCCCGGCACCCGGCCTGGTGGCGGCGCCTGGAGGTGCGGGAGGCCCTGGCACGTAATCCCTTTGGGAACACCGGCATGGCGCTGAAGGTGTTGCCCACGTTGCCGCTGAAGATGTTGAGGCAGGTGGCCGGAAGCGGGGAGCTGCACGAGCTTGTGCAAGAGTTCGCCGCGCTGCTGGTGAAGTTGCGCGAGGAGCGCACCGCGCCCTGGCGGGTCTGAAGGCTCGCGCCGCGTCGGAAAAGACGTCGAATTATTAAGACGCAAAGAGCCTCCCGGAATGGCCGGGAGGCTCTTTGTTTATGCGACGTCTCGTGTGCCTGTGCGTTTACTGAGCGAGCTGGCGCTTGGCGTCGGCGACGGCGTCGTCGAGGAGCTTGAGGTAGGCGTCGCGGGTCTCGGGGGAGTTGCCCTCGGCGCGCATCACGAGCACGGGCTGGGTGTTGCTGGCACGGACCAGGCCCCAGCCGTGGGGGAATTTGACGCGCACGCCGTCGATGGTGTTGGTCTCAAACTCGGTGGAGAAGTGCTGGGCGACCAGGCCCGGGACGCGGAACTTGAGCTGCTCGGAGCAGTCGCGGCGGATCTCGGGGGTGACGTGGGTTTGGGGCACGTCGGCCAGGAGCTCGCTTAAGGTCTTGTCGGTGTTGGAGAGGATCTCGGCCAGGCGGCAGGTGGCGTAGAGCGCATCGTCAAAGCCGAAGAAGCGATCGTTGAAGAAGATATGACCGCTCATCTCGCCGGCCAGGTGCGCGTTGGTCTCCTGGATTTTGGCTTTGATGAGGCTGTGGCCCACCCGGGCCATCACCGGCTCACCACCATGCGCCTTAATATCATCGAAGAGGGTCTGTGAGCACTTCACCTCGCCGATGATCGTGGCGCCGGGGTTGTCTTTGAGGACCTGGCGGGCAAAGAGGATCATGAGGCGGTCGCCCCAGATGATCTGGCCTTTTTCGTCGACGACGCCGATGCGGTCGCCGTCGCCGTCGTAGGCCACGCCGAAGTCGCAGCCGAGCGTTTTGACGCGATCGATGAGGTCGACGAGGTTCTCGGGGACGGTGGGGTCGGGGTGGTGGTTGGGGAAGGTGCCGTCGGGCTCGGAGTAGAGCTCTTCGACGCGGGCGTTGATGGCGTCGCGCAGAAGTTCGGGGGCGATGATGCCGGCGACGCCGTTTCCGGAGTCGACGGCGATGTGGAGCTTGCGCTGGCCCATGTTGATGTTGTCGCGGACCCACTCGACGTAGTTTTTGCGAAGATCGGGCATGGCCGAGCAGCTCAAGTCGTCGCCGGAGGTGAAGTCGCGGGCTTCGATGAGGCGACGCAGCTCCTGGATGGTGTCTCCGTGGAGGGTTTCTTTGCCGATCATCATCTTAAAGCCGTTGTACTCCCCGGGGTTGTGGCTGCCGGTGATTTGCACGGCGCCGTGGAACTCGGAGGTGACGGCGGCGAAGTAGACCAGCGGGGTGGGCACTACGCCCAGGCTGACGACGTGGGCGCCGGCCTCGCGCATGCCGCGCTGGAGCGCGTCGAAGATGCGATCGGAGGAGCGGCGCGCGTCGCGGCCGACGCCGATGCGCGGGGCGCTCTGGGTGCGGCGAGTGACCATGGTGGCGAAAGCGCGTCCGATGTCGCAGACGAGGTCGTCGTTTAGATCGGTGTCGGCGATGCCACGGATGTCGTAAGCGCGAAAGATCTCGGCGTTCATGAAGGCTCCGTCGTCGGGAGGGCGAAGGTGAGCGGCGCAGACGTCGAGGCCGGTGTGAATAAAAGAGAGCGGCCCGAAGCTAAGCGCGGCAAAACGTTTAGCAAGGCCGGATGTAGCACCACGGTGGCGCGGGGGGCAAGTTTGGGGATCAGGGGTTGCGGTCGGGGCGGATCTCGAGATCGAAGGTGCGCCAGCGGGCGGGCAGGCAGAGGAGCTCATCGCTGAGTTCGAGGCGAAGCCAGAAGCGTACGGAGGGGTCGTCGAGGAGCTCGAGGGCGGGGAGGTTGGGGAGCTCGAAGGTGAGGTCGAGGCGGTGGGCGCTGGCGCGTGTGCGGGTGGAGGGTTGAGGGGGGCGGCGCCCCAGGGAGAGTTCGGCCGGAGCGCCGGCGTCGGGGCGAGTGGCGATGAGGGAGATGGCGCAGAGGTGGGGCAGAAGGCCGAGTTTTTGGGCGGTGCCGCGCTCCTCGATGGCGCAGAGGAGGTTGAGGGTGCTGTGGCCACGGGTGAGCGATGCGCCGGCGACCAGGCGTCGCTGGGGAAGATCGCGGGCCTGGGCCGGCAGCGTGGTGCGGGCGTCGGCGGGGCGAAGTTCGGGGGGCAGGGCGCCGCGGTCGGGGAAGGCCAGCCAGCCCGGATCACCGGGGCTTCCTGTGACGCGGATGGCCACCGGATCGTCGCCCTGCATCATGGAGTAGCCGATGACGGCGTGCTGGCGGGTGAGGCCGGCTTCAATGCGCGCGACGAGTTTTTTCGCGGCGTCTTCGGCCTCAAAGCGCTGCAGGTAGATCTGGCGGTCGAGGGTGCCAACGCGCAGGATTGTGTGGCCGTCGGTGGCGATGACCTCCGGGAAGCGCTGGCCGTCGGGGCCGCGGTGGGTGCGCCAGAGGAGGAAGGGAAGATCGGTGGGTGATGGTGCGGTCAAGGTGGGCCCCTGGAAGTGAGAGTGTGGCGGGTAGGGGAGTGTAATGGCAGCGGCGATGCGATGCCAGCAGCGAGGGTTGTTTTGACCCGGAAGAGATGGTGGTCCACCATGGCTGGCGAGTCGACGTGGCGGTTCTCAAAAGACGTTGAGGGAGTAGCGATGAAGTTGAAGACGACAGGGATGTTGGTGGCGCTGGTGGTGGCGGGGATGTGGGGGTGTGAGACGCCGCGCAGCGGTGAGGGGAGCGAGGAGGGGGAGAAGGGGGCAGAAGTTCAGGAGCAGAGCGGGTCCGGGGAGGAGCTTGTACTGCAGGCGGCGGCGTTGCGCGACCGGGGCTTCGAGGTGCCGGTGACAATCGAAGCGGCCGAGGCGGTCGCCGGGCGACCGGCCTTGCCGGGGGCGGTGGAGGCGGAGCGGGCGCGGATCTCAACGGGGCTTTACGGCGATGCGGGGGCGTTGAGGCTGGAGGCGGATCGGAGCCGTTCGCGGGCCTCGGCCGTACTTTCGGAAGATGGTTTGCGGGTGCAGCAGGTGGGGGAGGGGGCTTCTTCGCAGTGGGCGGCGGCGGTTGCCGCGAGCCGGGCGCTGGAGGAGGAGGTCTTCGGGGCGATGGCGCCGGCGCAGACGGTGGATGGGTGGCTTGCGCGGGAGGTGGTGCTGGGGGCGGGGCCGATGTTTGCGGCGACGCTGGCCCTGGCGCAGGCGCAGCAGATGAAGGTGGATGCGGCGCTGATGGCAAGGCGGCCCGATCTTGTGGAGCGGGTCGAGGGGGTGGGGACGTTGCTCAAGGGTGAGGGGAATGGTTTGGGGGCGGCGGTGACCCGGGAGGCGCTGGCGCTGGGCGCGGCGCTCTACCGTGCCCGAGGTTGGGCGGGGGTGGAGTGGGGGCGGGTTGAGGGGGCCGCTCGGAGCGTGGAGGTGGTGCGACCGGATCGGTGGTTGGCCGGCGACGGGGTGGCGACCTGGCAGTGGCCCGAGGCGTTTGAGGAAGTGCAGGAGGCGCGTGGTTGGGAGGAGGTCGCCCGCGGGGAGGTGGGGCCGCTTCTGACGAGCGTGTGGTTGGAGGAGGTGCTGCCGGCCAGTGAGGCGCGCTCGATCTTCGGGGCGTGGTTGGCCGACAGCTACCGGGTCTATGAGGAGCCGGGGGAGGCCGGGCAGGCCTTTGTGTGGTTGACCGCCTGGCGTACGCCTCATGAGGCGCAGCAGGTGGCCGGGGCTTTGGAGCAGGCGCTGCTGGCGACGTTGGGGCGGGATGCGCGCGCCGGGCGGATGCGCGTGGCGGTGCAGGGGCTCAACGTGGCGCTGACGAGCTATGAGAGCGCTCAGGATCCGCAGCTTCTCGATGATGAGATCAAGGCGCTGGCCGGGGCGGCGGTGGCGTTTTTGCCCGAAGATCCGGCGCCGATGACCTTTGTGCCCACGACCTACGAGCGTTACGTGGAGGCGGCCCGGGAGGCGACGCTTGAGGACTCCACGTGGATCGATCCGGCGGCGGGCTGGCAGATGTCGCTGGGGGCGTTTGATGCGTGGAAGGTCCAGAAGAGCGATGAGGTGCACGTGCGCTGGTTTGCGACCCATGAAGACGGCGCGCTTGTGCAGTGGACGACCGAGCTTGTCGATCCGCTGGGGCCAACGTTTGGCGAGGAGGGGTATGTGAGCCAGCTCAAAGCAGCGTTCGCGAGCTCGGTGGTGGGGTCCTCGCCGCAGGTTGTGGTCTCGCAGGGGGAGGAGGGCCCGCGGGTGCTGCTCTCGGCAGCCGGAGAGGTGGATGGGGAGGCGACAGAGCTGCGCCTGTGGCAGTGGGAGCGTGGGGAGGTGATCGTCTCGTACAGCGTGCAGGAGCCGGGCAGCGGGTTCGGGGAGCGGCTGGGGGAGGCGCAGACGGCGCTGGAGACGCTTGAGGTGTACGGTGAGCCCCTTGTGGCGGCGTCGCGGGAGGTTGAGGTTGAGGCCGGGCAGGAGGGCGTCGACCACCGTGATGAGGCGCAGGGGATACTTGAGTTTCGGGTGGAGGAGTGAGACTCGCTACAGCCTAGCGAATCGCATCAAGGCGCAGAATCTGGCGGGATGCGCGGGTGGGGGCGAAGTCGCCCGGAGCGGTGCCCGGCACGAATAGGTAGGGCTGGCCGGGTTCGCCGGGCCGGGCGCGCAGGCCGGTGTCAGGGTCGATGAGGACTTCGTCGAGGGGGATGTTGCGCTCGGGCCAGGTGATGGCGGGGTTTTCGAGGTGGGGGTAGAGGTCGGCCAGGATGGGGAGGGCTGTGCGGCCGCCGTGTTCGCCGCGGCCCAGGGGTTCGGTGTTTTTGTCGCTGCCGACCCAGACCACGAAGGTGTGGTGGGGATCGGCGGCGGCGATCCAGGCGTCGAATTCGTTGGTGGTTCCGGTTTTGGCGATCAGGGGCCAGCCGTCGGGGAGGTCTGAGGCGGTGCCGCGGGTGGCGACCTGCGTGAGCGCGTGATGCAGCAGGGCGTTGGCGCGGGGGCCCAGGGCCTGCTCGGGAGGGTTGAGGGGGGCGGCGATGCGGGAGAGGCGCGCCGGGGCGGAGGCTGTGAGGGAGGTGAAGTGGCCGCGGTCGTTGATGCGGCCGCTTTTGAGGTCGACGATGCGGTCGATGCTGCGGCTGGAGGTGGTCAGGCCGCCGCGGGCGACGCTTGCGTGGGTGCGGGCCATGTCGGGGAGGGTGACGCAGCTTGCGCCCAGGGCCAGTGAGGCGGTGGGGTCGAGCTCGGCGGTGACGCCCATCTTTCGGGCGCGGTTGATGAGCGCGGGGGCTCCCAGGCGCTCGTAGAGGTGTACGGCGGGGATGTTGCGGCTTGCGACCAGGGCGTCGAGGGCGGTGATGGTGCCTTTGAAGTCGGCGTCGGCGTTGCGGGGCTCCCATCCTCGAGGCTGGCCGCGGGTTTCCACGGTGGTGGGGATGTCGCGTAGGGGGCTTGCCAGGGTGAGGGAGCCGGAGAGGGCTTCGGCGAAGAGGATGGTTTTAAACAGACTTCCGGGCTGGCGGCAGGCGCGCGTGGCGCGGTTAAAGGCGCTGCGATCGAGGCGGTGGCTGCCGACGCTGGCGAGGATGTCGCCGCTGGTGTGGTCGAGAAGGAGCAGGGCGCCTTCGGCGCGGGGGGCGGCGTGAAGCTGCCAGGGGGCGTCGGGGCTCAGGCGGTGGATAATGACGAGATCGCCGGGGTGGAGGAGGTTCAGGTAGGCGTGTGGGTCGCGTGGCGCGTCGGTGCGGGGATTGATGCCGCCGAGCCAGCGGAGCTCGTCTGCGGGGAGGGTGAGCTCACCCCGGGGGGCGTGCAGGAGGATGCCGCGGCGGTCGACGGTGCGGACGAGCGCCGGGGTAACTCGAGTCGCGGCGTTGAGACCCTCGAAGAGGTGCGCGGGAGTGGGGGCGTTGGGGTTGGCGTGTGGGGCGTCTTTTAAACGTGCAACCGGGCCAGGAAAACCCTGGCGGCGGGCGTGGGCTTCGACGCCCTCTTGCAAGGCCTGACGGGCCAGGGCCTGCAGGGCGGGGCGGTGGGTGGTGACGATGCGCTGTGCGGCCTCATTCCAGTCGGTGTCGGGGTGGTGTTCGGCGACGTGCTGTAGGGCGTCGGCGTGGGCTTCGGGAAGTCGCAGGGCTGGCGAGGTCTCGGTGGTCGGGAGGCCCCCGAAGTCCAGAGGGGCTGCGACTTCGCGCTGGTAGGTGGCCGCATCGATGACGCCGATGTCATGGAGGCGGCGCAGCACGCGGTTTCGTTTCTGGGTGGCGATCTCGGGGGAGGCCACCGGGTTGTAGTTGCTGGGGGCGGGCAGGATGCCGGCGAGCATGGCCATCTGACCCGGGGTGAGGTTGTGGGGGGAGGTGTGGAAGTAGCGGTGGCTTGCGGCGGTGATGCCCCAGGCCTGCTGGCCGAAATAGACGTTGCGAAGGTAGGCCGCGAGGATCTCGGGCTTGGTGTAGTGGGCCTCGAGCTGGCGGGCGAGGAGGAGTTCCTGGATTTTGCGGTGGGTGGTCTTCTGCCGGTCCAGGAAATGTTTGGCGACCTGCTGGGTGATGGTGCTTGCGCCCTGCACGACTTCGCCAGCGCGCAGGTTGACGAGGGCGGCGCGGGCGATGGAGCGGGGGTTGTAGCCGCGGTGTGCGAAGAAGTCTTCGTCTTCGGCGGCGAGTACGGTGGTGATGAGCAGGGGGGGCAGATCGTCGTAGGTGGTGGGGAGGGGGGGCGCAGGCGAAGTGATGGGCCAGGCGTCGGCGGTGGTGATGTGGCCGGGGAGCTCGGGGTGCCAGGCGTTGAGGTCGGGCAGCGGGGGGAGGTTGGCGTGGGCGCGGGCGCTGAGCCGGGAGAGCCAGAGCGCGAGCGCGAAACTGGCGAGCAGGGCCAGCATGAAGGTGTAGAGGAGCGCGCGCTTGAGGGTCGAGCGCCAGGCCGGGGGCGTACGCTTCATCAGAAGCTCATGCCGGCGCCCAGGCCGATGTTCCAGAGGCGCACGGTTTCAAAGACGCCGTCGTCGCGCAGCTGCCAGAGGCCGCCGTACTGGGCGTGGGCGTAGAGGGGCCCCCAGAGGCCGAGGCGGCCTTCGGCGACGGTGAGGGCGCCGTCGAGCTCAAAGAGGCCGTCGGCGACGCCTTCGGAGGCGGGGGCGTCGAGCTGCGCTTTGTAATAGAAGGCGCCGAGCTGCAGGCGACTGGCGAGCTGGAGGGCGGCGCGGGTGCGCAGGGCGGCGTTGCCGGGGCCCTGGGCGTCTTCATAGGCGGCGCTCAGGGTCAGGATGCCGGCCAGGCGGGCCTGGATCCAGGCCTGGGCGCCGTGGCGGGTGGCGGGGTCGGTGGAGCGAGCCACACGAAGTTTGGGGCCGGCCAGCCCGGGCTCGGTGGGGGAGAGGGTCTGGAAGCGGGAGACTTCGTAGAGAGGGTCGATGTATTCGGGGAGGTAGCGGTCGGTGAGACGGCGGTACTCCACGCGCGCGGAGAGCTCGACGGGGTCGGCGATGTTCTGGCGCCAGAGCAGGCCGGCGTGCAGGCCGCTTCCCAGGCCGAGGTGGGTGTTGAGGTCGAGGTAGGGGGTGATGGAGAGGCGCGCGCGCTCGACGAGGTTAAAGCGGGCGTCGAGGCCGAGCAGGGTGGTGGGTTGGGAGCTTTCGACCAGGGGCTCTCGGGTGGGGCCGGCCAGGGCTGTGCCGTCGGGGTTGCGCTGAAGGTCGGTCGGAGCTCGGAGGTCGGTGACCAGGGTGGCGCCGAGCTGGAGGCGGTCCAGTGCGCGGGGGGCGCTCTCGATGAGTGTGGTGGGGCGCAGGTGGGCGCGGATTCCTAAGAGGTTGGGGCTGACGAGGTTGTTGGCCAGAAGTTCAACGCCGGCGCGCTTTAAGTCGAGGTGCGCGCGCAGGCCCAGGCGGTAGTGGTCGGTGGTGATGACGTTGTAATAGCCGCCGATGATGGTGCCGTTTCCGAGCGAGGCGCCGCCGAGCTCCCCGAGGCGTACGTAGAGCGGGTCGTTGAGGGTGCCGTACTCCAGGCGTCGGATGATGCGCAGGTAGTCGGAGAGCTCCAGCCAGTCTTCTTCGCGCAGGAGGGCGTCTTGCTCGGGGGCGCGGTCGGCCAGGCGCAGGCGCAGGGGGACTTGCAGTCCGGCGTGGAAGAGCGCGGAGCAGGTGCCGCCGCCTTCGCAGAGGGGCGCGGGCAGGGGCTTGATGAAGGTGAGGCGCGGGGTGAGGTTGAGGAAGATGTCTTCGGCGATGGGGCCGACGCCGGCCTCGGCCGAGAGCATGATCACCGCGGCGTCGGCGCTCTTCGCGTCCTCGTTGGCCTGGGCGCTGGCCCGGGGGGAGAAGGCCAGCAGGCTAAGGCCTGCCAGGAGGGTGGTGAGGGTGCGGTGCCGCAACCAAAGCATAGAGGGGCCCATGGCGAGTTCATCAACAGAGATCCGGCAGGCAGCCTAGCGCGAGGCGTCGGGCGGGACAACCGGGGTGGGGAGCGGCGGGCTTGTCGGGGCGCAGGTGGATCATTACACTCCGCGCGATCCTGCGGCCTATGAAGGGCCGCCATCGACCGGTGAGCAGAAGATGACGCGAGTGTACACGACGATCGAGGAGGCCGGCGCCGAGCTGGAGCGCTCGGTGGTGACGATAGGCAACTTTGATGGGATGCACCGCGGGCATCAGGCCATCTTTGCGCAGGTCAAGGAGCAGGCCGCGCAGCTGGGGGCGACGCCGGTGGCGATGACCTTTGATCCGCATCCGGTGGCGTTCTTCAGGCCGGAGGCAGCGCCCGCAAAACTCAGCGTGGCGCCGCAGAAGTACGCGCTGATGGGGAGCTACGGGGTGGAGGCGGTGGTGGCGCTGCGCTTTGATAAGGCGCTGGCCTCGATGAGTCCGCAGGCGTTTATCGAAGAGGTGCTTGTCGAGGGGCTGGGGGCGGTGGAGGTGGTGGTCGGCGAAGATTTTCGTTTCGGGCATCAGCGCGAGGGGACGACGGAGCTTTTGAGGGAGCAGGGGGAGCGTTTCGGGCTGAAGGTGGTGGTGCCGAAGCTCGTGGAGGTGGAGGGGGAGGTTGTCAGCTCGACGCGGGTGCGCGCGCTGGTGGCTTCGGGAGAGCTTGAGGCTGTGCGCCGTCTGCTGGGGCGGCCTCATCGGCTGGCTGGCGAGGTGGTGCATGGGGAGGCGCGGGGGAGGGCGTTGGGGTTTCCGACGGCGAACCTGGAGGTGGCCGAGGGCATGGCCCTGCCGCCGGACGGGGTGTATGCCACGCGCCTTGCCGTGGGCGGCGCCGGTGGGGGCTGGCAAGCGATCACCAATATCGGGACGCGACCGACCTTTGGGGGCGGGGCGCGCACGGTGGAGACCTTTGTGTTGGAGGAGGGGGTGGAGGAAGAGCTCGACCTCTACGGGGAGGAGGTGATGCTCTCGCTTTATCGTCATGTGCGCCCGGAGATGAAGTTTGAGTCGCCTGCGGCGCTTGTGGCGCAGATTCAAGACGATGTGGCGCAGGTGCGCGCCTATTTTGAGGAGGGCGGCGATGCCTGATCCCGATGTTCTGAAGCGCTTTGCTTCCGAGGAGCACAGCGAGGCGACGTGGCGGTCGATGTGGCAGGAGCTTCGCCGCGGCACCGCGCTGGAGGTGCACGAGGTGGAGCTTATCGCGGTGGATGACGAGGGTATTACGCTCTCGATGGCGATGGGGCCGCACGCCTTGCAGCCTTTCGGGCTTTTGCACGGGGGCATCAGCATGCTGCTGGGGGAGTCGGCAGCGAGTATGCATGCATGCTGGAAGCTGGACCTGACGAAGCGTGTGCCGGTGGGCATTGAGATCAACGGCTCGCATATGCGCAGCGCTACCGAGGGGGTGATCGTGACGCGGGGGCGAGTGCTGCGAAAGAGCCGCACGTTGATTCACCATGAGGTTGAGATCGTGCAGGCTGAGAGTGGGAAGACGCTCTCGGTGATTCGGGTCACGAATCTCTTTAAGGCGATCGCCTGAGTTTGTCGGGGGATGGGGGGCGTTGGTGGCAGAGCGAGTTGCCAGGGGGGGGCGTCTTGTTCTCTGCGATGTTGTGTCTAAGCTGGCGGCCGAGTACGTGCCGGGCCCGTTGCCGGGCTGCGTGATGAGTCTGTTGTTCGCTCCGGGCGTTTTACGAACGGAGCTGTGTGTGAATGAACATGTCGTTCAACCTGAAGTGGAGAAGTCGATGTTGAAGTTGCAGAAGTTGGGCGTTGCGCTGGGTAGTGGTCTGGCGGTGATGGCGATGGCAAACGGGGCGTTTGCGCAGGATGCGGATGCGCCGCAGTACGTGGGGCAGGAGGCGCTCGATGTGAACGAGCAGCCGCAGGGGTTCAGTGGCAACCTGGGTGTGGAGGCCAGCTTCAACCTTGTCTCCAACCAGAATGTGATCGGTCAGAACGAAGGCACGTCCTTTTTGCTGGGTGGGGCGGTCAACGGCGGACTCGATTATTTTTCGGGCAAGCATCAGTGGCGCAACACGCTTGGCTACAACACGAGCTGGGCGCGCACGCCGGTGCTCCAGGAGTTCGTGAAGAACAACGATAAGCTGGAGCTGGAGAGTATTTATAACTACCTGCTCAACGACTGGATCGGTCCGTATGCGCGTGCGAGCGCCGAGACGAGCTGGTTTGCCACGGAGCTGGTGAGCGCGGAGCCCACCGGATATCTGATCACGCGCGAAGATGGCACGGTGGACGGGGAGGTGACCGATCGTCTGCGCGTGGCCGACCCGCTCACTCCGCTCAACCTCTTCCAGTCTGCCGGTGTGGCGCTGGAGCCGGTGCGTCAGGAGGCGGTTCGCGCCACGCTTCGGGTGGGCTTTGGTGCCCGTGAGGCGCTGGCCGCCGGCGTGCTCGTGGTCCAGGACGACGATGCGACCGCCGATGTGGAGCTCGTGGAGTTGAGCAACGCGTACCAGGCCGGTGCTGAGGCGTTCATCGGGGTGGAGGGTAAGTTCCCCGAGCAGCGCGTGGACTACCGGGTGGGGGCCACAGCGCTTGTGCCCTTCTTGAACAATGATGACGAAGATCGCTCCCCCTTTGAGCTGACGCGTATCGGGATGACCGGAAAGGTGCGCGTGGCGATTGTGGACTGGATGGGGCTGACCTACAGCCTGATGGTGTTGAGCGATCCGCAGCTGCTCGATGAGACGCAGGTCCAGAACAGCGTGCTGCTGACCTTTAACTACACGCTGATCGACACCGCCGAGGAGTAAAGCTGTGGGAGAAGAGCGCGCTGCGGTTTCGGGTGAAGGGGGGGCGTTGAGGCGCTATCTGGTGTGGACCTTTATCGCTTGCTGGGGATGGGCCGGCGCGTTCTATCTGGGAGGGGTGGAGTTTGGCGGGGCGATGGGGCTTCTCATCGCCCTGCCTTATATGCTGATCCCGGCGATCGTGGCGATGGTGGTGGACCGCCGTGCGGGTCGGCGAGTACGGGAGAGTCTGGCGATTCGGCTCAAGATTAATCGGTGGTGGCTTGTGGGCTGGGGGTTGCCGGTGGTGCTGGCTTTTGCGGCGCTTTTTGCGGCGCTTTTGATCCCCGGGGTGGGGTTTGATGCGGGGCTGGGGGGCATGCTGGAGACGCTGGGGCGCGTGTTGCCGCCGGATGAGGTGGCGAAGGCCGAGCAGGCGCTGGAGCGTTTTCCGCCGCTGCTCTTTTTGCTGATTCAGCTGGCGCAGGGATTGGTGGCCGGGGCGACGATCAACGCGGTGTTTGCGTTTGGGGAGGAGGCGGGATGGCGCGGGTTGATGCTGCGGGAGCTGGCGCCGATGGGGTTCTGGAAGAGCGCGCTGGTGATCGGGGCGGTGTGGGGCGTGTGGCATGCGCCTTTGATTTTGCAGGGGCATAATTACCCGGAGCATCCGGTGCTCGGGGTGGGGATGATGACGCTGTGGTGCGTGCTGCTCTCTCCGCTCTTTAGCTGGGTGACGGTCAAGGCGGGGTCGGTGCTGATGGCGGCGGTGATGCACGGGACGCTGAATGCGACCTTTGCGTTTTCGTTTCTCTATCTCGATCGCACGATTCCGCTGGTGACGGGGCTCAACGGGCTTGTGGGGATGGGGGTGTTGGTGGTGGCCAACGTGCTCTTATGGCGAGTGGAGCGGCCGGAGCTCGATGTTACGATGTGGTCTTCGGGGGCGGGGCGTGAAGGTCGGCGCGTGGAGTAGCGGATCTTGGTAGCGAGAACGGCAGGTCGGCGCGTGGAGTAGCGGATCTCGGTAGCGAGAACGGCAGGTCGGCGCGTGGAGTAGCGGATCTTGGTAGCGAGAACGGCAGGTCGGCGCGTGGAGTAGCGGATCTCGGTAGCGAGAACGGCAGGTCGGCGCGTGGAGTAGCGGATCTCGGTAGCGAGAACGGCAGGTCGGCGCGTGGAGTAGCGGATCTCGGTAGCGAGAACGGCAGGTCGGCGCGTGGAGTAGCGGATCCTGGTAGCGAGAACGGCAGGTCAACGCGTGGAGTAGCGGATCTTGGTAGCGAGAACGGCAGGTCAACGCGTGGAGTAGCGGATCTTGGTAGCGAGAACGGCAGGTCGGGCGCCCGAGTAGCGGATCTTGGTAGCGAGAAGCGGAGGTCGGGTATCCGAGTAGCGGATCTTGGTAGCGAGAAGCCAAGGTCGGGCGTCTGAGTAGCGGATCTCGGTAGCGAGAAGCCGAGGTCGGGCATCCGAGTAGCGGATCTCGCCAGCGAGAAGCGGAGGTCGGGGGTCCGAGTAGCGCTTCTCGCCAGCGAGAAATGCACTTAGTCGAGCCAAACATCATTTCTTGCTGGCAAGAAATGATGTTTGGAATGTTATGTTTGCTGTCATTATGTGGAAAGCGGCATCTGTCGGAGGGGAGGCCGTGCTGGCCCTTCGCCACGTCAGCCAGGTCTTTCACCATGCGCGTGGCCCCGGGCCGCACGCTACCTGGCTCCAACGACGCCCGCACCGAGCTCGCCGCCAACGCTCTCCCCGAGCGCTACATTATCAGGCGATCAGCTCACCGCACCCTTTCCTACGCGGCGCTCCATGAAGAGGGCTCCCTCATCGTAGCCTACCGCGGGGCGGATCGGGCAGAACCCCTGTTTTTCCCAGAAGGGCGCGGCGTCTTGCACGGCGACCAAGGTGATAAGGTCAAAGCCATGGGCGATGGCCGCGTCTACCAGCGCGCTGATAAGCGCGGAGGCGATGCCACGGCCACTGTGGGCGGGGTCTACCGCCACGTCGTGCAGGTGAAGGGCGTCGGCGCGCTCCGGCAGCGCGGTGAGAACGCGAGCGAGACCGGGGCTCTCTTGTGAGGGCCAGGGGTGCGCCAGCAGGTAGGCCGCGAGGCGACCGGGGGCGTCGGCCGGGGCGCCGAAACAGAACTCCGGGGCCAGCGTAATCTTTGAGAGCAGCGCGGCGGTGGGTTCCTGGAGTCCGTCGCCGTAGGCCAGGCGTTGGAGGCGGTCGAGCTCCGGGGCATCGCTCGGGTGGAGAGGGCGAAGGGAAGGTGTCGATGTCATTTTGAACCTCGTTGCGGACAAAAAAATACCGGCCCCTTAAAGGGGCCGGTGTCGGGCAACAGTTACCCCTTCGTTGGGTCAGCCCGGGACGGGCGCGCATACGCCGTTGTTGAGGCAGTAGTAGTTCTCAGGGCATTGGTCGCTGGAGGTGCATTTGCAGCCGACGGTCGCGCGCAGCTCGTTGTTCTCTTCGTTGCACTCGCGGAAGCTGCGCTGGCCGGTGCCGTCATCGTTGATGCGGGCGATGACCTCCATGTGCTGGCCGTCGCCGGCGGAGATGGGGGCGTCGTACCAGTCGTAGGTGAACTCAAGGCGGGAGCCCGGGGCCATCAGGTCGTCGGAGAGGACGACGTCGATGAGCGTCTCCTGGTCGCCTTCGACCAGGTAGAGGGCGACGGGGAGGCCTTCGATGACACCGCGGCTTCCCTGGTTGGAGGCGATGAAGGTCAGGGTGACGTGGTCTTCTTTGCAGACGCCGCCGCCCTGGCTGACGACCAGGTCGGGGGCGTTGAAGAGGCCTTCGCCCTGGACGTTCTGGCGGTAGTTGTTGAGGTAGTCACGGCGCCAGTTGTCGATGCGGCCGGAGGGAATGGCGCCGGGGCGGTTGACGGTGCCCGGGCAGAGCGCGTCGTCGATGCCGTCGCAGACGTTGGTGACGCTGTAGGCGTGCTGGTTCCAGACGGGGCGAGTGGCGACCCAGCGGTTCTCAATGTCGCGGATGACGCGGACGCCGTTGGAGGCGCCGCCGAGCTCTTCAAAACGCGGCCAGTACTGTGCGCAGCGGGTGCCGACGCCGGAGTAGTCGTTGGAGATGACGACGATCTCGGCGTGGTAGTCGGCGTCGACGTCGACGATGACCGGGAGCTCGCGGGTGGTGCCGCTGGTGTTGGCGATCTGGAAGAAGATGTCGGTGGAGCCGTCGGGGTTGCCTTCGCCGTCGTAGACGCGAAGGAAGCATTCGTCGCCGTAGACCACCTCGGCTTTGCCGTCGCCCTGGAAGTCGAAGACCGAGGAGCCGGTCACTTTGCTGGAGAAGTCCTGGGAGGGGAGCTTCCACATCAGCTCCCCGCGCTCGTTGAAGACGACATAGAAGCACGGGCCGGCGGTGGAGATGTTGGGTAGGCCATCGCCGTTAAAGTCGGCGATGGTGGGGGGGCCGGAGCCGCTGGTGGTGCATTCTGCGGTGGAGTAATGGGGGTGGCCTTCGGTGGGCATGGGAGCAAGCCAGATGCGCTGGCCGGTGAGGCCGTCGTGGAGTTTGACGGAGTCGCCGACGTTTCCGGTGACGACGGCGACCTCGGGGAGGCCGTCGAAGTTGCCGTAGTCGAAGGTGCCGCCGACCATCTGGCCGAAGTCAGCCACCGCGGGGAAGCCGCCGACGCCGTCGTCGTAGGTCCAGAAGGTAGGGCATTCGGCGGTGGTATCGGAGGTGCGGTTGAAGCTGAAGGCGCCGCCGGCGGCGACGACCTCCAGGTTGCCGGTGCCGTCGAGGTCTGCGACCAGGGTGTTTTTGGGCGCGCCGCCAACCTCGGTGTTGACGCAGAGCTGCGCGCCGGTGATGCCGTCGAAGACGCGGTTGGCGCCGACGACCTCAATGCGGCCGTCGTGGTCGAGGTCGACGAGGTAAGCGCTGTCCCAGCTCATGGAGAAGCTTCCGGTGCGCCACATCTCGGTAAACCCTGTGGTGTGGTCGTCGAAGGCAATCAGCCCGCTGCCGCCGCTGAGGACGGCGACCATCTCGTTGCGACCGTCGCGATCGATATCACCGACGGCGACCGAGGCGGCGCCGGAGACGCGCACCGAAGGGTCGGTGAGATCGAAGACGGGCTCGTAGGTGCGCCCGTTGACCGCGCGCAGGATGCCGTCGGAGGTGTACTGGCTGCCGGCGAAGGTGGAGAAGATGATCTCGGGGATGTTGTCGCCGGTGATGTCGACGACAGCCGGGGTCATCATGATCTGTTTGTGCGTGGGGACCGGGGTGTTTTCGTCGGCCTGCCAGGCCACGTCGACCACCGGGTCAAAGACGTCGCCTTCGGGCTGGTAGATGCAGGCGTCGCCCAGGTCGGGGAGGCAGCGCTCCAGGGTGGGCTCGCAGAAGTTGCCCTCGGGGCAGTCCAGGGTGTTTTCGCAGGCGTCGCCCGGGGTGACGCAGCCGCCGGCCAGGCAGAGCTGATCGGGGGCGCAGCAGTCCTCGTTGCAGATCTGGAGGGCGGGGCATTGGGGCGCGGCGTCGGGGGTGTCGGCGTCGGTGCCACCGTCGGAGGAGGGATCGGTGTCGGGGAGGGTCGCGTCGAGTGAGGTGTCGCCCTCAAAGACATCGCGATCGTCGCCGGGGCCGGTCAGGCCGCCGGTGTCTGCGCAGTCGCCGCAGCCGGAGAGGGCCAGAGCCAGAAAGGCCACTTTCAAAGGGAGTGAGAGCGTGCGCATGCAAGACCTCGACGTGAGCAGGAAAGTCGATCAGCGAGCGGTAAGGGCGGCTGCCGGAGAGATGGCTCCGGCGCGGCGCGCCGGGAGAAGTGCGCCAAGCCAGCAGAAGAGCAATGCGGTGGCCAGGCCCAGGGCAGCCATCCAGGGCTGCCAGCTGAAGAGGGAGTCTGGCTTAAAAGGAAAGTCGCCTACCAGCGAGCCAAACGCAAGGTCGAGGCCCATCGCCGCGAGCCAGCCCAGGGCCAGGCCTCCGAGCGCAGCGAGGAGTGCCACGACGGTGGCCTCCCCGAGTACGAGCAGGTGGATGGTCCGGCGCGTGGCGCCCAGCGCCCGCATAAGGCCAATCTCGGCGCGGCGCTCCAGCACCATCATCGAGAAGGTGTGGGTGATGTTGAGCGCGGAGATGCCCAGGATGATGAGTGCGATGAGGTTGAAGAGCAGCGTGATCAGCGAGATGAGCAGGCCGATGCGTTCGGCCTGTTGATGACGTGCGGAGAGTTGCAGGCCGAGCTCCTCGGTGAGTCGGCGAGTGAGGGGGGCGACCTGGTCGTTGGAGCGGGCCTCGACGAGGAGGGAGTGGTAGGTGTCGGCGCTCTCGTCGCCGGAGTAGCGGCGGTTGAGGCGTTGCACCACGCTTAAGGGCAGGGTCGCGCCCATGGGCATGGCGCGCTCGGAGAAGGCGACAAGGCGCGCACGTTCGGTCTGGCGAGCGGCGCGCTCGTTGCGACCGAGAAAGCTCTGGCCGAGGACGAGGTCAAATTCCAGGCCCACCAGCATCTCTTCGGTGAGGCGCGGGAGCTGGCCGCCGATGCCCTGGCTGCCTTTGAGTGCGGTGCGCAGACTTCCGTTGAAGAGCTCAATGAGGTTGGGGTGGGCGATGACGGGGATGGGCCAGGCGCAGGTGCGTCGTTGGGCGTGGCAGTAGGCCTGCGCCCCGCAGGTTTCGCTTACGTTGTCGCCGGGGGTGCAGGCGGCAGGCTCACAGACGTCGCCGGCGCATTGGAACCCCGTGGGGCAGGGAGCGTTTGCGCTGCAGGAGGCCGGGTTGGCGTGGTCGACAAAGCCCAGGGGATCGGTGATGGGATCGTCGACGAGGTCTTGAGGGATGCCGTCGGCGATAAACTCGATGGTGAGATCGCGACCGAGCAGGGAGCCCCCACCGCGGGCGCTGGCCGGGAAGGTGAGTTTTTGTTTGGGGAAGACGGCCTCGACTTCTTCGAGCTCGGCGACGCGGCGCACAAGCCCGTCGTCGAGGCCGCCGCCGGAGCCGAAGAGGCCGCCGAGCGAGGGGCCATCGGCGGCCGGGTCGACGACCTCGAGCTGGCCGATGACGAAGACGCGCTCCAAAATCTGGGTGCGCACCCCTTCGCCCAGGGCGGTGAAGAAGAAGAGGGTGGCGATGCCCACGGCCACACCGAGCCCGGAGAGGGCGAAGTGGGCGCGGTTGCGGCGCAGGCTCTGGGTGACCAGGGCCACCAGACGACTTCGGGAGGAGGTGGGGGCAGAGGAGCTCACGCGACCTCGGGGGAGAGCGGGGTCTGGGCGACGTCTTCGACGATGCGGCCCTGATCGAGCACCACGCGGCGGTGGGCCCGGGCGGCCACATGATGTTCGTGGGTCACAAGAATTACGGTGATGCCCTGCTCGCCGTTGAGGCGCTCGAAGATCTCGAGGATCTGCAGGCCGGTGTCGCGGTCGAGGCTGCCGGTGGGCTCGTCGCAGAGCAGGATGTCGGGCTTGGCGAAGAGGGCGCGGGCGATGGCCACGCGCTGCTTCTGGCCGCCGGAGAGCTGAGGGGGGCGAGCGTCGGAGAGGTGTTTGAGGCCGACGCCCTCCAGAAGGTCGAGGGCGCGTTGGTGGGCGTCGGCGGCCGAGAGGCCGCCGCCGAAGAAGGAGGGAAGCGCGACGTTTTCGGCCGCGCTGAGGTGGTTGAGCAGGTTGAACTGCTGGAAGACGTAACCCAGGTGGCGCTGGCGGGTCGCAGCGAGCTCGCGCTCCGAGAGGGTGTGCAGGGCGGGGGCGTCGGGGCCGCCCAGGGTGACGCTGCCCTGGTAGTCGGTGTCCAGCCCGCCGATGGCGTTGAGCAGGGTGGTCTTGCCGCTGCCGGAGCGTCCGACGATGGCTACAAACTCACCGCCCTCGATCGTCAACTCAATGCCATCAAGGGCGGTGACCTCACGCTCGCCGGCGTGAAACCGGCGAGTGAGGTTGTGTACGACGAGGTTCATGACTACTCGGTCGGGGCGTCGGCGGGGGTGCCCGGCTCGGGGAGGGGGGCGACGAAGTCGAGGGAGGCGGTGGCGAAGAGGCCTTCGTCTTCGACGGCGACCTCGATCAGCAGCTCCTGGAGGGGGTCGAGGGTGCTGATGACGTTTCCGATCATGGGCATCGAGCCGAAGTTCTCGCGCAGGCGCTCGAAGTTGAAGTAGAGGCCGTTGAGGTTCTTCTCGGAGGCGAAGCGGGCGCCCAGATCCAGGCCTTCGACGTCTTTGAGGGCGGGCTCGTCGCGCTTGCCGGTGAGGTATTCGTAGACGGCGTCTTCACCCATGCCGGCCGCAGCGATGGTGAGGTTGTCGCCGCGCTGGAAGAGGCGGGCGGGCAGGGCGTTGAGGTTGGCCGGGACGAGCACGCGGGCGTCTTCGACGGGCTGGCCCTTGTAGTTGAGGGGGCGGAGCTCGGCGTAGCCGGTGGCGAACTGGCCGAGGCCGTCGACGAGGGCTTCGAGTTTGCGCTGTTCGCTGAAGTTGGCGGAGACGAGCAGACCGCTGGCCGAGATCACGCTCAGCGCCTGCTGGATGGGGGCGCCCTGACCGAGCGCGCCCATCAGCTGACGGGTGCCGATGCCGTAGAAGGCGATGAGGGAGTGGCCGCTCATCGCGGCGATGACGTCGTCTTCGAGGTTGAGGTTGTAGTTGCGGCCCATCTCCACGAGGTTGCGACGGATGGCGCGGCTGTTCTCTTCGGGGAGCCCGTCGAGGAAAGCCTGGTAGGCTTTGGGCATATCGAAGCTGGTGCGGATGCCGAGCATGGTGTTTTTGGTGAGCAGGTTGGCCCAGTCGGCCTCCATCTCGCTTAAGTAGGCTTCGCGGGCCTTTTTGACGAGCTCGTCATCGCCGCCGGCGTACGCTTTGAGCAGAATGCGGGTGTCCGTGGCCTTTAAGCCCACGCCCGCGCCTTCGGCGTTGTTTTTGGAGAAGAGCGCGACCTGCTCGATGAGCTCATCGACCGGGGTGGGGTTGGGGTTAGGCGCCTGCTCGACGCGGGCCAGGTAGCGGTCCGGATCGACGTAGACGCTTAAGGGGAGGTCTTTGGCCAGGTTGTCGCGGAAGGCGATAAAGGGCGCGCTCTTTCCGAGCGACTCTTCAGTCTTGGTGGTCTGAATCTGGGTGGCGATGGCCAGGGCGGTGCCCTCTTCGAGCGCTTCGATGGCGTCGAAGGCCGGCAGGGCCACAAAGGCGATGTTGCCTTCGTAGAACCAGGCAAGCTCCAGCCCGCCGGACTTGCCGCTGATCTTGAGCGAGGTGTCGCCCATCTTCTCGTTGCGCACCGGCTCGGTGATCTCAAAGGTCTTGCGCAGGCGCTCGACGAAGACGCTCTCAAAGGCCTGCTTGTCGGCGACGTACGTGACCAGCACCGGTCGGTTGACGACCATGGCCACCATCAGGGAGCCATCGGGGGTGATGCCGGCGCGCTTCCAGCTCTCCGGGTCGTTGAGCTTGATGCCCCACTCGCGTTGAATCTGAGATTCGATCATGCGGGCCGCCGGGTTGAAGGCTTCGGTGCGGCGCATGACGATGTCGAGGGCTTCTCGGGTCTCATCGAGTTTGGGGGCGATGATGAGCGCGTCGGTGCTCAGGGGGAGCTGCTCGGAGAGCTGGGTGATGCGATCCTGAGCCGAGGCGGGGATGGCTCCCTTCTTGGAGCCGCACCCGTCGCAGGCCGGCGCCACGAGAAGCGCGGCCAGGGCGAAGAGGAGGATGAGTAGACGTTGCATAGAGGCACTCCAAAAAGGGGCAGGCGTTGAGCCCCGGTAGGGGGAGAGGTTTTTTAAATCGCCGGGGGGGCGTGTTGGCCCGGGGCGAAGCACGGCTATCGTAGCGCGGGCCAGATAAGAGGACAAAGGGGGCAGCGTCAAGAGTGGCGAGCGTGCGGAGGCTGTCTGGCTGTCTGGCAGCGCGTCGCGGGCAAAAGAAAAGGCCGCGAGCGAGCTCGCGGCCTTTTCTTGCGACGCCCCTGCGGGTGCAGGGGATGAGGCGGCCTTACTTCAGGCCGATCTCACGCAGGCGCTCAAAGAGGAACTCTTCGGCGGTGATGGGCTCGCTGGCCGGCTCTTCGCCCTCGTCGAGGCAGGTGTCGAGCACCTCCAGGACGTAGTCGGGGTGCGGGTGCACGAAGAAGGGCATGGAGTAGCGGCTGGTGGCGTCACCCTCGGGGTTGACCACGCGGTGGGTGGTCGAGGGGAGCTTGTTGTTGGTGATGCGGGCGAGCATGTCGCCGGAGTCGACGATCATCTGACCTTTGATGGCGTGGATGGGGCGCCAGGTGCCGTCGCGCTCCAGAAGCTCCAGGCCGGACTGGGTGGCTTCCGGAAGCAGCGTAATCAGGTTGATGTCTTCGTGCTCGGCGGCGCGCATGGTGCCGGGCTCATCAAAACCGTCGCAGACCGGGTAGTGAATGACGCGGATGATGGAGTTTCCATCCTTGATCATGTTGGGGAGGAAGCTCTCTTCCTGACCCAGGTAGATGGAGATCGCCTTGAGCATCGTCTCGGCGGAGTTTTCCATGGCCTGGTAGAGCTCCTGCGCCTTCTCGCGAAGTTTGGGGACCTCTTCGGGCCAGACGTTTTTCTGGATACGCTCGGCCATGGGGTGGTCGGCGGGAAGGTCGCGGCCCAGGTGCCAGAACTCTTTGAGGTCGGCCTTCTCGTTGTTTTTGGCGTGCTCGACGCCAAAGGAGGTGTAGCCACGCTGGCGGCCGGTCTCGGGAGACTCGTAGCGGCGCTTGGTGTCTTCCTCAAGAGCGAAGAACTGCTCGAAGAGGTCGTAATTTTCGTAGAGGAGGTCGGTGTCGACGCCGTGGCCTTCGACAGCCACGAATCCGAGCTCTTTGAGAGCGTCACCGATCTTTTTAACGAAGGCCTGGCGGGCGGCTTCGTCACCGTGGGTGTAATCGCGAAGGTCGACGACGGGGATGGTCTGTTCCTTTGCCATGACAGCAACTCCGAGGGGTTTGGCGCGGGGGCCAGAGGGGGCGTGTGTGCCGCGGGGAGAGCGGCGCGGGGGTGCTGGGCAGGAACACTTACCAGAAGGTGAGACAAACGCAAGGGAGGGGGGCGCGGGGGGGCTGGCCTGTAATTCGACTGACACAAAGGCGAGAGGGGGGCCAATCGGGGTGGAAGTCGTGGCCCTGCGCCGCGTATCGGTGCACGGAGCGGTGGTGGTGGCGACCGTTGATTGTGGGATAGCGCTTCGCTAGATTTGTTGCGCTTTGTTACAACTATGTTCATGAGGGCAGCGGAGATGATGGTGGCGGGCATGATGCCACGAGCAGTGGGGCCGTAGATGATGCGAAGATGGGCCGGAGCAGGGGTGGTAGGGGTGGCGCTGTGCGCCTGTGTGTTGGGGTGCGGATCGGGGCAGGGGTCGGAGACTCCTGCGACAGGGGCCGACTGGGAGGTGCATGGGGCGCGCTGTGAGCCGATGATCGGCGCGAGCACGTACGTCGCGTTTGACGCGGCGGGCCGCGGGCTGGGGGTGATGCTCCAGGACCTGGATGTGGCGCTCTACTCCAACGACGCAGGGCGAAGTTGGCGACCGATGTGGGACGTTGCCAATGATGAGCAGGGCACGCTGCGGGTGCTGAACTCGGAGCTGAGGTATGGGCGCGTCGGCGTGGCGGTCGATGAGACGCACGTGTTCGTGTTCGGTGTGCGTGCGTTTCCGGGGCTTACCATCAGCGATCGCTTTGAGCTCGATTACGCGTATGCGAGCGCCGACGGTGGCGAGAGCTTTGAGGTGCTCACCGCCGAGTTTGGGGTCTTTGATGTCGTGGGGCAGGAGTGGTTCGGGAATCGACGCTATGTCATCGGTGATGCGCAGCTTGTGAGCGATGGGGAGCGCTTCGCAGCGAGCCTCGACGGGGGGCAGAGCTGGGAGGAGCATCGTCCGCGCACTGCGATGGCCGAGGTGGGAGCGGATCTGGCGCGTTTTGGCCCCAACCCGAACGGGAGCGGAGGCACCGCGCCCTATACGACCTGGAGCGACGGGGCGGTGCGCCTGAACTTCTTTGGTCAGGTGCATTTCGACAGCCCACAGAACTACATGCCCTACGAGCGTATCGATGAGGCGACGGGGGAGGCGGAGCTTGCCTGGTTGAACTTCGGGGGGCTTCCGCTCGACGGAGTGGTGGCGGTGTTGAGCGTGCGGGAGGGTGAGGTCGATGTGGTGGTGGCGATCGATCCGCAGAGTGTTGGCGAGCAGCTCGACTACCGGATGCGTTGCACGCTGGGCGCTGAGGTGCAGCCGCAGCGTGGGACGATGCCGCAGCCGAAGGCGCTGCGTGACGTGCAGCCCGGTGAGGTGGCGATCTACTCGCCGGTCAGGATGGGCACCGATCGCCACCTCAACACCGAGCGCAACTTTGGGCTGACGCAGGCGCTCAAGGTGTACACGCAGAATGAGCAGAGCGTGATGACGGGCAGCGCCCACTCCGGGCGCATTAACCGCGCGATCCCGGGTGCGTTCGACGGGGTGGAGAGCCTGGGGAGTTTGACCCGGGTGCGGGAGAACGAGGTCGAGGTGCTCTTCCAGGCCGATGATGCCTTCGGAGGTGGCTACTCCAGCGATGGGCTGCGGCGCTTCAATGCGCTCAACGGCGCGGTGCTCGGTGACGGTTTGACCGGCTACCGAAGTTTTCCGACCAGCAGCAAGGGGATGGATTCAGCGAGCTCGACGATGGGGGTGACGATCGCCAATCGGGATGCGGGCTCGCTGGAGATTCGCTCGCCATCGGGCGGTCCCGATGCACAGGCCTGGCGCTTTGGGGGCAACACCTTCTTGAGCGGCCGCTTTATGATCAACGCAGGGTCGCATCGTCAGTCCAGCGATGAGCTTGGGGATATTTATGTGCAGGTCAGCGATGTGCTCGGTGCTCGCAACGCCGACCATCTTCGGTGTCTGGAGGATCTGAGCCTGCCGGGCTGTGCGGTGTTGCCGGATTCTCCGGGGTGGAGCCTGCACGGGCTGGGTAAGCGCATCATGACCACCGACCGGGAGGGGCGCCTCTACGCGATTGAGCCGATGCGACGCCAACTTCTGGTGCATCGGCCTGAGCGAGGCGTGGATCAGTGGGATGTGGTGGTCGAGGGGCTCCTGGAGCCCGTCGATCTGAAGATCGTGCATCGCGACGGGCGCACCTTTGCGCTCATTCTGGATCACGACATCATCGCGGTGGATGTGGAGAGTGAGTTGCCGGTGCAGCGGAGGGTGTGGTGAGACGACCGAATCTCGTAACAGGCGTTATGGCTTTTCTGGGCGCCGCGATGCTGCCCGGGCTGTGGATGTTGGAGCGCGCCGCCGATGAGAACGCCCCGGTGTATCGGCCAGAACTTGTGGGGTGCGCGTCGTTGGGGCCCTGTCTGGACCCGACCCAGGGGGCTCAGGGCGTCATTCGCCTGAGCGAGAGCCAGACCCAGGTCTGTGTGAGCGGTGCGAACCTGGGGAGTGGTGGTCAGGTGATGATCGATCACCGGGCCTATGCGGCCGATAGCTGGAGCGCGCAGCAGGTCTGTGTGTCGCCGGGTGCCGATGGGCTGAGTGGCGGGCGCATCTGGGTGGAGCGCGAGGATGGGCTGCGCTCCAACTCGCTGGGGATCTTCGGGGCGGCGCAGGTCGCGGGTTGGGAGGTACCCGAGGAGGTCTATCCCGGCACGCTGCTTTATGTGCAGGGGGAGCAGCTTGAGGGCGTGGGTGTGGTGGGCCAGGGGGCGACGATTGTGCGCGCCGATGATGATCGCGTCGCGTTTACCTACCTGCGTCCGGGCATCTACCAGGCGCAGGTGGGCACCGAGCCCGGACCTACCATCGAGGTGCTCCCGAAGCTGGAGCGAAGCTGCCAGGTGGGGCCGAACACGCACTGTTCGCTGGTGATCAACCGGGTGGAGAGCAGCGCGCAGGTCCTCTCGGTGCAGGTGGGCGGGCTTGAGGCCGAGGTGGTGCGGGCAGGTGAGTTTGAGCTGAGCTTCGCCTGGCCCGAAGGGCTGGAGCCCGGCGAGCACGTGGCCATCGTCGAGATGACCCACGGTCGGGTGGAAGCTCCAGTGGAACTTCTGGCCTATGACGCGGCCACGCTTGTCGATTTTTCGCCCGCCGGTGGTTTTATCCAGCGGCGCGCCGAGCGCCTGCCGATCTTCGATGGGTATCTGGTGGCGCCGATGTTTTCGCATTTTCAGCAGAGTGACGGGCCGCCCGTCTTTGATAGCTACGGCCTGGCGAGGATGCCGCTGGAGCCGGCCGCGCAGCAGGCGGCCTTTCCGGAGGGGCTGCGCGAAGGGCGAACCCCGGAGCGCGCGCGTTATCTTTTTGATCGCCTCGTCGATACCACGCGCAATCCCTGGTTGAGCGTGGATGATGGCGTGCTGCGGGTGATGAATAAGTCGGGTGAGGCCGATGGCCTGCAGGTGGTTACGCTTGGGCCGGGGGAGACGCCGGGAGCCTGGCAGCGCACCGTGGGGGGAGCGGGCGGCGGGGCGTTCTACACCTTTTTTCGGGTGGCGGGGGCGCGGTGGTTTGGGGCGTCGCCGGTGGTGGCGGTGGGGCGGCCTTTTGCTGATGTGCCGGTGGATCTGGATCTTCGCGGGGTGGAGGTTGCGGAAGATGCGCAGGCGGCGCTCGACGCGCTGACGTACCGGGACACCTCGGTGGGTTGGGTCAGCGAAGAGGCCGTGTTTGCGTCGACGTGTGGTGAGGCCGGAGCGCCGGCGGGGGTGATGCGCCTTAGCCTTGTAGCCGATGAGGTGGAGGGCACCCTTGTGGCGAGTGCTCCGCTGGCGGTTCGCGATGGCCTTGATGAAACCCGCGCGATTTTAGGGTGCCATGGCCGCGAGGAGGGCTTTTACTGGGTGGAGCGCCACGACGGGGTCGACGCGCTTTTCTTTCTGGGTCATGACGCCGCCGAGGCGGAGCTTGTCGTGGAGCTTCCCGCAGATATTCCCGGGGTTGGCGATCGCTACGATGTTCCGCGCGCTGCCCCCTCCGACCCGCAGCGCTGGCGAAGCGGGCTCGCGAACTTTGAGGTGCTCAATGGCGGCGATGTCGTGTTCTTGATGTCGCCCACCGACGCGCCGGCAGAGCTTGTGGTGGCGCGCTGGGATGCGGCAGCCGAGAGCTGGGAGGTGGGTGAGGCCCAGGAGGTGGTGATGCGCGACGGCCTCGGAGATCGCTGCGTGGGGCCGGTGGAGACGCTAAGCTGCATGCGGGAGATCGGGCTCTACGGCTGCGGGCCGATGGCCTGCGACGTGGGTCTGCGCCTGCCCGGGGTGCAGGAGGGCGTGTGGGTGCGGGGCGCGAACTTCCGCGTTATCGACAACGCCGTGCATGTGATGCTGGAGGCCGAGCATTTAAGTCGACCCAACCACGATGTGTGGAACCGCCACGAGCTGCAGTATCGACGTATGGAGTTGCCATGATGGAAGCGATGCGTGGAGCCCGGGGGCTTACCCTGCTGGGCGTATGCGCGATGGTGGCGGTGAGCTGCGGACCTGGAGACGATCCCGACGCCGCCGAGAGCTGGCCGCCGCGTTTTGATGCTTTTGATTTCGGAACCTCCAGCCTGGTGCTCTTCCCGGGGACCTGCCGGGTGGTCGACTTTACGATGCGCACCTCGCCGCCAACCCCACTCGATGCGGTGGAGCTTGTGATTGAGGAGGGCTCCACTGGCATCGAGACGCTGCGGGAGTTCGGCCAGGACGAGGGCAGTCCGGAGGCCAACGCAATGTGGCGCGTCTGCGCCAGAGAGGGCGAGCCTGCCCCGGGGCGTATGGTTGTGAGGTTTCGCGAGCATCCTGACTACTATGCGGAGCTGCCGATCACAGTGCGCACCTCCCAGAGCGATCTGGAAGGGGAGCGGCCGGCGCTGCGCCTGCCGCTGCCTGGTGCGGCAAGCTTCGCCACCGACGTACGCTGGGATGAGGCGCGCGGCCAGATCGAGGCGGTCAGCGACTCCGGTGAGGTCGTGATCTTCGAGGATACGACCCTGCAGGTGGTGAAGAGCTATGAACTCGAGCCGGGCCAGCTCAGCCTGTACGGGGAGGGGCGCGTGATGCGCGTCGATTCGCAGCGCTCGCTGGCCTATCACGTCGATCTCGCCAGCGCGAAGGTGCTCTCGAGCTTTGGCTACGAGAGCTTTACGCCTTTTGAGAGTGTGGGTGGGCCGCTGCTCGACGCTGCCGGTAGGCCGGGGCTCGTCGCGCAGGCGGGGCTTGGCGGAATCGGCTGCTATGTGGCGGCCCTCGATACCCGAAAGGGCCAGCTTCACGAGATTGTTGTCAACGGCATGACGACCAATGGGGAGTCGATGATCCCGCGGGTGAGTGTCTCCCCGGATGGCTTTCGCGTGGCGTGGACGGGGGTATGTGCCTCGCAGAATTTTGCCGGAATTCATGACGTGCGCCTCGGGCAGACCTGCAACCTCCCGGTGTACAGCTGGACCGGGACCGGCGTCCGTCCGGTCTTCTCGCCAGACTCCAACTGGCTGCTCGACTCTCCCGGGCGGGGCGACTTCGACTTGAGCGTCTACAACGTGGCGGCGTGCGCGCGACGCGCAAAGTTGGATAAGCGCAGCACCAACCCGGCAGTCTTGCGTGGCGCGGCGATCGCTTCGGGGGGCGATCGCGTGGCGCTGGTGCGCAACGGGCTTGAACTCTTTGAGGTGCCTCAGGGCAGCAATCAGGATCTTGTGCCGCTGGAGCTCGGTGATGGGAGTTACGCGCACGCGCTCTACCCCGAGCGTGAGCCGCGCACCTTCAGTGATGAAGAGCATGCCGTGCTTCCAACGCTTGTTTTTTCGAGTGACGGGCAGCGGCTGGCCGGTGTGAACAGCGCCAGCGCCAGGGTCTTCGATCTGCAGGCTCAGACCTATGTGGAGACCCCGCGTTTTGATGCCGAAAAGGTCAGCGCAGGGCCGGGTTATGTGCGCGTGGGCGTCGAAGAGGGCAGCGCTTCGGGCGATGTGATTTATCAGGTGGGGATGGAGGTCTCGCTCGCTGCGGTGCTGGAGCCGGGCGATGTGTTTCTCGGGTTTGATGCCGCCCCTTACCTCTACTTTGAGCGCGCCGGGAGTTATTACCGACAGATGTTGCCGGCCGGGGAACCGGAGCTTCTTGGCGAGGAAGCGCCGAGCTTTGAGCCCTTTGATGACGCCAACTCGGCGTTGCGAGTCGAGGTTGGCGAGCGAGCGATTGAGGTGTGGCGATGATCGTTTCAGTCTGGAAGAACATCCACGATCGCGCGTGGTTGACGTTGGCGATCTTCGCGGTGGCGCTCATGGGAGCGGCGTGTTCTGGGGCGGATGACGATTCCCAGGACGATCCCTTTGCGATCGACCAGTCTGGTGAGGTGTGTTTTGCCAACACGCTCGACATCGACGCGCCCACCGCCTCGACAATGGGCACGGCGAGCTCGCGGCGAGAGTGGGACTCGGAGCTGCTATGCTGGACCTATGATCGGGAGGAGCTCGAAGGAGATCAGGTGCGCTTTACGCTCTCACGCACCTTCTCCGTGAGCCCGGACGGCCGGCGCTTCGGCTGCCGCTTAGACGGGCAGGGCAACGCGCTGCGCGGGGAGATCACCTCGGGGAGCTGTGTGATCGAGCAGGAGCAGGGATTTTTGCGCATGGAGCTGCGTGAGCCGGCCGAGATCTCGTTGCAGGACATTCACAGCACCAGCGCGCTGCTCAACTTCACCTTTGAGGAGCGGCGCGGGGAGGTCTACCAGCGAGGAAACCTGGCGCGCCTCTCGATTCGCAATCAGCGAAGTCTAGTGCAGGGGCTCGACCGCGGTGAGGAAGACCTCGATGTGCGCGGTCCTTCCGGTGATCCCTGGGCCGGGGAGTGCCCGCAGCTCCCGACCTGCGTTGACGCCGACCTCTCAGGCGGCCCGCAACTCTTTGGGGAGTCGCTGGCCGACGAGGAGGCTCAGGAGGTCTGCCAGGATCTGGCCGATCAGCTGAACTACGGCGTGATACGTCTGGGCGTTACCGACGACGTGCAGATCGACTGGCAGGGCACCGGCGATGAACTCTACCCCGGGGTGCGCGAGCTCAACCTCTGCGAGGTGACCGCCTTTTTAGGGAGCCTGGAGACCCGCAACATCTACCGGCTGCGCCTGGGGCAGCAGAGCGGCTTTACGATGGAGCTTCGGGGGCTGCATCAGGCGCCAATCAACGGCGTGACGCGCACCCGGCTCTGCGAGCTGCGCTGGAATGCGCCGACCACTGCGGTGGCGTGTGAGGCAGCGAGCGAATAGCACACCTGCGCTCGCTGCCTCGAGCCCCTGCGCTTATTCGGGAAGTCGTCCCACCACCATAAACTGCCGATCGAGTTTGATCTCGTGGAGCTCGGCTTCAAAGCCGCCGGCCTCAAGCTCGGCGATGATCTGCTCGGGGGTCATGCGGTGTTGGGCGGGCGGGCCCTGGGGGGAGTCTTTTGTGTAGTCGACGATCCACACCGAGCCGCCCGGGCGGAGGCGAGTGGTGAGGTGCTCGGCGTAGGCCTCGCGATCGGGGATGTGGTGCCAGGTGTTGACGCTTAAGATGCGGTCGACCGACTCGGGCTCAAGCCCGGAGGCATCCGCGCGGGCCTGGACGGTCTCGACGTTGACCCAGCCGCGGGCTTCGGCCTCCTCGTCGATGTAGCGCAGCATCGCGTCTTCCATATCGACGGCGTAGACAAGCCCTTCGGGGCCGACCTGGCCGACCAGGTGGGGGATGAAATAGCCGGTGCCCGCGCCGATGTCGGCCGCGCTCATGCCCGGCTCAATCTCCATGGCTTCGACCACAGCGGCGGGACGTTGCCAGAGGTCGCGCTCGGGGCTGTTCCAGCGATCGACGTAATCTTCGGGGTTTTTAAAGGCGTGGTCGTGATGCCCGTGGGAGTCGTGGGCGTGGTCGTGGGAGTCGTGGTGCTCAGTCACAGCGGGCTCTTCGGTGGCGCCGTCTTCGACGGCGGGTTCATCATCGTCGGCCACAACGGCCCGGGCGGAGTCGTCAACGACCGAGGCCTCGGCCTTCTCCATCGTCGAGGGGCCAGAGCAGGCAAGCGCGCCGGCCAGCAATAAGGTCAGCGCGCCGGGGCAGAGGCGCAAAAGGTGCGATGTCATCACAGATCTCCATCAAGCGGTGAGGGACGTTATCCACAGGTCACCGCTCCACCTTACTCGAAGACCCGGATTCGGATCACCTCCTGCGGCACCGCCGTGCAGCCGAAGTAGAAATCGCCGGGCTCATCGAACTTCTGCAACGCCGACTGGCCCGGGGCCAGGGAGATGTCGCCGACGAAGTGGTACATGTAGTCATCGTTCTTCCAGCGGATGGCGTCGCCCACGTTCACGCGCAGATAGGAGGGCAGGGTGGGGTTCTGCTGAGCCGCACGGGTATACGAGCCGGCCTCAATCGAGACGTCGCGGACCTCGCCGACCTCCGGCATCCGCTCACCGAGGGAGGGATCTTTGAGCAGCGCGCGCACATCTTCGGTCATGGCTTCGACCGAGGTGCCGTAGGGGTAGCTCACCGCGATGCGCTGGCCGTCCATCACCAGGTAGATCTGACCGCTGTGGTCCCATTTGTAGTCGCGGCCGGCGATGGGTTTTTCAAGCTCGACGCGGCGGCGGACCACGCCCCAGGCGTCGTAGGTGGGCTGAAGATCCTGCCCCTCGCGGGCGGTCAGGCCGACGATCTCCCCTTTGTAGTGGCCCAGGTAGGCGCGGAGCTCCTCGGGCGTTTCTTTCTCGGGGTCAATGGTCACGAAGAGAAACTGCACCTGGTCGGCGTCTTCGCCCAGGTTCTCTTCGATCTTCTCAAATTTTTTGAGGTTGGTGGGGCAGACGTCCAGGCAGCTGACGTAACCAAAGAAGACCATGGCCAGGGGGTGGGGCTGGCGCTTGAGCGAGAAGGCTTTGGCGTTGTGGTCGACGCCGTGCAGCGCCGGTGCGAGCCGGGGCGGGTTGTAGTGGATGCCGCGCAGCTCGTGGGGGGCCTCGGCGGTGGCGGCCGGCTCGTCGGTGTCGTCGGCCACCAGCGCGCTGTTGAAGATGATGGCGCTCAGGCCACCGAAGACGAGCAACGCGGCGGTGATCAGGAGGTTGCGACGCGTCAGGAAGGTGGGGGAAGCGGGGCGCGCCGGATCATGTGTCGGGGCGATGGGGTCGGGGAGAAGTTCGGCGGTCATGGGAGCCTCCGGCGCGGCGGGTGGGGCTGAGAGGTCGGTGTGGCGTGGGGTGCCAGGTCATGGCGTGCTCATGGTTTGGGACAGGTTCGGTGCGTTGCCTCCCGGGCCGCGAGCGGCCCGGGAGGCAGGGGGGTCAGTGACCGGCGGGAGGCAGGCCGTCGAGACCCTTGAAGATGCTGTCGTCGGCTTCGCCGCTGACCTCCAGGATGCCGACGGCACCCTTATCGAGGCGGCTCAGGGCGTGGTCGACGAGCAGGTAGCTGCCCGGGTAATCGACCTCAAACTCCACCATCGTCGCGCCGCCCGGGGGCACCGAGGTGGTCTGCACGTTGAGCAGCGGCTCGTTGAGCAGGGCGCCCTCGGGGTAGACCCGGTCGAAGATCTCACCGATGACGTGGAAGGCGCTGTGCAGGTTGGGGCCACCCACCCCGAAGAAGATGCGCAGGGTGTCGCCGACTTCGGCCTTCATGGCGCGGTCGCCGGTGATGGAGCCCACCCGACCGTTGAGCAGCACGTAGGTGGGGAGCTCATCGAGCAGGCGCTCGCCATCTTCCTCCATGTGTCCGTCGGTGCCGGGGCGGGCGTTGGTGTAGTATTCGCCCTGGACGACGTAGTACTCGTGGTCGACTTCAGGCAGGCCTCCCGGGGGTTCCACCAGGATGAGTCCGTACATGCCGCGCGCCATATGCGTGGGGATGTGCGGGGTGGCGCAGTGGTAGACGTAGATGCCGGCTTTGAGCGCCTTGAACTGCAGCGAGCGACGCTCACCGGGAGGAACCTGCAGGTAGACGGCGCCGCCGCCAGGGCCGGTGGCCGAGTGGAAGTCAATCGAGTGCGGCATCAGGCTGGTCTCGTGGTTATCGAGGTGGATGACCACATCGTCGCCTTCCATCACGCGGAGCATCGGGCCGGGGACTTTGCCGTTGTAGGTCCAAAGCTCGAAGGTGGTGCCGTCTTCGATCTCGGCGATGACCTCTTCGGTCTCAATCACAAACTCGACTTTCTCGGGGCGAGTGCGGTTGAGAGGGGCGGGGATGTCGGAGGCGTCCCAGCCCACCTCATCGATCGTTACCCGTTTGGCGGGCTTGAGCGAGGCGCCAAAGCCCGGGGCCGGGCCGCCGCCGTGATGCGCCATCGCGGGGGCGTTGGCCGTGGCCACCATCTCGGGGGCCGCCGCCGAGCCTTCAACCGTGAGCTTGCCGACCATGCCCGCCTGACGGTGGCCGGGGATGGTGCAGTAGTAGGTGTCGCTGGCGGTGGCCACAAAGGTGAAGGTGGTGGTCTCATCGACCTTCATCACCGCGTCGCTCTTGGTGCCGGCGCTCTCCAGGCCGATGTCATGGGCCATCGCCTCTTTGTTGATGAGGGTGATGGTGACCTCGGTGCCCGGCTTGACCTTAAGCTCCGGGTTGATCTGGCCGTCGATGGCGCCACCGACACCTTTGTAGCCGGTGATGTGGGCTTCCAGGGTGAACGCAACCTGCTCGGCAGGGGCCTGCTTTGTGGCCCCCTGCTTGAGCACCGAGCCGGGGGTGTGCGCACGCTCAGTGTCTTCGAGGATGCAGCCGGTGAAGGCGATGGAGGTCAGCAGCAGCGTCGCCAGTATGGCGAGTCGCCGGGGCGAAGGAATCTGGAAAATATGCGTGGTCATGGCCAACCTCCATTGCGATCTGTGGCGCCGTAGATAGGCGCCGGGGGCCTGACGTGTGCTGGCGAGGCCCTTCGCCAGTGCTCCTTTCGGGTGGAGCGTTTGATTCGCCCCGAGGTAGTGCGAGAGCTATGCCACCGATGAAAAATTCCCGTGTGGCAAAACTGACCAGGGGTTAAGGGCCGCATGAATTCTGGACTTTACGGCATACTACAAACGCAGAAATTTCTGCCCGAGGTCGTGGGAGGCGCCGATCCTCCCGGAAGAGGCGCAGGTCTTGCTCCGCAAGAAATGCGCGTGGCGCAAAAAGTGCGCAATTCTTGCGTCGGCGTTTTGAAATGCGCGTGGGGTTTCTCGAAAAATTCATGGATGCAGCGAGGGGTGGGAGGTCGGCTGAGGACGTGGATTGCGTCGTCTTTTCAGGGGGATGCGAGGAATGTGAGCGTGTGCAAGCGCGCCCCCCTTCAGGATAAATGCCCTGGCCCGGTACAGAACTTGCGACAAGGGAGGTCGCGACGTAGTGATGCGCAAAAGTTGCGCGTCCCTCGCAGACAACCAGACTTTGAGGTGAGCATGGTTCAGATCGATCTTTTGGCCCCGAACGCGCCCGCGCCAACGCGCGCCCCCCGCGCGCTGTGGGCCTGTGGGTTTCGGCCCTTCTTTCTGGTCGCCGCGATCTTTGCGGTGGTCGCGGTGCCCTGGTGGGCGACGATTTTTGCGCGCGGTCTCAGCGTGGCCACAGGCTGGTCGGCGCTGAGCTGGCACGGTCACGAGATGATCTTTGGTTTTGCGCTGGCGGTGATCGCGGGCTTTTTGCTCACGGCGGTGCAGAACTGGACCAAAGGCGTCACCGCGCAGGGGCCGTGGTTGATGGCGCTGGTGGCCCTGTGGGTGGCCGGGCGCGTGGCGATGAGCGGGGTGTGGGAGCCGGGAATCCTCGGCGCGATCCTGGACCTGAGCTTCATCCCGGCGTTGGCGGTGGCGATCGGGCGGCCGCTGTTAGCCTCGAAGAGTCGTCGTAATTACAAATTTCTGGGGATGCTCGGCGCACTTTTTGCGCTGAACCTCCTGATGCACCTCGCTTCGCTCGGTGCGCCTGTTGCTGGAGAGCGCCTGTGGCTTTTAGGAGCCCTCGACCTCGTCGTGGTGATGATGCTGGTCGTCGGGGGGCGCGTCATCCCGATGTTTACCAGCAACGCCACCGGCGTGGCCGTGCGTAAGTCGGCCTGGCTGGACAAGGCGCTCTTCGCGTTTGTGGGGCTGAGCATTGTCTCGCAGATCGCGATGGGGCTCGGTGCGCAAAGTTTGCGCTGGGTCGCCATCCTGAGCTCGGCGCTGGCCGGCGTGGCTGTTATCGCCCGGATGGTCGGCTGGGGCACCCGCGCCGCGCTCAAGGTGCCGCTTTTGTGGGTGCTGCACGCCGGTCACGCCTGGATCGGCGTGGGATTTATGCTGCGCGCGACCGCCTACCTCTGGCCCCAGGTCTCCTCGGCAATGGCCACCCACGCCATCACCGTCGGTGCGGTGGGGATGCTCACCTTAGGGATGATGGCGCGCGTGGCCCTGGGGCATACCGGGCGCAAACTTCAGCCGCACCGCTCGCTGGGCTGGGCCTTTGCGCTCCTGGGCGTCGCCGCGCTCGGCCGCACCTTCCTCCCCATGGTCGCCCCGGCGCTACTCGCCGGCGCCTGGCCGGGCTATTACGTGGGTTTTGTGAGCTTCTCTGCTGCGTTGTGGGCGGTGGCCTTTCTGATCTACGCGGTGGTGTACCTGCCGGTGCTCACGCGACCCCGGGTCGACGGCCGGCCGGGGTGAGGAGGCGATGATGGAGATGCTCTACAAGGTCGCCGTGGCCACCCACGTCATCGCGGCCACCATCTGGGTGGGCGGGGTGCTCTTTATGGCGCTGGTGGCCATTCCGGTGGCCCGCACGCTTGATCCGAAGTCGCGCGCGAACATCACCTCGGCCATTGGACGCCGCTTTCAGCGGGTGGGTTGGGCGAGCCTGGGGTGGCTGGTGCTCAGCGGCTCGTTCATGATGTACTTCTGGGGGGCGCGCTGGGCCAACCTCGTCGATCTTTCTTTCTTCCAGGCGCCGCATACCCGGGTGCTCGGCCTGAAGCTCGTGGTGGTTACCCTGATGATGCTGCTGAGTCTTACGCACGACTTCTTTGTGGGGCCGCGCGCCTCCGGGGGCAGCACCCCGGAGCAGATTGCGCGCTACCGCAAAATGGCCGCGTGGCAGGGGCGAATCACCGGGGTGCTCGTGATTCTCATCGTCATACTCGCCACGATGGTCGCGCGGCCCTGGCTTGTGTGATTATCTTAACGCGTTGATTTTGCTTGTGAATGTTCGTTTCTGGAGGCGTCTTGTATGCCCACATTGAGCCGAATCTTTTTGAAGCTGGGGCTTTTGTATTTTGTGCTGGCGATGCTCGTGGCCGCGGCGCTGGCCTGGGTGGGGGGCGCCTGGTCGGCGCTCTTGCTGCCGACCTACCTGCATCTTTTTATGGTGGGGTGGGTCACCCAGTGCATTGTGGGGGTGGCGTTGTGGCTCTTTCCAAAATGGAGCAAGGAGCAGCCCCGCGGCCCGGAGTGGCTGGGGTGGACGAGCCTTGTGGGGCTGAACCTGGGGCTTGTGCTGCGGGCGGTCGCCGAGCCGATGCTCGCGCTGCAAGGCGCCGATGAGGCCGGGATTTTCGGAGGGCTTCTGGTGGTCTCGGCCATCGCGCAGTGGGCCGGCGGGCTGGCCTTTGCCGCCGCGATCTGGCCGCGCATCAAAGACCCGAAAGCCGAGCGGGCGCGGCGCAAAAAACAAGCGCGCGCCGAGGAGGGCTGATGGCACCGCTCTCCATACGTGCGTTGCGCCTGGCGATTTTGCATCTGGTGGTGGGGTTGAGCGCCGGCGCGTTGCTGCTCGCCAATAAGGGCCCGACGATCCTTCCGCTGGGCGGCCTGGGCAGCACCGAGCTCTTGCGCATTCACCATCACACGTTGCTCTTCGGCTGGACGGTGCAGCTGGTGATGGGCGTGGCCTACTGGATCTTACCCACCTTCGGCGCGCGCACCGAGCGGGGCAGCGACGCGGCGATGCTCGCAGCCATCGCCGCGTTGAACCTGGGCGTGGCGATGGCGGCCGCGGGGCTGCAGACGGTGGGCTGGGCTCTGCAGGCTCTTGCCGCGCTGAGCTTCGGCGTGCACGCCTGGCCGCGCGTCAAAGCGTTTGGGGAGTGATGGAGTGAGGGGCGTCCCCTCAGACGTGAAACTGCTTCTCGCGGAAGATCGCGGTGGCCGCCGCCGTGGCCAGCACCGTGATGATGCCCGCGACCAGCAGCCCGAACCACCACTCGAAGTTCAGCGGCTCATCGAGGATGAGCTTATCGAGCCAGCCGGCGCGGTCGGCGCCCTGCAGCCCGGCGATGGTGCGCACATGGAACTTCACGCTGGCGAGCTCCACCACCGGGATCGCTGCGACCACCATCTCCACGACCACGTAGTAGATGATCCCTAAGAGCAGGCTCGACGAAAAGATCACCGCCAGCATCGCAAAGAGCGCCGTGTAGGTCACCGCGCCCACCGCCGCCGCGCCCAGCATCTGCCCCAGCGTTCCGAGCTCCGCGCCAAACTCTCCCGAACTCGCTGCGCAGACCACAAAGAGCAGGGCGATGGGGATGGTGCTCACGAGCGTCGCGCTGACCATCGCGCTTTTGAGCTTGGCCAGGTAGAGCAGCGCGCGCGGGATCGGCCGCAGGGTCAGATAGGTGATCGTGCGCCCCTCGATCTCATCGACCACCGAGGGTCCGCCAAAATAAAGCGCGGCCAGAGGCACCAGAAAGGGCAGGTACACCGACTCCAGGCTGTTGCGGAACATCGTCATCCCGTCGAGCTCGCCAAAGGCGACATACGCCAGGGCGACGAACACCGGCAGAAGTTGCACCGCGAAGAGCACAAACGTCTTTCGCGCGCGGAGCTGGCGGCCAAAATCCAGCGCAAAGAGGCTCGTGGCCTGGCGCACCACGCCGAAGTTGCGGGCCGGAAGGGAGGTTGTGCTCATGGCAGACTCGTCGGGAGCAAAAGGACTGGTCAGGAGACCAGGTAGCGGAAGACCGCCGAGAGATCGTTGTCGGTGGAGGTGAGCGCGCGCAGCGTCAACTTATGCTCCACCGAGAGTGAGGCGATGCGGCTGTAGGCCAGATCGGGCTCGGAGGTGGAGACGAAGAAGCCACGCTCGGTAAAGCTCAACTCCAGGGTGTCTTCAAAGGCGCTCAGGAGGCTGGCGAGCTTGCGGGGCTCCTCGCACTCCACATAGATGCGGTGGGGGTGCTCATCGATCATCTCGCGGATGCGGTAGATGTTGCCGTCGGCCAGCACGCGGCCGCGGTTGATGAGCACAATATCGGAGGTCATCGCCTCGACCTCGTGCAGGATGTGGCTGGAGACCACCACGGTGCGCCCCTCATCGCCGAGCTTGCGGATCAGGTCGATGATCGTGCGTCGGCCCACCGGATCGGTGCCGGTCAGCGGCTCATCAAAGAAGAGCACCCGGGGGCGATGCGCGAGCGCCTGGGCGATCTTGATGCGCTGGCGCATGCCCTTGGAGTACTCGCGGATCGGGCGGTGAGCCTGCTCACTCAAGCTGACCGTGGCGATGGCCTCTTCGGCCAGCGTCGCCGCGTCGCTTTTTGAAAAACCCTGGAGGCGAGTGAGGTGGGTGACAAAGGCGCGCCCGCTCATCTCTTCGTAGAAGGCGTCCTGTTCGGGCACAAAGCCCAGCTTTGAAAACGCCTGAGCGTTGTTCCAGACCCGCTGCCCGCCGATGGTGGCCATGCCCGTGGCCGGGCGAAGCTGGCCGGTGAGGCATTTGAGCAGGGTAGATTTGCCGGCGCCGTTGGGCCCGAGAAGTCCCACCACGCCCTGGCCGATGTCGATGGAGATGTCGTTGACCCCGATGACCTGGCCGTACCAGTAGGAGAGCTTGCGGGCGGCGATGACCACATCACCGCGGCCCACACGGGTGACCTCCGAGTTGGCTGCACCCTGCGGGGCGGCACCGGTCGGGGCGTCAGAAGTTGGAGCGGGGCTGGACATCAGCGCCTCGTCGCAAAAGGAGCAAGAGAAGAAGTCGCGGTCAAAGAGAGGAGCATCAGGCGATGCCCTCCAGACGGCTGACGCGGTGGCCCAGCGCAGCAATGCCCGCACCGCCCAGCCCCAGCGTCACCACAAAGGGCGCCCACATCGGCACCGTTTCGGGGAAGTCCGGGCCGCCCTCAAGCATCGCCTGACCCAGAAGCGTGAGGTTGCCGGTGAGGCTGAAGAGCGCCGCAGCGGCGTGACCGCCGCTGACCGAGCCGAAGATCGCGTGCAGAATCAGCGGCACAATAAGCGCGCCCAGCCACCCCAGCACCGCGTAACCTGTGCGGCTGGTCAGGCTGCTCAACCCCACGACCATCGCGCTCATCACCGCCACAAGGCCCACCGCCATCACGACGCCTACGGCATGCAGCGCGGCGACCTGGCCGGCGTATTCGGTGGAGGCAAAAAACGCCACGCGCAGCCCGCTTAAGAGGATCGCCGGCACAATGGCGGTCAGCGCGCCCAGCATAAAGAGGCAGAGGAACTTCCCGAACGCATAATCAAAGCGGCTGATGGGCTTGGAGAAGTAGAGCTGCACGGTGCGGTGGCGAAGATCGTCGCTGATGATCCCGCAGCCGTTGGCCACATAGACCAGCGCCAGCGCAAAGACCTCGAACTGCAAAAAGACCACGACCGGCCCGCGCCCCGGGGCCTCGGCTGCGCCCATCTGGCCGAGCTGCGAGCGCATCGCGTACTCGCCGACGATGAGCACCCCGAAGATCAGCGGGATGAGCCAGCTGCCCAGCACCACAAGTTTGGTGCGCCAGAAGCGCCAGTAGGTGCGAAGCGAGATCCAGGCGATGGTCCACCAGGCAAATCGCTCAACGAGGGGACCTTCGTAGCGGGTATACTGTTGATCGCGGATCGACATAGGTAAGAACCGGTGAGGGGAGGGGCTTTAAGCACCGAGCTCCGGGCGTGCCCGGGAGGTTTCTTGATCGAGGAGCGCCAGAAAGGCCGTCTCCAGCGTGAGACGCTGAGGCAAGAAGTGGCGAAGTTGCACCTTATGCTCGACGGCCAGGCGCACGAGATCATCGGCGCTCTGCGTGCCGCTCAAGCGCACTTTGAGGTGCATGCCGGCCTGCTCGACCGCAAAGCCCGCCTCGGTGAGAAGTGTGACAAAACGCGCGTTCTCATCGCGGGTGCCCACCTCAATGACCGGGTCATCGCTCTTCTGCAGCTCGGCCAGCGAGCCCACATGCACCAGCGCGCCCTGGTTGAGCATGACCACGCTGTCGCAGATCTTCTCAACGTCGGGCAGAAGGTGGGTGGAGAGCACAATGCGCACATCGCGCTCGCGCACATCCTCAATCAACTCCAGCATCTCCTCTCGCCCCTTCGGGTCGAGCCCGTTGGTGGGCTCATCGAGAAAGAGCAGGCGCGGGCCGTGCACAAGCGCCTGCGCGAGCTTGGCGCGCTGCTTCATGCCCGTGGAGAAGCCGCCCAGCTGGCGGTAGCGCGCCTCGCCAAGCCCCACATAATAGAGGACCTCGTGGGCGCGCCGGAACGCCTCGCTTTTGGGAAGCCCGCAGAGCTGGCCGTTGAAGCTGACGTAATCGACGGCGGTCATGTAGGGCAGATAGCAGTCGTTTTCGGGCATGTAGCCCACCGCGCGGCGGATGGCCCGGGCGTCTTGAGGAAGACGCATGCCCAGAACCTCGGCGCTGCCGCCATTGATGGGGATGAGCCCTAAGAGCGCTTTGATGAGCGTGGACTTGCCCGCGCCGTTGGGGCCGAGCAGCCCGACTGCGTTCGACTCCAGCTCGAAGCTGATGCCTTTAAGCGCGGCGAAGCCTTTGTAGTCCTTCTGGACGTTGTCGAGTCGAAAGAGCACGGAAAGAGCCCCCGGTCAGAGGTCGAAAGCGCGCGCGGCGAGGTCGCGACGCGCGCTTTTTTTCAGCGAGTGAGCAGGTAGCCGATGATGGCCACGAGCACCAGAAAGATGAAGGAGGCCAGGCCGATCACCACGGTGATGATCGTGCGCGTGGAGTCGTTGGATTTGGCGGGCTGAGACGGCTGTGCGGCGGCGGCTGCGGCCGCGCCTGCCGCCGGGGCACCCGTGACCGGCGCGGCCATCGCCAGCGTCGGCGCGCTCTCGACCTCTTCGACCGATGCCGCCGGAGGCAGCCCGGGTTGCTCCTGGCTTAAGTCGATGGCGCGGTACATGCCGGTGAGCTCCATGCCGGGCACGTAGGCGGCGCGGCCGCTGAGGCCTCGCTCGCGAATGATCTCCTGCTCGCGGGCGACCAGCGCCTCGAACATCGCCATGGCGTCTTCGAAACGATCGGCGGGATCTTTGGAGAGGGCTTTGAGGATGATGCGCTCCATCGTCGGGGCGATCGGCCCCGGTGCCACCGAGGAGGGTTTGGGAACCTCATTGAACACATGCGCGGTCAGGATCTGCACGGGGGTCGTGCCCGTGAAGGGAACCTTGCCGGTGAGCAGCTCGAAGAGCATTACGCCCAGGCTGTAGAGGTCGGTGCGGTGGTCCAGCTCCAGGGCCTGGGCCTGCTCCGGGGAGAGGTACTCCGGAGTGCCGTAGACGATGCCGGCCTGGGTGAGCTTTTGCTGCTCGGGGCCGCCTTCGACCTCGTTGATCTTGGCGATGCCGAAGTCGAGGATCTTGACGAAGTTCGACTCCCCGCGGAAGTTCGTGAGCAGCACGTTGTCGGGCTTGAGATCGCGGTGAATGATGCCCAGGTCGTGCGCTTCGGAGAGGCCGCTGCAGAGCTGCTTCATCAGCTTGATGGCCTGGATCTCTTCCATCGGCTGCGAGCCCATGCGGTCGCGCAGGCTCTGGCCCTCGACGTACTCCATCGCCAGGTAGAGCAGACCCCCGTCGGTGCGCCCGAAGATAAAGACGCGGATGATGTTGGGGTGGGTGAGCATCGAGACGACGCGCGCCTCGCGGTGAAAGCGCTGAATCAGCTCCTCGCTCTCGGCGGAGTGCTCGTGCAGGACCTTCACCGCGATCTTCTGGTCGATGGAGTTCTGCTGCGCTAAGTAGACCGCGCCCATGCCCCCTTCACCCAGCTTGCGGGTGATGGTGTATTCGCCAAAAAGGCTCTGTCCGACGAGGTTGTTCGGATCGAGAGGCGGGCTGGTATCACGGCGCGCGGCGGCCGGCGGATTGGTGCGCGTCGGCGCGCGCCCCGGCTGTTGACCGGAGTGCTGCTGGCCTGTGGGGTGCGGGTTTCGCATCGGCGCAGAGGCCGGTGGTGCGCTGTCGGCCGGCGTGGGATTATCGACGCGGTGGACGAGCGCTTTGCCGTCATCCGGACAAAAGAGCGTGTTGTCGGGAAAACGACGGTTGCATTTGGGACAGATCCGCATCGGAAACTCCAGGACCTCGCAGGGAGGTCGTCTCAGGCGACCTCTTTTGTCGGGTTAGCGCGCCCGGCTTATAGCACAGCGCTTCGCAACACAACAACGGCGCGCAACGCGCCAGAGCAGGGCAAGATGACCATGGTAGAAGCCAACCCCGAGGAGCGGCGCGCGCTGCGAGAGGCGATTGAGGCACAGGCGCTGCGGCTGGGCTTTGAAGCCTGCGCCATCATACCCGCCGAGCGTCTGCCCACGGCGAGGGCGTATCAGGAGTGGCTCAGCGAGGGTCGCCACGGCTCGATGCATTATATGGAGAATCATCAGCCGCTGCGGGTCGACCCGAGCGTGCTGGAGCCGGGCACCCGCTCGGTGATTGTGCTCCTGAGCAACTACCGTCAGCCCACCGACCTCTTTGAGGGGGGAATGCGCGTGGCGAGCTATGCGCACGGCGACGACTACCACGACTTTTTATGGGACCGGATGCGCACGCTGGCGGCCTTCGTTCATAATGAGACCGGCGCCGAGGTTGCGACTCGCCCCGCGGTCGATTCGGCGCCGCTGCTGGAGCGTGATCTGGCGCGGATGGCGGGCCTGGGCTGGGTGGGGAAAAACGCGCTGCTTATTCGCCAGGGGCTTGGGAGTTTTACGATCATCTCGGAGGTGCTCGTCGGCCTCGATTTAGGGGAGCCGGCCGAGCCCGCCGCCGACCGCTGTGGACGTTGCACCCGCTGCATCGATGCCTGCCCCACCGGCGCGATCATCTCGCCGCAGGTGATCGACGCGCGCCGCTGCATCTCGTATTTGACCATCGAGCTTCGGGGGCCCATTCCACGCCGACTTCGCCCGTTGATCGGCGATCATCTTTTTGGCTGCGACATCTGCCAGGCGGTCTGCCCCTGGAACCGGCGCGCGCCCCTCAGTGAGGATGCGAGCTTTGCGCCCCGGGAGGCCTACCGCGCGCTCAGCCCGCTGGAACTTCTGGGCTTTAATCACGCGCGCTACGTCGAGACCTTTCGGCGCTCGCCCATGAAACGCGCCAAACTCGGGGGGCTCAAACGCAACGCCGCGGTGGTGGTGGGAAATACAGGGTCCGCGGCGGACGTGCCCACACTCCTGCGTTACCTCGAAAACGAAGACGACGCGGTGGTGCGCGGCCATATCGCCTGGGCGCTGGGGCGCCTCGGTGGCGACGCGGCCCGGGAAGGCCTGCGAGTGGCGCGCGAGAGCGAAGATGATGCGCTGGTGCTCGATGAGCTGCGCTTTGCCCTGGCGATGGCCGGCGGCGCCTGAGCGCGGCGGCTGAATCTTTTTACGCAGAAGTCCTTGCTCGCTGCGCGTTTCGGTGCCTACACTTCCCCACACACCGAACTTCAGATCGGGAGCGGGCGCTGCTGCGCCGCCACTGATCTCACTCTCCGAGGAGCGAGCAATGACGATGGCAAGCGCTGGTCAGGCCCGTGTGTTTAAGTCCACCCGCGTCGGCGGTTTGGACTTTGAGAGCTTCCCGATGCGACTTTTTCAGAAGGCCAAGAAATTCGGCATCTGGGATCCGCAGAGCTTTGATTTTTCCAAAGATCGCGCCGACTGGGAGTCGTTTTCTCCGGAGCAGCGCGAAGTGCTCCTGCACTTGAGTTCGCTCTTTCTGGGCGGCGAAGAGTCGGTCACCCTCGATCTTCTGCCGCTGATCGGGGTGGTGGCTGAGGAGGGGAGGTTGGAGGAGGAGATGTATCTGACCTCCTTTCTCTGGGAAGAAGCGAAACATGTGGAGGTGTTCCGGCGTTTCCTCGATGAGGTGGCGCAGGACGCCAGCGACCTGACGCGTTTTCACGGGCCCTGCTACCAGGCGATCTTCTACCAGGAGCTCCCCACCGCGCTGGGACGCCTTCGCAACGATCCCTCGCCGGTGGCGCAGGCCGAGGCGTCGGTGACCTACAACCTCATCGTCGAGGGTGTGCTGGCGGAGACCGGCTACCACGCCTATTTCCAGATGCTGGAGGCTAACGATGTGATGCCGGCGATGCGCGAGGTCGTCGGAAAGCTCAAGCAGGATGAATCGCGTCACCTGGCCTACGGCGTGTACCTCTTGAGCAGACTTGTGGCCGAACACGGCGATGAGGTCTGGGAGGCGATCGATCGGCGCATGAATCACCTCCTCCCGCTGGCGCTGGGCATGATTGATGAGATGTTTGCGGCCTATGACGAGCTGCCCTTCGGGCTCTCCATGGACGATTTTGTGATGTTTGCCACCGCGCAGTTCCAGAAACGCTACGAGCGAGTTGCAAAGGCACGCGAACAAGATCTGGAGGAAATCGTCGGGACGTGATACTTGCCTGCATATGGTCGAGGCAGTCCACCCGAGAGGGAGCATGAGCGAACCAGGTATCATGAGAGTCGAGCGTCCGGAGGAGCAACGCGTTCCGGTGATCGTCGACGTGCCGCACGCCGGGGAATGGATCCCCGACGATGTGCACGAAGAGATGGTCATCGGTGAGCGCGTCTTGCGCCGCGATCTGGATCTTTATGTGGATCAGATCTGGGCAAAGACCACCGAGCTGGGGGCGACGCTGGTCGCCTCCAACGTGTCGCGTTACGTGGTGGATCTGAACCGCGCCGAGGACGACATCTCCCCGGAGACGGTCGAGGGCGGCAAGCGCATCTTGCGACCCGGCTACTATCAGGATCGGGGCGTGGTCTGGCGCACGACCACCGCGCGCACGCCGGTGATGGCCGGGCCGATGAGCAAGGCGGCGTTTAAGCGCCGGCTCAACACCTTCTACCACCCCTACCATCAGACGCTCCGCGAGGAGATCGAGCGGGTCAAAAGCCAGTTTGGCTACTGCATCCTGCTCGATGGCCACTCGATGCCCTCCATGGGGCGTAAGGGCCACGATGATCCGGGGCGCCGGCGAGCCGAGATCGTGCCGGGTGATGTGGAAGGGCAGTCCTGCGACACGACGTTGCGCTGGCTGGTCGAGGAGCATTTCCGCGAGCAGGGCTTCAGTGTGCGTTCCAACGAGCCTTATAAGGGCGGCTGGATCACGCGCCATTACGGCCAACCCCAGCAAGGGGTGCACGCCATTCAGATCGAGATCCGACGCGATCTTTATATGGATGAGCGCAGCTTCCGCATCCGTCGTGAAGGGCTGGAGCGGCTGGCCGAGGCCTGCACCGCGTTGATCCCGCGCTGTGGCGAGCTCGATGAGGAGGCGCTGCGCCCCTCGAAGCGGCCGCGTTTCTAAGAGCGTTTGAGTTGAAGGAGGGGAGAGGTTGGCCTGTGGAGCGCCCGAGCGGGCGCTTTGCCTGAAGGTGGACCTCTGCGCGGGGGATCAGGCCGCGGCGCTGGCCCAGCCGAAGGCGAAGAGGGCGTAGTAGACGCAGACCCGGGGGACGCGCACCAGTGTGGCGGTGAAGAAGCGTTTAAAAGGCATGCGGTAGATGCCGGCCAGCCAGCAGACCACCGAGAAGGGCATCGGTGTGACCGCGGCGATGCCTACGGCCCAGGCGCCCCAGCGCTTAAAGAGGGCTTCGCCGCGGGGGCGAAAGAGCTCCAGGCGGCGATCCAGAAAGGGGATGCGCGCGACCTGAGGGCCGACCACGTAGGCCAGCGCGCCGCCCATCAGGCTGGCCAGGCTGGTGGCGATGAGTACCGGGATCACCGCGGCGTCGGCGGCCACGCCGGCAAAAAGGTAGGTGGAGGCAGGGATGGGGAAGCTGATGGCGTCGGCAGCCAGCACACCCAGAAAGATCCCCAGCGGGCCGAGCACCTGCACAAAGCTCGTGGCCATCGCGGTGATGGGCTCGCGCAGCCAGTAGCCCAGCAGGGCGGTCACGGTAAACATCACGACCATGATGCCCAGGCTCTGCCAGAGCAGGCGTCGCATCAGTTTGTCGTCGGCAACTTCGGGGGCTTCGCTCAAGGTTCAAACTCAGGCTGCAAGGGACGAAGAGCAGCCATAGTGCCCTTGTTCGGCGTTTGAGGAAAGTCACGCGTCGTCAAGAGCGCTGCGGGCGGCTGATGGGAGGTATAACGCGCGGCAGAACTTACTCCTTCCGCCGGCATGAAGGCGAAGATCGCTGCTGGACCTGCGCGGCGCGCAGGGTGCAGGCCAGCGCGCGGGTGGGGGCGCAGTCGGGGGCGAGCTCCAGCACGCGCTGGGCCCGGTCGAGGGCGCGGGGAAGATCGCCGCGCTGGTGGGCCTGGTGGAGCTCGTCGCGCAGGGTGGTCAGGGCGGCGTTGCGGCTGAAGGGGGCGATGAGGGCGTCGCGATAATCGGCGCGTCGCTGAGGGCTGGCCAACGTGGCGTGAGCGAGGTCCAGACGGGCCAACAGGCGATCTTTGAGAGGATGGAGGTCTGGCGAGAACTCGGGGGTTAGGAGCTGCTCACGCAGGCTGAGGTAAGCCCGCTGGACAAGCGCGGAGTAGGCCGTCCAATGAAGATCGAGGAAGGCAAAGTGGTCATCGCTTTCAGCACGAGCTTCCAGGCGGCGCAGCACGTTGAGTTCGGGATCCTCAAAGGCTTCATCGCCGGAGGCGGCGCTGCGATAGGCGGGGGTGTGGGTGTGCAGAAGATCGAAGTGATGCAGCGCGAGCATCGCCGCGGCGATGGTGGGCTCGGGAAGTTCGAGGTTGCAGAGGTGCGTCGGGCGGCAGGGGCCGTCGAGCAGAGCCTGCACCACCGGGGTAACTTGCGGCGAGGCGGCAAGCTGCCGGCGCCCCAACCCGGAGCGCTCGCGGAGAAGAAAAGGCCCGGCGCCGAGCTGACACATCTGCTCGAGAAGTTCGTGCTCGGGCAACGCCTGCAGCGCCTTGAGCGTGCGCCCGAAAAGATGGGTGCCCAACTCCACGCGCGTCGACGGATCGAGGGTAGGGGTCTTCTCGAGCGCATAGAAGCTGGCTTTGCCGCGCCTCCAGCGCGAGCCGATCGGATCGAGCACGTAAAGGATCCGCGCGCGACGGGTCAGCGCCAGATGGCGCGCCGAGAGGAGCTTGAGCTCCAGCAGCGCCTGCTCCAGCGAGCAGGCCTGAGCCTCGGCGCGCGCTGTGGCCCGGGCGATCTGCTCGGCGTCGAGCTGGCCGCCGCGCAGCAGCAGGGTGGAGAGCGCAATGGACTCGGGATGGGGCACCTGCCAGACCTCCCAGACCGCGCGTTCGGCGATCAGAAAGGTTGTGGTGCGCTGTGCCTGAACCACCTGCAGGTAGCCCGGGGCGGGATCATCAAGGTGCGTGCGAAGGAGCTCGGTGAAGGGGCGCACACTCAGATCCACACTGTAGCGAGGGGACTGCGTGGTGAGCACCGGCGGGGCTTCGGGCATCTTCACCACCGCCTCGTCGCCGCCGATGGCGCCCAGCAGGCGCCGGAGCTCCTCGCCGCGAAGTCGCGTAGCGAGGCCCGGGCGCTCCACTTCGAGAAGAAGCGCGCCCGGCTCGACACGGGCGCGCCGAACCTTCAAGGTGAGGGTGCCGCGCGCGCCGCAACCCCGGGCGCGAGGCCCGCGCAGCCGCAGACTCCCCGGGGTGCGCGCCTCACCGGGGGGCATGCGCACGCAGAGGCGACTCTCGGCGAGCACCCCGCGCCAGATGCGCTCGAAGCGGGCCAGGTTGTCGATGGCCACCTCCAACACCGCCGGGGTTGCCGCGCCGGGCAGCCAGCTTGCGTCGGGGAGCTCCTCGGGGGCTGCGGTGCGCACCCGAAGATCGCCGCCGAGGCGGTTGAGCTCCTCGGCGATCGCATCCTCCGGCAGGCTTGCCGTAAACTCCGCAATAACCTCTGAGAGCCGCTCGCTGAGCGCGCGGCGCACCTCTCGACCCTGGTGGCTCATGCCTTCCCCCGTGTTGGGCGCGCCCGGGCGCCCCTTCCCCCCTGTTGCCTCACCGATGCCTCTGAAGTTAAGGCGCAGAGCGGCACAAGCCAGCGTCCTCAAAAGATTGCTTTCGCCCCGCAGGCGTGCACAATACCCGCCCAACGTTTACCGCAGCACCTGGCAGGCAGCACTATGGCTCATCACCACGTTTATCTGGTCGCAGGTTTCTTCGGGTTCTCCAACCTGGGCGGAATTACCTACTTTCACCACGTGCGCGAGGCCCTGCAGACGGCCTTTGAGCGGGCGGGCCACAGCGTGGAAGTCCACAGCATACCCACATTGCCCACCGGGTCGATCAGGCGGCGGGCGGCGGTGTTGGCCGAAGTGATCGCCCGGAGCGCCGGGGAGCGCGGCCCGATTCACCTTGTCGGCCATTCCACCGGCGGGCTCGACACTCGCCTGCTGGTCACCCCCGGCGTCTCATTGCCCGCCGGAGAGGGCATCGACGTGGAAGTCCTGGCCCGCCGGGTGCGCTCGGTGACCACCGTGGCCAGCCCGCACCTGGGCACGCCGATGGCCTCGTTTTTCAACAACTTCTTTGGCGAGAACATCCTTCGCGCCATCTCGCTGGGCACGATCTACACGCTGCGTTTCGGGAGGTTGCCGCTGCGCGCGTTGATCGAGCTCGCCGGCATCGTCACCCGCCTCGACCGCCTGGTAGGGCTCGATAACACGATCCTCGACCAGTTCTACCACGAGCTCTTTAAGGATTTTGACGCCGAGCGACGCGATGAGATCAGCGCCTTCCTCGACGAGATCCGGGTGGATCGCTCGGTCGTCGGGCAGCTGACTCCCGGTGCGATCGATCTTTTTAACGCGTCGACCGGCGATCGCCGCTCGGTGCGCTACGGCTCGGTGGTCACCCGGGCGCCGGGCTTCTCGCCAAAAACGACTTTGCGCCTGGGCGTGGATGCCTACGCCCATGCCTCGCATGTGCTCTTTCGGGCGCTGCAGATTATCACCGCCCGCAGCGGCGACTACCCTCCCTTAAAACCCGACCAGCGCCAGGTGCTCCTGGAGGCCTACGGGAGCCTGCCCGGGCGGCGCGAGAGCGACGGCGTGGTGCCCACCCTCTCGCAGGTCTGGGGCGAGGTGATTCACGCCACGGTGGCCGACCACCTCGATGTGTGCGGACATTTTAATGATGCCCACCACACCCCGCCCCACGTCGACTGGTTTATCTCCGGCTCGGCGTTCACGCGCGATCGCTTCGACCGCCTCTGGGACGACGTCGCGGCCTTCCAGCTCGCCAGCCTGCGCTGACCCTTCTCGGTGGCTCCCGCACAGGGCGGCGCACAGCGGCTTGCATTGAACCGCCCCGGGCCGCTAGGTTATCGCGGTTGAACGTACCCTGCCAGCGCCAACCTCTGGCAGGCGCTCAGGCTGGCCCCAACGAAGTGAACCGGAAGGTAGAGATGAATCGCATTCAATCGCTAGTTGCCATGGCTCTGATGAGCCTCGTTATCGGCGCGTGTGGGGGCAATGATTTTAGCTCCGACGCTGTGCCCGAGCTGACCATTGACCTGACCGAAGCCCAGATCCTGCTCGACGCGGTCGGACCTTCGGATAACACCCAGACCATCGCCACGCCGATCACGCTTCGCAACTCCAGCGAGGGCGATCTTCGGGTGACCAAGATCGAGTGGGTCGCGCGCCCCGAGCGCCTGCAAGGCTACTTCAATGGCCCCATCAGTGAGGCCAATGAGGGGACCTCGTGCAGCGCCGACGCCGACTGCGGCACCGGCGGCGTCTGCCTTCGCAGCCAGATCTGCCGCGACGCGGGCTTCAAGCCCATGCCCATTGAGGTTGGCAATCGCGAAGATCTGAACTTCCTGCTGCTGCGCGGCGACACCGTCACCTGCCCGACCCCGGGCGCCGATGTGCCCGCCGCAATCCAGGATAGCTACTGCGGCGAGCTGCGCATTGAGACCAACGCGTCGAATAACGCCGGCATCGTCGAAGATGGTGCGGCCACCATTTACTTCATCACCTCCGGCGGCAGCGGTGAGATGGCGCTGCAGCCCGGGCTGATCCAGTTCACCAACGCCACCGCCGGCGTCTCGCAGAGCGCGCAGTTCACCATCGAGAACCGCGCCGGCTCGCCGCTCTACATTGAGCGCGGCGACTTCGGTGAGAACGCGCAGGTCTTCGAGATCACGCCTTCGGTCTTCGGACGCGAGATCGCTGGCAACAGCACCGAGACCTTCACGCTGACCTACGCCCCCTCGGTGGAGGCGGAGCTGGACTTCTCAACCACGTTGGAGTTCGCCAGCAGCTCGGTGACGAGCTCCTCCTCGGCGATCACCATTGAGGTGACCCAGGGCGTAGGCGATGCACCGCTGATCGAGGTTGATCCGCTGCAGCTCTCCTTCGCCGACGCGAGCTCGAAGACGCTGACGGTGCGTAACTACGGTGGCGCCACCCTGGCGTTGAGCCAGATGCGCATCGTTCCCAGCGAGGCCGCGGCCTTCTACCGCATCATGGTCGACGAGGTGAACCTGCTCGAAGAGTACACCACCCAGCGCATCCCGCGCATGAGCGACGATGTGCCCAGCGAGCTTGAGCTGACCGTGGAGTACGACGCCACCGCCGAAGGTTCTTCAGTCGGCACGCTGGAGATTCGCCATAATGACTCGGGCTCCGGCAATATCACCAACGTCTCGCTTCTGGGCGACGCCACCGAGGTTGCCGTCGGCGATCTCTACCCGCAGACCTTAGCGCTGCGCTCGGACGGCCCGGCCGTGGAGCGTGAGGTTGCCATCTACAACAACGGCAACGACGACCTGGTGATCACCGGCGTGAATCCGCAAGCGGTGGGAACCACCACCAATCTCGACCTCTTCCGCTTTGAAGGCTTTGAGGCCACGGTGCCTCCCGGTGGCGTGCATACCGCCAAAGTCTTCTTCGACGGGGAAGATCAGTTCAATCACGGCGTTACTGCTGCGATCGAGTCCAACCACGCCGGCCAGGCGCAGTCGATGACCCTGCTTATCAACGCCCAGGTCATCAGCGCCTCGCCGATGGACCTGAGCGTGGAGCCCTCCTTCTCCAATGAGGCGGTGGTGGGGCAGTCGACCACCCTGACGCTTCGTGACGCCGCCGATGCTGCGCTGCTCAACAACGCTCGCTGGTACATCCTGGAGCGCCCTGAGGGCAGCACGCTTCTGACGCGCGGCTTTGGTGAGAGCCTCACCTTTGAGCCCGACGCCGCCGGCACCTACCGCTTCGGCGTTCTGGCCAACGACTCGACCAACCGCGAAGAGCAGGTGGTCTTTGAGTTTGAAGCCGTCAACTAAGGCTCAAAAGGATCGCTTCTGAGCTGAAGCATCACACCCAGGCCCACCCGGTGGTCAACGCTTGACACCGTAGGTGGGCCTACTTATATTCCGCCCCCGGTCCAGATCTGCGTAAAAACAGGGTCGACCCAGAACACCCGCAAAACTTGCAGCGGGACAACATACATTGCACACGACAGACGTGGTTTCGCACACGCATCCGGGCGTCGCTTTTTGATGGATGATGAAGAGCGCCGCGCGAGCATCAGGGAGAAAAGCCTCATGGCCGAAGTGTTTCAGAACGTCAATAACTTCTTTGTCGACGAGCGACTGCAGCAGATGCCGACCTTCCCGGAGTGGGAGAACGAGGCGATTGAGCAGTCCCTTCGTGAGATCGAGGAGCTCCTCGAGAAGCGCCAGGCGCAGCTCGAAGAGAGCCCCGGTGAGCTGGAGACCCAGTACTACTGGATGAGCTACGTGTTGCGCGCGCTGGGCTACTGCGCGTCGGTGGCCGAGCCTCCCCCCCAGGGTGTTGACGCTGAGGACGTGCGCCCTGACTTCACGCTCTTCTACTCGGCGGAAGATTTCCGCCGTGTGGTGGGCATGCGCGGCGAGCGTGAATTCTTCGCCAACGCGCTGGGCGTGGTCCGCACGCTGAGCTGGGGCTCCTCGCTCGATGAGTACGAGTCGGAAGACGGCACCTACAGCCCGGCCTTCGATGTGGACCGCCACCTGCGGAATACCGGCACCAACTGGGGCATTCTCACCAACGGAAAGGTCTGGCGTCTTTACCACCGCGACTCCTCCGGTCTGCTCAACACCTACTTTGAGTTCGACCTGATGGGCGCGCTGGAGTCCAACGACCTCGACGCCTTCCGCACCTTCTGGCTGGTGTTCTCGCCGGAAGGGCTGGGCGGCTCGGAGGTTGGTGGCGCGATCGTGCAGCGTCTCCTCAACTGATTCTGAGTCTTTGATACCTATGTCGCGCGACGCTCCGCTTAAAGCGGGGCGCGCGTAGCAACCTTTTTGCCGGCGTGAGACCACCCGGCACCCCACCGGAGGATTTTGAACATGGCCCGACGAGACGATAAGCTCGGCCCCCTCGAAGTTGAAGTTCGCGACAACAACGTCAACCGCGCGATCAACCGCCTCAAGCGTGAGATCGGTCGTGAAGGCGTCAGCCGTGAGCTTAAGCGCCGCCGCTTCTACGAGAAGCCCAGCGTCGCCAAGCGCCGCAAGCAGCGCGAAGCGGAGCGCCGCCGCCGTAAGGAAGAGCGTCGCCGCGAGAACCGCTAAGGTTTTTGAGGGGCGCTAAGCCCTGAGAAAAAAGCCCCGACACGCATCAGGCGTGTCGGGGCTTTTTTTGTCGGGCGAGACGGCGATTGGGGCATGTGACTGGCGAGCGTCAGCTCAGCAGGAAGATCACAAAAAGAACCAGCGCCACGACGCAGAGCAGGGCGACGATGATGTTCAGGGGAGTCAGCCAGGTCGGCTTTGAGGTGCGGGAGGTCGTCGGGGCGCTCAGGCCCGGAGCGGGGGGCTGCGGGCCGGCCTGAGCGGGCTGGAGGTCGACGGAGGGGCCAAAGCCGCGGCTGGCCGGCTGGGGAGGCGCGGTGGGGTAGGTCGGGCGTTGTGCCTGGGCCACAGGCCTGGCCGGGGAAGGGGCGGGCGTGGGTTGGGAGCCTGCATTGGCGCCGGCGGTCGCATCGGGGCCGAAGGGGCCCTCACCGCGCTCCTTCATCTGGCGCAGTGTTTCCAGGGGGTTCTCCATCATCTCGGTGGCGTCGGCGTCGCTCTCCAGACGCTCAAAGAGTGGGAGCATGTCGGTGTTGGTGTCGGGCTCATCGTCCAGAGCCATCTCCTGGGTGGCGTCCGCCCCGAAGTCGGGGTTCTGGCGGTACTGCTCGAGCATTCCGGCCGGAAGCGCCTCCATGACCATGGTGGCGGCCTCGTCCTGCGCCTCCGGGCCAACGGCGCTCATCTCCTGGGTGCGCTCGGCAGCCAGCTCGGTGGTGGCGTCGACGTTGATGGCCTGGCTGCGAATGGTGGCCGGCTCCCGAGGAGGCGGCATCACCTGGTCGAGCGCGCGCAGCATCGCCTCGGCGCTGGCGTAGCGCTGGTCCACATCTTTGGCCAGCGCGCGTGAGAGCCAGGGCCAGAGAGGATGGCGTGCCAGAACCTCCGGGGCGGGGAGGGGCGTGGGGGCGATCTGGATGCGCGCGCGCTCCAGGGGCGTGGCCCCCTGGACCAGTGGCGAGCCGATGATCGTCTCGGCCAGGGTCAGCCCCAGCGAATAGAGATCACTGGCCGGGACCGGCGCCTTGCCCAGCAAGAGCTCCGGGGGCATGTAGGTGGGGCTTCCCAGCGTCATGCCTGCCGAGGTCAGATCGTGGTTGCCGAGCATGGTCTTGGCGATGCCGAAGTCGAGGACTTTGACGAAGTCTCGCTCTCCCTCGAAGTCGCAGAGCATGATGTTGGCCGGCTTTAAGTCGCGGTGCACGATGTCGAGTGCGTGCGCCGCGCTCAGCGCCCGAAGCACCCCGCGAGCCACCCGCGCGACCAGCGCCGGCTCAAAGGTGCCGCAGCGCACGATGCGCTCGGAGAGCGTCTCGCCACTGAGCAGCTCCATGGCGATGTAGAGCGCGCCGCACTGCGGGCAGCGCCCGTGCTCGTACTGACGAATGGAGTGGGGGTGTTGCAGTGCGCTGGCCATGATCGCTTCGCGCTCAAAGCGTTGCTCCAGCTGTTGCTGATCGAGCTGATTGCCGGCGGCGTGCAAGATTTTGATGGCCAGCTCGCGAGGCTCCCGAAGATCGTGGGCCCGGAAGATGATGCCAAAACCCCCGCTGCCGATCTCTTCGAGCAGCTGGTAGCGCTGCGCGAGGGTATCTCCGACCTGTGGTGCCTCTTCGACCCGCATCGTAGCTCCCGTAGGTTGCCTACACACAAAGTCGGTGCATCCGGAGCCGACCCCCGGCACCGGTCAGACAAGGGCCGCCCCCCACAGTCAGGGGGCGGCTGAAAGGCTTAGAAGTGCCCGCCCAGTACAAACCCGGCGCTCTCCTTGCCGATGGCAGGCGCCACGCGCAGCCCCAGGCGGCGCTGGATCGCGTCTTCATCGGAGGTGTCATTCGCGCTGTTCTGGGTCATGTAGTCGTAGAGCAACCACGCGCCACCACCTGCGATCAGAAGTCCGCCGGCGACGTAACTTCCGATGGCGATGTTCGCGCGGCTCTGCCGACGCTGGGTCAGCTCGTTGTACTCTTCGGTCTGGTTGGGCTCGAGCTGGCTGCGCTCCTCGTCGATGCCGGGGATGACGACCAGGTCGAAGACCAGGCCGTTGGCCAGCGCGAGCGTACCCGCGCCGAGAAGTCCGTAAGCCACGTAGTTAACGGGCGCGCCTGCCTCCTCAACCTCCGCCGGCTCTTCGATCTGCGGGGTCGCCACGGGCTCTTCTTCGGCCGGGGGTTCTTCGAGCAGCGCGCCGACGGTGGCGTCCTGCTGGGCGACGACTTCGATCTCGCGGGTGAAGTCGGCGTAGCCATCGAGCTCCACGCGCACCTGGTAGGTGCCCGGGGTCATCCCGGCACGCTCGGTGGGGGTGGTGCCAACGAACGCATCGTCGATGTAGACGCGGGCAAACATCGGCTCCGACTCAAACATGATTCGGCCGCCGAGCTCTTCGCTGAAGTCGGCACACTCCGCTTTGCCCGCATCGAGCGCCTGTTGAGCGCTGGCGATGAGCTCTTCCTGGGCGGCGGGATGGCGAATAAACGCCGCGTAGTACACCAGGCTCGTTGAGCAATCGCCGGCCTGTGCGTAGCTGCGCGCCACGTTGAGCAGGAGGCGAGGATCGGGCTCTTTGCGGTTGGCGAGCAGCAGGCGCTCGATGGCCACATCGTACTCGCCGGCCTCGTAGGCCTCGCGCGCGAGCTGAACGAGGGTGGCCAAATCCGAGTCGGCCAACTCCTGCTTGGTCACCGGCTCCTGGGCTACGGCCGAGCCGGCCATCATCGCCGTCGTCAGCGCCATCACCGTCAGGGCTGTTGCAATCTTAGTTACCACGGATCTTCCTCCAGAAATTCACCACTTCAGGTGGCCATACGCATCAATTGGTCAGGCCAGACGTCGCTCGCATGGAAAAAACGCCGGCAGATCATGTCGAAGATCATCACGGGGTGTAGCATTTACGCCCCTCTCTGACAACGATCGCCGCGCAATGCTTGGAGCATCTGCGCCGTCTATGGTACACCGCACTACATGTCTTTGCCGGAGCACGCACCCTAAGGAAAGAACCTCATGATGAACCTGCCCGAGCTTGGTGACGTCATCGACGACACCTATGAGATTCGCGACATCCTTGGAAAAGGAGGCATGGGGGCGGTGTATCTGGCCCGCCAGATCAACATGGACCGCGATGTCGCCATGAAGATCCTGGTGGCCAGCGGCCCGAAGTTCGAAGAGATGGTCAAGCGATTCCGCCGCGAGGTCATGGCGATTCGCAACCTCTCGCACCCCAACACGGTGCGCATCTACGACTTCCGCGATGACCCCGAGGGGCTGCTCTACTACACGATGGAGGCGCTGCGCGGAGAGACGCTCAAAGATCTGATGCGCCGCGAGGGGCCCATCTCGCCCAAACGCGTCAAGCACGTGGTGCGTCAGGTGCTCAAGAGCCTCTCGGAGGCGCATAGCTACGGGATTGTGCACCGCGACTTGAAGCCGGCCAACATCATGCTGGTCGACATGCACGGGGAGACCGACTTTGCCAAAGTCCTCGACTTTGGCATCGCCAAGGTGTTCTCGGAGTCGGATGACGACGAGGAGCTGACCTCGGCGGGCATCGTGGTCGGGACGCTGCGCTATATGGCGCCCGAGCAGATCGCCGAGAAGCACGTCGGGCCGCCGACCGACCTCTACGGGCTGGGGCTTATCGCCATCGAGATGCTCTCCGGTCAGAGCGTGTTTGCGGGCACTGGCCAGTGGAATCTGATCCATCAGCAGATCAGCGATGATCCGGTGCCGATCCCCGAGGCGATCCTCAATACGGCGCTGGGCCAGGTGCTCAAGACCTGTGTGGAGAAGAGTTACGAGGCGCGTTTTCCCACTGCCGATGCGATGCTCAAGGCGCTCGACCAGATTCCGGAGAGCGCGCTGGAGACGGCGCCGCTCTTTGAGCGGGCGCCCGGTGGCGAGGGCTTTGTGGCGGCCGGTGGTGCGAAGGCCGCGCCGGTGGATGACGCCGCGACGATGATCACCGAGTCGCCTTTTGCGGCCGACGGCTCCATGCCCGCGCCGAGCGCAGCAGCGCCGGTCGGGCAGCCGCAGCGTGTGGGCCGTGAGCCGGCGATCACCGGCAACTTCGGGGCCTCAGCCGCCGCCGCGAGCCAGCCGGTGTCGGGGAGTTTCGGGGCGCCGGCGGCCCAGTCGCAGCCTTTTGCCACGGCGCCCGGCGCCGAAGCGCTGCCGCAGATGGGCACCTTTCAGAGCCCGGAAAAGCCGGCGTCCAAAAGCAAAGCGCTGCCGATCGCGGCGATCCTCATTCTCTTGCTCGCCGGCGGCGGTGCCGCCTGGGTGTTGACCCAGGGAGGTGGTGAGGGCGGCGAGGAGGCCGTCGCGCAGGCCACGGCCGAGCCGACCGCGGGTCAGCCTCAGGCCGGCGATGCGCCGGCACCTGAAGCTGCAGCACAGCCCGAGGAGGCGGCGGCTGCGGAGGCCGGCACGGCCGAGGCCGAGACGCAGCTTGTGCGGGTGCGCAGCGAGGGCGTACGCGCGATGGTTTTTGCCGGCGATGAGCTGATGGGGCGCACCCCGATCAGCATCGAGGTTGGCGATGCGCCGGTGGCGCTTCGCCTGGAGGCCACGGGTTTTGAGACGCTGACCACGGTGCTGGAGCCGGGCGGCCCTGCCGAGGTCGATCTGGCGCTCATCGAAGAGGAGGGCACCGAGCAGGAGGAAGAGGAGGTTGTGGCCGAGCGCGAAGAAGCCTCTTCAGCGCGGGCATCCTCGGAGTCGGAGCGTTCTTCGGGCAGCCGGAGCGGGGCGTCGGGGCGCGACTCGGGGGCGCGGTCGGAGCGCGGTGGCGACACCCGACGTGCAGCTGAGCAGGCTCAGGAGCCCGCCGAGGAGCAGGCCGCTGCACCGGCCGATGATGGCTGGGTGGATCTGGGCGCGGTCGCACCTCGCGAAGACGATTCGAAGAAGAAAAAGACCGCGCCCGCAGACGACGGCTGGGTCGACATCGCCGCGCCCGCGCCGCAAGAAGAGAAGAAAGAAGAGGTCGATATTCCGCTCTTCTGAATGTGTGTAAGTATTTGACAATAAACGCAAAAACGCCGGCCTTATTGCCGGCGTTTTTGCGTCTCGGGCAGAAATTTTAAGGCAATTTTCGCGCGTGAAGCGTTGCCCGAATTCGCCCCGTTTAGAAGTCGAGGATGTAGGCGTCGAAGATGTTGGCGTAGTCGTCGGTCCACACGCGCAACCGGGGCTCGGGCTTGTATTCATGCCAGGAGGGGTGGTCGATAATGGCGCCAAAAGCCTCTTCGTTTTTGGCCATCATCACCCAGTCCGAGCCGTCGACGTAGAGGTTGTAGACGGGGTCATTGGCATCGACCCAGTGATCGCGTCCGCGCACCACAAGCCCGAGCTCTCCGGCGATGCGGGTCAGCGGGGGCTGAAGATCCAGGTGGCGGTTGGAGATATGGAAGGCCAGGATTCCGTCGGGCGTAAGCTTCTTGAGGTACATCTCGACGGCCTCCAGCGTCAGCAGGTGCACCGGGATGGCGGTGGAGCTGTAGGCATCGAGCACGATGAGCTCGTAGCGCTCGTCGGGCATCTGCGCGAGCTGTAGGCGCCCGTCACCCAGAATCACCTCGCACTCCCCGGGGCAATCCTCCAGGTAGGTAAAGTAGCGCGGGTCGCGGGCGATGCGGGCGATGGCCTGGTCGATCTCGAAGAAGTCGGCCTCCTGGCCGCGGTGGGTGTAGGCGGCGATGGCCCCCGTGCCCAGCCCCACCACGGCAAAGGGGTGACGTTCGGGGCGTTTGCTCAACACCTCAAAGAGCTGCCCCAGCGGACCGGTGAGGTAGTAGTAGGAGAGGGGGACCAGACGAAACTCGTCGTCCTGGGCCTGCACCCCGTGCAGGGTCGTGCCGTTGTAGAGCTTGTGGTAGCCGCCGTCGGGTGTTTTGACGACCTGATTGGCGGCAAAGAAGCTGCGCTCGGCGTGCAGCTCGTTGCCTTCGGGTTGGCCCAGATAAAAAGTGGAGATGAGCAGCGGCACCGAGAGCAGCGCAGGCGTGAGCACGCGGGCCCGGGTGAACGCGATGACCGTCGGAATCCCCAGTGAGAGCGCTACGGCTGCCAGCGTGGCGAGCTCGCGGGAGCGCTCCAGCCCCAGGTAGATCATCACGTCGCGGCCCACCAGATAGCCGGCCAGGGCCGCGCCTATCAGCAGCGTGATCTGCACCGCGCGCCGGCTGTAAAGCGCCGGCGGAAAGGCCAGTGCTGCGATCACAAGGAGCGCCGGATAATCGAGCAGGCGATCGAAGATCAGCGGGGCGAGCAGGGCGTTAAAGACCCCGCCCAGCGCGCCTCCCACGGACATCCAGCAGAAGAACTCGGTGAGGTGACGGGTCGCCGGGCGGTCGGCAGCCATCAAGCCATGAAAGACCAGCGAGATGATGAGCAGGCCGAGAAAATGGATGCCGGCGACCCACTCCAGCGGGCTGCCAAGCTGCACGAAGAGCATCGCTCCGAGCCCCAGCAGCGTCAGCGGAAAGAGGGTGAAGACTGGCAGTGAGCGGAACCACTCCACCCGGGCAAAGACCAGCACAAAGGAGAGCAGGTAGATGGCCAGGGGGGGAATCCACAACATCGGCACCGGCGCGATGTCGGTGGTCACAAAACTGGTCACTGCCAACATCATGCTGGAGGGAATGAAGGCCCACAGCACCCAGCGGCCGCGCCGTCCCCAACTCAGCGGCAGCACTGCCGCAGGCGGGCTCGCTTCGCTCGCCGCCGCTTCAGGCTCCGCGCTGCGCCACAGCGCCAGCGCGCACCCGGCCACCGCCGCGATCAACACCACGTAGCAGATCATCCACAGCGTCGTCTGCGCCTGAACCCCGATGCGCGGCTCGATCAAAAAGGGGTAGGCCACAAGGCCGAAAAAACTCCCCACGTTGCTCGCTGCATAGAGATGGTAAGGGTCGGCCGCGTCCGGGTGGTCGGTGGTGGAGAACCACTTTTGCAGAAGCGGTGCGCTGGTCGAGATCACAAAAAAGGGCCAGCCCACCCCCAGAAAAAGCGCCCCCAGAAGCCACAGCGCCGGGTTTTCCAGGCTCGTCGCATCGGTGGGCGGCTCAAAACCGATGGGCAAAAAGAGCACCCCGACGATCATCACCGCCAGGTGCACCAGCGACTGCCGGCGTGTGCCCAGCCACCGCGTGGAGGCGTGCGCATAGACGTAGCCACCGAGCAGCAACGCCTGAAAAAACACCATGCAGGTGTTCCAGACCGCCGGTGATCCGCCCAACACCGGGGTGACCATCTTGGCGACCATCGGCTGCACAAAGAAGAGAAGCGAAGAGCTCAAGAGCAGCGTCAGGGCGTAGAGAAGATAACGCATGAAGACTCACAGGAGGGGTGTGCCACCGGGGCAAGAAGCACATCAGGCGCGACCACGCTGAAGCGGTCGCGCCCGGAGGGTGTGTTACGCCGTTCGGATCGATGCGTAAGGTTCAGTCATGGTCGTGATCATGAGCTTCCGGCTCAATGATAAGACTCAGCGTCGATGCGTCGCTCGGGCCAAGCTCAATGACGTAGCTCTGCGCCTCCAGCGAGACCCGGTGCGACTGCGCGAGCTCCGCACAGCCGTCGACCGCCTCGACGCTTACGTCCTGTGCCACATCGTTGGTATCGAGCACCCGAAGCTCGACCTCCGTGCTGGTGAAGATCAGGTAGTCGGCGTGCTCGGCGGCCTCATAGCTCAGGTAGCCCCGGTAATCGCCGGAGCCGGTCTCGGTCTCCTGGAGGGTGACCTCGTAGAGGGTATGGCGCTGGCTGACGTCGGCGTCGAGCCCGGCAAGCCCGGCGCTGGCCGCGACGGTGGTCGGGCTGTCCTGGGCGTGGGTGCAGGCTTCTTCTTCGGCGCTGAGCTCTTCATGATCTTCATGATCATGATCGTCGGCGTCGCCGCAGCCTGTGCACAGGACTACCGTTAGAAGGCTCAAAGATAAGAGAAGATGCCACTTCATCGCGTCGCTCCGGGGGGAGTTGTGAAAAAGGATCGTCGCGTCGACCGGGCTCCCGGAGGGCGGACGCGGCTCAGCCGCATTTGGCGCAACGCCCTTTTAGAAAAATCTCGCTGATCTCGGCGACAAGCGCCGGGCTGGTGTCCTGCCGGTTCATCTTGATCTCGATCTCCGCCAGGCAGGAGATCTCGCCACAGTCCACGCACATAAAATGGGGGTGTTCGCCATCGTCGTGATGATGATCGCCGCGGAACTCAAAGCGCCAGATATGGTCGCCCAGATCCAGGCGGTTGAGCAGGCCCACCTCGGTCAGGTCGGTGAGGTTGCGGTAGATGGTGGCCTGATCGAAGCCCTGGGGCACAAGCTCTTCGGAGAGGTCGGCGTGACTCAGCGGCGCGTTGGCCCGGGCCAGCCGTGCGAGCACGGTGGTGCGCGAGGTCGTGCAACGCAGCCCGGCCTGGCGGATCATCGCCTGGAGCGCGTCTTCGGTATAGTCGTTCGAAGTGACCATCAGGTGCGTGCCTCAAGAGGGTAAGAGCAGGGCGGCGCAAGCCTCATTGACCTATCACGAGGGGCCTCGCAGGCGCAATTGTCGGGCCGACGGGGGCATGCGGCGCCTCACTCTTAGAAGGGTTCACCAGGCGATGGTGTTCCCGTTCCACTCCTGGAAGCTGCCTGAGGTTGAGGCGTCGGCCTTGTCGATGACGTCGAGCAGGCTGGTGACGCTGGTCTCGGTGTCGATCAGCGCGTTGGGGCCGCCCATCCGCGTCTGCACCCAGCCGGGATGCACCACAAAAGCGATGATACCCTCGTCGGCCAGATCCAGCGCGAGCGAGCGCGTGACCATATTGAGCGCCGCTTTGGAGGCCCGGTAGGCGTAGGAGCCGCCGCTGGAGTTCTCGGCGATCGAGCCCATCTTCGAGCTGAGGTTGACGATTTTTGCGCCGTCTTTTGCGCGACGCAGCGCCGGCAGCAAGAGCTCAGTCAGGCGCAGGGTGCCGATGGTGTTGACCTGAAAGGAGCGCTCGATGACCTCGTAGTCGATCTCGCCGAGCGCGCCGCAGCGCTCCAGGATGCCGGCGTTGTTGATGAGCACATCGATCGCGCGATCGCCAAGCTCCTTCGCAAAATCCTCCATGCTCGCCACGTCGGCGATATCGAGCGCAAAGATCGCGAGGTGCTCGCCATATTCGTTTTGCAGCGTCTTCAGATCTTCGGCGCTCTCGGGGTTGCGGGCGGTCGCCACCACCGATTCGCCGCGCTTAAGAAGCTCGCGGGTAAACTCAAGGCCGATACCACGATTTGCGCCGGTCACCAGATACGTCATGAATGCTCCATAATAAGGGGGAAAGGTTGCAGTCGCGCGACTGGCGCGACGCTTCAAAAGGTTCGGCCAGAAGCTGGACATCGTTGCAGTGAAGGCAAGTCGCCCGACAGAACTTTTGGAACATGTCTTTTGGAGCACGTTTTTAGAGCATGTCCGGGATGGGGGGCTCGCTGGAGGGAGCGGCCGGCTCCGGGGTAAGCGCCGGCCAGTCAAAGCCGAAGCTGAAGATCACCGCGTTATCCTGCACCTCAAAGCGCTGGCGGGCCCAGAGGTCGGCCTGAAGCTCGTCGTAGTAGCGCTGGTAGCGCGTGGCGTTGATGCGCCGCGCGTCGACCAGCGCGTTGGCGATGTTGCCGCTGTAAAACCCCAGCGCCACAAGTCCGGCGGCCACCGTCAGCGGAATGCTCTCCAGCCCCCGGTAGGCGTAGACGCTGGCCGCGCCGAAGACGCCGGTAAAGCCCAGGGCCAGCAGGGCGTCGACCGGTCGCCCGTTGTAGAGTTGGCCCGCGCCGGGGACGATCGCCGAGAGTGTCGCGGCCAGCCAGGGCTGTTTTAAATCAAGCTCGTCAAAAGCCTTGTGGCGCGCCACAAGCTCGCGGGCCGCGCCGGCCAGCGCCGGGTCTTCAAAGGAGGCGACGCGCGCCTCGGTGACCCCTGGCGAGCGCAGCAGCGACTCCACAAAGAGGGTCTGGTAGCGCAAGAGCTCATTGAGCTGTGGGGCGTCGTCGGCGGCGCGCTCCTGCAAACCCACCAGGGTCTCGTAGCAGGTGGCGATGGCGCCCAGGTTTAAGCAGAGCTCCTGCAGCCCGAGCACATAGCTCTGCAGCTGCGCCTCTTTGCCCGGGGCGCTGCGGCTGGCCTCGAAGAAGTGTTGCATCGCCAGCTCCGACATGGCGTTTCGCCGGTAGATCTCACCGATGAGCAGCGCAGCGAGGTGGTCGGCGTCTGGCGAGCCGGTGAGCAGGCGGTAGCGCTTGATGCTGGTGATCGCGCGGTAGTCGTCGCCCTCATCGAAGAGGCGCAGCCCGATCTCGATCTCCGCGCTGGCCTGCCAGCTCAGGTAGGTCTCGAAGTCGGGAGCAGCGGCCCCGGGCGCGCTCTCGGGCGCCGGTGCCGACTGGCGAGAGGTTGGCTCAGCATGCGGTGTTGCCGGCTCTTCAGCGTTTGCCGGCGCCGGGCTCCACAGCAGCATCAGCAGCACGATGGCGCCCGAGAAGATCGTCGGCCAGGCCCGAGCGTTGCGCCTGCACAAAGAGGTACCAGCCATGATGGGGGGACTCCGCGTAGGGGGATCGATCGAGGGTGGGGTCGTCGCCCCAGACGGTGTACGCCTGCACCGGGTCGATGAGTTTGCCGTCGGGGCGGCGGGCGTAAAAATCATCGGGGCGCTGGTCGCGCTGCAGCCGCCCAAACGTCCACACAACGCCCAGCGGGCCGTCGGCCACGGCGTTGAGACCAAAGCGTGAGCAGCTCGGCGAGAAGTTGCAGCTGGCGCCGTCGACCCGGCTGTAGGTCGCGCTGTAGGCGCGCCACCACAGGTAGGCGGTGGCCTGCGCGGGGCCGCCTGCCAGGTGCTCATCGCCATGCTCCCCCTCATGCCCATCGGCCAGGCTGACCGTTATGAGGTCGCCGGCCAGCGCGGCCGGATGCGGGCGAAGACGCTCCGGAGCAAAGGGGGTAAGCCGCTCCACGCGCGCCTGGTGATGGGTCGGCTTAAACCCCGGCGCGCTCACACACGCCAGGCTCGTCGAGGCAAGGGCCGCAACGATCGCGCCGGACATCAAAGCTGAAGAGGGCAGGGGGGGCATCGGCGTCAGGTCAATGAGTTTCGAATTTCCTTTGAGCACACGGGCCGATGTTTACTATAAGGCCTCTGGTGATACCAGCTTTGGTGAGACCCCTGGCGAGCGTGGGCTCGTGCACGGGTGATGATACGCCATGATTTGACGGTCGAGAGGAGGCAGGATGCAGGGCAAGCGAGTGGTCATCGGGACGGATCTTTCGGAGAACGCGCAGCCGGCGGCGCGCTACGCGCTCAATCTGGGCCGTCTTCTGGGCCTTGAGGTGCATGTGCTGCACGTGATCGACGTCTCGCTCAAAAGCTGGAAGAGCGCCTTTGAAGACGTCAGCAGCGCGCAACTTCGCGAGGAGCTCGACTCCCGGATCGCCACCTGGTTTCAAGAAGCCACCGGCGAATCTCCCGACGGCGTGATGCTGGAGGTGGGCTCACCGATGCGCTCGACCTGTGAGATGTGTCAGAAGGGCGATGTGGCCTTTCTCGTCATCGGGATGTCGGGGCGCGGGGCCTGGAACAAGTTTATCTTCGGCTCTACGGCGATGGAGCTCGCGCACACGCCGCCCTGTCCGCTGATCATCGTGCACCCGGAGCGCGATCGGGTCGAAGCCGGCATGGAGATCGCGCTGGGCACCGACTTCAGCGAGCGCTCCGATCGGGCGATGGCGGTGGGCGTGCCCCTGGTCAAGAAGATGCAAAGCCCGATGCACCTGGTGCACGCACACGCCCTCTCGGCCACCACGATTATTCTGGACACTGAGCTCCCCGAGGCGCTTCAGTCCACCGCGATCGTCGACTGGGCCGAGGAGGCGATGGAGGCGTTCCTCAAGCGCCACAGCGCGCTGCTCGAAGGCGTGGAGTGCGACGCGCACCTGCTCGCCAAGAGCCCGGTGGCGGGGCTTCGCGACTATGTGGAGTCGGCCAACATCGATCTGGTGATCATCGGGCATTATCCGGCCGATGCCGGTCGCCTCGACCGCCTGGCGAGCGTGATGGTGAAGTGGGTACAGAACATGAACTGCACCACCTTGATCGTGCCCGCGCCCGGAGCGGTGGCGGCCCACTGAGGCGCATGAATACACAACGTCTCGGTGATGCCGGGAGGTTGCAAAGCCAAAAAAACGCGGGCGCTTCAAACGAAGCGCCCGCGTTTCTTTTCGGATGGTGCGCGCTTTAGATCGACACCCCGCCGTCGACGTCGATGCAGCGGCCGGTGAAGTAGTCGCACTCGATGATGAAGCGCACCGCCATAAAGATCTCTTCCGGCGTGCCCACGCGCCGAAGGGGCACGCGGCTGAGCATCGCCTGGAGCATATCGTCGCGCATCCCCTCGAGGATCGGCGTCTCGATAAAGCCCGGCGCCACCGCCCCGACCCGGATGCCGTAACGCGCGAGCTCCTCGCCCCACAACTTCGTATCGGCGATGAGCCCGGCCTTGGCCGCCGAGTAGTTCGACTGGCCCTGGTTGCCGTGACGCGAGACCGAGCTGATGTTGACGATCACGCCGCCTTTCTCGTCGTTCTCCACCATCCAGGCCGCGACCTCGCGGGTGAAGAGGAAGGGGCCGGTGAGATCGACATCGATCACTGCCTGCCAGTCTTTGAGGCTCATCGTTTTGACCTTGCCGCTCTCCCGATCTTTTTTAACGAGCAGACGATCGCGGAAGATGCCGGCGTTGTTGATCACGCCGTTGACCTTGCCGAAGGCATCGACGGTGGCGGCGATGGCACCTTTGACGGCGTCTTCATCGCTGACGTCGCCCGCATAGGTCGCAAGCCGCCCGGGCAGATCGCTGGCCTCGGCGCTGAGTTTGGCCAGGGGCTCCTCGGCGATATCCACCGCCATGACGTCGGCGCCGGCTTTTACAAGCTCCAGCGCAAAGGTGCGGCCCATGCCCTGAGCCGCCCCGGTGACAATGATCTTCATCTGGTCGAGCTTCATACTCACCTCAAATGGGTTTGCCTTGCGCCGGCGTTACCACTAGAAAAAGTGGCGTTGAGGGCCCGATGGGGCCCGGCGTCATCGCGTTAAAAGCGCCGGCGCATGGAGCAGGTTGACTAGCCAGGGTGAAGTATCATGAGTCGTACGACCTTCAAAGAGCTCAAGGAGCGGGCCGATTCCATCTACCAGCGCTACGACGCGCATTTCGCCGGGAAGGCTCGCGCCACCCGCGATCTGGAGCTGCTCGATACGCTTCTCAATGAGCTTGAGGCGGTGATCGAGGAGGGGAAGACCGAGATCAACGGCTCGCGCGATCCGGCGATCGTCTCGCTGCTGGAGATGGCCCGCGATAACCAGCAGGTCTACCGCGATGAGCGCCAGGCCATCGTCGAGGCCAAAGAGGCCGGGCCGATCTCGGAAGAGGCCGCGCGCGTGATCGCCGACGCCAACCTGGTCTTCGGCCAGTATCGCCGCCACTTCGCCGGCAAAGACCGCCGCACCCGCGACATGGGCCTGCTCATGGAGATCATCACCGATCTCGAAGAGGTGCGCGCGCGCATGAAGGCGCTGGTGAAGTCGCACCGCGCCGAGATCGAGCCGAACCTGCAGATCGTCGAAGACAACCTGCGCATGTACCGCAATGAGGCCCACCAGGTGGAGGCCGCCCAGACCCAGGGCACCCCCCAGGAGCAGGCCGACCTGCTGGCGACGCTGGCCAACAACCAGTTCTCGCTCTACCGCGATCATTTTGCCGGAAAGTCGCGCCATACCCGCCGCGAGGGCCTTCTCGAGCGCATGATCGAGCAGCTCAAGCGGGCTCGCGCCAGCATGCAGCGTCTTAAAAAACGCGGGCTGCGCTCTCAGGCCAACGATCGCAACGTGGGCATCATCACCGATAACGTGAAGGTTTACGCCCGCGAGCTCGCCGCGATCAAAGAAGCCAAGGCCGAGCTGACCACCGAGCAGATCGCTGGCAGCCTGGGCTCGGCGGCCAATGAGGTGATGGCGGAGTACCGCGAGCATTTCGCCGGCCAGAACCGCGCCACCCGCGACCTCGCAAAGCTCTCGTTGATGTGCGACCAGCTGGCTGAGATCGGCCGCCAGATGCACGCCATTGAGGTGAAGTCGCCCCTGGAGATGAACGCCAAGAACCTCGACATCGTCAACGACACCCGCACCATGTACGAGCGGGAGTACCGCGAGGTGGAGAAGGCCAAGGTCGGCGCTTAAGTTCGGAGCACGCCCCCGGGGGGGATTTCGGGGGATCCCAACATCGGAGCAGGCCGTGGCGTCGTTGCATCGCGAAAGACTGGGGGAGGTGGTTCGCGAAGCCGGCGCTTCGCTGGACGCCGAGGTGATCGCCAGGCTTGATCGGGCAGGCGACCAGGGCCGACTCGACCTTGAAGCGCTCCTGCGCCGCATCGACGGCCTGAGCTGGCCTGCGGAGGTGCTCACCGAGGTGCTGCGCCTGGTCGACACCCTGCTCGAACACCCGATCGACCTGGCGATGGCCGGGGAGGTCGATGTGGCGCTGAGCCTGGGCTCGGCCGGCCGTCACCCCTGGCGGGCGCTGGCCCGCCAGCCCGAGCTTGTGGGCTGGCTTGCCGCCGGGCGCTGGCGCGATGAGCCGATGCCCCCCCAGGCGATGGCCGAAGACTTAAGCGCCTACCTCGACGCGGTGGTCGCCCGCCTGGCCGATGAGGCCACCCGCGAGGAGCGTTTTGCCGCGCTACACCGCGCGCTGCGCTGGTTCAAACATCGCCAGCTGCTGCGGATCTTTTTGCGCGAGATCGAGGGTGCCTCGGTGCGCCATACCACCTCGGAGGTCGCTGAGGTGGCCAGCGTCTGCCTTGACGCAGCGTTGCGATCGGCCGCGTCCATTTTGGGCGCCCCCGAACTCACCGATCATTTTTGCGTGCTGGGCATGGGCAAGCTCGGCGGGCGCGAGCTCAACTACAGCTCCGACATCGACCTGATCTTTGTGGCCAGCGACCACGCCATGGCCACCGCCGAGTCGCGCGCGAAGGTCGAGGCGCTGGCCCGCGAGGTGGTGCGCGCGATGGACACCATCACCGAGCAGGGTCAGGTGTTTCGCGTGGATCTTCGCCTGCGCCCCGACGGCTCCCAGGGGCCGATTGTGCAGGGGGCCTCGGCCACCATCGACTACTACTTAAGCTGGGGCCGGGGCTGGGAGCGGGGCGCGATGCTCAAGGCTCGCCCTGTGGCAGGATCGATCGTGCTTGGCGAGGAAGTTCTGCAGGCGCTGGAGCCCTTTATCTTCAGGCGCTACCTCGACTTCACGGCGATCGACGAGCTCCGGCGCATGAAGGCGATGATCGACGATCAGGCCCGCGCCACCCGCGCGATCTCGCGGGCGCGCACCCCTCAACCCGAGGCCTCGCCACACGCCCCCTCCTCGTCTTCGGCGGCACCGACCGCGGCGGTCTCGCCATTGCAGCAGCGCCTGCTCGCAAAGCTCGGCCGCGCCGCGCCCTCGACCACCCCGAAGGCTCCCGCGCAGGCTCCAGCGCGCGCGTCGAAAGCATCGGCAGACGCCGCCGGCGAGGAGGGCCCCCGGGGCTGGGACGTGAAGATCGGCCGCGGCGGCATCCGCGAGATCGAGTTCTTTGTGCAGGCCCTCCAACTCGTGCACTGCGGCACCCGCCCCACACTGCGCGTGCGCGCCACCCTGGAGACCCTCGATCGCCTGCTCTACGCCGGACTTCTGGGCGCCGAGGAGCATCGCGCGCTGGCCGATGCCTACGATCTTTACCGGCGCCTGGAGCACCGCGTGCAGATGGCCGGCGATCGCCAGAGCCACAAATTACCCGAGGACGCGTCCAATTTCGCGCTGCTGGCCTGGCGTATGGGAGAGTCCTCCGAATCGCTTGAGGGGCGCGTGGAGGGCTTCCAACAGGCCGTTCACGGAGTCTTTGAGCGCCTCTTTGAGCAGTCCCCCCGCACCTCCGAGCAGGCCACCGTCGCCGACAGCTCCGCCGAAGATCTGGCCGCGCTCCTGGCGATGGATCCCGACGAACTTCTGCAAGACGCCGGCGTGCGTGCGCTCAGTGAGGCCGGGTTTGTGCGTCCGCGCCAGGCCGCAGGCCAACTTCAGGTGCTGGCTCAGAAGCGCTACGGCCCGTTCTCAGCGCGACGGGCGGTGGGCGATCCGGCCCAGGCCCGCTACCTGCTCAGCGCCATCTGTTCGGCGCCCGATCCGGAGCAGGCCCTGGGGCACCTGGTGCGATTTACCACCGAGGTGGGTGATACCCCGGGCACCTGGCGGATGCTGCGGGAGAACCCCCACGCCGCGCGACTGCTGATGCATCTCTTCGGCTCCAGCGCACCGCTCGCGCGGATGCTGGCGACCGAGCCCGACGTCTTCGTCAAAATGATCGCCAGCTCCACCGCCGCCATCGAGCGCGATCAGGCATCGATGGCGCGCGCGCTCGAGAGGCGCGTGCGCGAAGTGGACGATCCGGCGCATAAGCTCGGCCGCGTGCGACGCTTTCACCAGGAAGAAAGCCTGCGCATCGCCCTCCATGAAGTCGCCGGCGTCGTCCCCATCGATGTGACCTGCACCCAGCTCAGCGAACTCGCCGAAGTTGTGCTGGCGCGCGTCGATGCCATCCTCGCACCGGACGATGAGGCGGGGCCGCGTGCGCTCTGCGTGGTCGCGATGGGGAAGTTCGGCGGCAAAGAGCTGGGCTTTGGCTCGGACCTCGACTTTATCTTCGTCTACGACGACGAGGGCCCCGGTGCTATCGAGCATCAGGAGGCCACCCGCCGCGCGCGCCGCATGGTGCGCGCGCTGAGCGCGGCGACCGAAGCCGGCGGATTCTACGAGGTGGATCTTCGCCTTCGCCCCTCCGGCTCGCAGGGCACGCTGGTGACCTCGTTTGACGCCTGGCGCGCTTACCACGAGGAGCGCGCCGCGCTCTGGGAGCGCCAGGCGCTGGTCAAAGCCCGTCCCATCGGCGGCACGCCAGAGCTCCGAGAGCGCCTGGAAGCAGAACGCCAACGCCTGGCCTTCGACAGACCCCTCCCCGAAGACCTCGCCAGTCAGATCGACCAGATGCGAGAGCGCATGATCGACGCCGCCGCAATCCCCCGCGGTGAGATCGACATCAAGCAGAGCCGGGGCGGGCTTATCGATGTGGAGTTTATCGCCCAGTACCTCCAGCTCAGCGCCCCGCAAAGTGCGCGCCAGGCCCGCTCCACCATCGCCGCCTTCGCCGCACTCGGCCACACCCCCGAGCTCAGCGCCGGGCTCGATCTGGAGGGCCTTGCCCGCGATTACCTCTGGCTGCGCCGCCTGGAGCTTCGCCAGGCCATCGCCGGCGCCTCCACCCGCGTGCCCCGCGGCGGCTCCCAGCTCGCCGCCCTCGCCAGGCAGATGGGCCACCAGGGCCGCGATAACGTCGCGCAGTTCCACGACGAGCTCGCCGCCACACGCCAGCGCATCAGTCAGGCCTGGACACAGATCTTTGCGCGTTGATTCCTTTTCCTCGGACTCACAGGTGTGATAGCCCTGTCGCAAATTTCGACGCGCGTTGTTGTCTTCTGACAGCGTGGGAACATCTTTGCCCCGATTCGATGACATCGGGGCGCTGGACACAGGAGGAGACGTGGCGATTAAGGCTGATAAAATCTGGATGGACGGTGAACTCGTACCTTTCGAGGACGCCAACATCCACGTGCTCACGCACACCCTGCACTACGGACTGGGCGCTTTTGAGGGCATCCGCTGTTACCAGCGCGAAGACGGCGCCTCGGCGATCTTCCGCCTTGGCGAGCATATTCGCCGCCTGCTGGAGACCTGCCATATCTGCACCATCGAGAGCCCCTTCTCCCGCGAAGAGCTGGAGCGGGCCTGCGTCGAGACGGTGCGCGCCAACGGCTTTAAAGACTGCTACCTGCGCCCGGTTGTCTTTCTGGGCCACGGGGAGATGGGCCTGAGCGCGATGAGCAACGACGTGCGCGTGGCCGTGATCGCCTGGCCCTGGGGCGCCTACCTGGGCGATGAGGGCCTGACCCAGGGCATCCGCGCCAAGATCGCCAGCTTCAGCCGCCACCACGTCAACTCCTCGATGGTCAAAGGCAAGATCAACGGGCAGTACGTCAACAGCATCCTGGCCAAGCGCGAGGTCATGAAGGCCGGCTACCAGGAAGCGATCATGCTCGACACCAACGGCTACATCTCCGAGGCCAGCGGTGAGAACATCTTCGTGGTCCGCGACGGCGTGATCTACTCCACCCCGCTGGGAAGTTCGATCCTGGGCGGCATCACCCGCGACACGGTGCTCACCCTTGCCCGCGAGCGCGGCTACGAGATCATCGAGCAGCGCGTCACCCGCGACTTCCTCTACGTCGCCGACGAGATCTTTATGACGGGAACCGCCGCCGAGGTCACGCCGGTGCGCGAGCTCGACGACCGGCAGATCGGCACCGGCAAGCCCGGCCCGATCACCAAGACCCTGCAGGACGCCTACTTCGACCAGGTCCGCGGCTCGGCCACCGACCACATGGAGTGGCTCACGATCGTCGAATGAATGAAGCGCAGGTTGGCCTGCGCAACGAGAGACGTTGAAGCGGCGCGGTAACTCAGGCTTTGAGTGTGGCGCCGCTTCTGCGTATGTACCACCCGAAGTTGGGATGACCGCCCCCCGGCGAAGTCTTTGCCGCACCACTCATGTTCACTGGATTTATGGAGGAGAGAGATGACCGCATCGATCGACCGCATCGTTGAGCTCCTGGGCTCGGACGCCGACAACCTTCTGGGCTACCAGTCCAAGACGATCGCCAAAGAGCGCCTCAGCCTTCCCGGGCCGGATTTTGTGGAGCGCGTCTTCATGAACAGCGACCGCTCCCCGCGGGTGCTGCGCAACCTTCAGGCGCTCTACGAGGGGGGACGCCTCAGTGGCACCGGCTACCTCTCGATCCTGCCGGTGGACCAGGGCATTGAGCACTCTGCTGGTGCCTCCTTTGCGCCCAACCCGGACTACTTCGATCCGGCTAACATCGTGGAGCTTGCGATTGAGGGCGGCTGCAACGCGGTGGCCTCGACCTTCGGCGTGCTCGGGATGGTGGCGCGGCGCTACGCCCACCGCATCCCCTTTGTGGTCAAGCTCAACCACAATGAGCTGCTCTCCTACCCCAACGGCTACGATCAGATCATGTTCGGCACCGTCGAGCAGGCCTACGAGATGGGTGCGGTCGCCGTGGGCGCCACCATCTACTTTGGCTCGCCAGAGTCCACCCGCCAGATCGTGGACGTCTCGCGCGCCTTTGCCCGCGCCCACGAGCTGGGCATGGCCACCATCCTGTGGTGCTACACCCGCAACAACGCCTTCAAGACCGGTGGCAACGACTACCACACCGCCGCCGACCTCACCGGCCAGGCCAACCACCTGGGCGTGACCCTGCACGCTGACATCATCAAGCAGAAGATGCCCGAGACCAACGGGGGCTTTAAGGCCGTCAAGCACGACGACGGCTCGCGGTTCGGTCGCACCCACCAAAAAGTCTACGACGAGCTCAGCAGCGAGCACCCCATCGATCTGACCCGCTACCAGGTCGCCAACTGCTACATGGGCCGCGCTGGTCTGATCAACTCCGGCGGCGCCTCCGGCGACAACGACCTGGCCGACGCGGTGCGCACCGCCGTGATTAACAAACGCGCCGGCGGCACCGGGCTTATTCTGGGCCGCAAAGCCTTCCAGCGTCCGCGCAACGAGGGTATCGCGCTCCTGAACGCGGTGCAGGACGTCTACCTTTGCGACGACGTCACGATCGCGTAAGTTAGTTCACATGCAGCACGCTGAAATGCTTGAGACGGCCGGCCACAAGGCCGGCCGTCTCGCTATGACACGAATCGATGATCGAGGTGAGTATGAAGTCGCGTTGGAAAGCAAAAGTCGCAGCAGGGGTCATCGGCCTGAGCCTGGTCGGGTGCAACACCAACCAGATCGCCGGCCGCATCATGGGCAACGCCATGGCCACCACCGAGCAGCGCATCGGCGAAGAAATCGGAAACCGGGTAGCCGGCGCTTTGCTCAAAGATCTGACCCCGGCGCTGATGCGCCAGTACACCGTGGGCCTGATGCAGATGCTCTTCTACCAGGGCGGCTACAACATGGAGTTCGCCGAGTACCAGCCCGGCGAGTACACCCGCTGGAAGGCCGAAGGCTCCGACTACGGTCAGGAGATCGTCAAAGCTTTCCTGCGCCGCGAGGAAGATGGCAAAGAGTGGTGGCGCATCGAGTCGCGCGCCACCGATGAGGCCAACGATGAGGAGGTCGAACTCATCATGGAGGCGCTCTTCGAGCTTGGCGAAGACGGTCAGCGCTACATCCGCCGGGTGCGCGCAAAATACCCCGGCGAAGAAGAAGCCCGCGAGGTGCCGGTGCACGAAGACGACGCCGAGCGCTGGGTGGTCTACTCTCAGGGCCAGCTCACCGAAGAGAGCATGGAGGGGCTGCGCAAGGGCGAGGAAACTCTGGAGACCCCTGCCGGCAGCTTCGCCACCGAGCGCTACGAGATGGATTCGACCCAGGGCGCAACCACCTTCACCTGGTGGGTCACCGACCAGGGCGTGCCCGGCGGGCTTGTCGCCACCGAACATCGCGACAATGACGATGAGGTCTACCAGCGTATGGTGCTGCAGGCCTATGGCGACGACGCGGTGGAGTCGAAGCTCGGCGTCTTCGAATAAGCGACCCTGTCATGCGTAAGCGCCCGGGAGGCTGCCGGCAGGGCCGGCAGCCTCCTTGCGTTTCAAACAGGCAACAATTGCGCCTCGGGGCTTTGCCCGGACACGCTTGTGTGTACTCTTTGCGCGCCGCGCCTCACCATCGAGGTGCCACCAGCAAATTGAACTTTGATGTGGGAGACTCCAATGACTGTGCTCTGCGCCACCGACTTCTCAACCAACTCCCAGGCGGCCATTCGCCTGGCCGCTGATCTTGCGCGCCGCACCGGCCGCAGCCTCCTCCTGACGCACGCCGTGGATCTGGCCGCCGACGATCAGGCCTGGCGCGTGCTGGTCGAAGCTCCCGACGAGATCGAGAAGTCGGCTGGCGAGCAGGCCGCCGCCCGTCTGGAGACCTTCTTTGAAGAGAGCGTCGATCCGGCGCTGCGCCCCAAACTGGTGCGTTTTGAGGTGGGCATGGGCTCGCCGGCCGAAGTCATCCTGGAGCTGGCCGAAAAAGAAGCTACAGCGATGGTGGTCGTTGGCACCCGCGGTGCCAGCCGTCTGCGCGAGATCTTTCTCGGCAGTGTCGCCAACAGCCTGGTGCGCCAGAGCGAGGTGCCTGTGATTCTGGCCCCGCCGGAGACGGCCAACGGCGCGATGAAGACGATCGTCGTCGGCCTGGACCTCTCACCGGTCAGCGCCGTGGTGCTACGTCGCGCCGCCACGCTCGCCCGCGAGCAGCGGGCTAGCGTGCATGTGGTGCACTCGGTGATCGTGCCGGAGGTCACCGGCCTTGCGATGTCGCTCAATGAGCCGGCCTCGCGTCTTCCCGAGCTTCGCGCAGAGCGCCACGCGCAGCTCAAAGAGCTCATTGTCGATGAGGGCGCCGAAGACGTGGTCGCTGAGGTCAAGGTGGTCGTCGACGCGCCGGATCGTGCGCTGGTTGATTACGCCGCGAGCGTGCAGGCCGACCTGATTGCGATGGGAACGCGTGGTCGACGCGGCTGGGCGCGCTTCTTCCTGGGCAACAGTGCTGAGCGCACCATGCGTCGCGCGCGCTGCCCGGTCTTTGTGGTGCCGATCGGCAAGGACGACTAAGGAGAAGAGCGGGGCGCGTCAGCGCCCCAGCCACTCCAGCCAGGTCGCGTCGCGCCCCAGCCAGTAGAGCGCCGTCAGTCCGATCACCACCACGAGCGACTGCCGCAGCGTGTGGGTGTCGCTGGCGCGACGCCCCTGCATCGGCCCCAGGTAAAGGAGGAGCAGGAGCACGCCGAGGGTCAGCAGAAGTCCCTGACTTGCGAGCACGACCGTGCGCGGCCCAAAGCGCTCCGGCCCAAAGCTAAAGAGCCCCTGCATTCCCAGCCAGCCCGCCGCGCTCAGCGCCAGGATGGCGACCAGATCGCGCGCCTTCGGCGCGCGGCCATCACTGAAAAGCGCGAGCACCCCGGCAACCACCGGACCTCCCATCAGCGCGCCGAACACAATCAGCCACGGGTGCAACGCCGCGGCCGGCTCCGCCGGCTCCGCCTGCGAGCCTTCGCCGCGTCGCGCGCGCATCAGCTCCGGATCGATCCCCTGCATCGCCGGCGGCGCGTCGGCCCAGGCCCGCTCCAGATCATTCTCATAGATTTCGGCCGAGGCCCCCTCGTCCTCAACCTCGGCCTGCTCGGCGGCGGGGGCGGCTTCATCATCTTCTCTTTGTCGCCGTCGGCGGCGTCGATCGCGAGACATCCTGGGTGGCTCCTGGCAAAACCCGTCAAAGACCGCGCGCAGCCTAGCACAGCGCGCCCCGGGCAGGCGATCGGAGGCTGCCCCCTTCTTGACGCCGCGAAGACTGGGCACTATTGATCCTCCCGGGCACTCGCCCCCCAGCCATACACCGGGCCCGCCATCTTCTGGCGCGGGCCTGACGCACTGCCATTGAACCTCAAGACGTCGATGCCCAACTTCTCCCCGGGTGTCGGCACGGGTCGACTTTTACCTGGACGAATCATGGCACAGACCAAAGCAAAAGATGATGAGGCCAGCCAGCAGGCTGCCCCTCAGGTGGAGGCGCTCAACCTGGAGCTTGCCGCACAGGTCCGCGAGGAGCTCGGTGATGAGCGCCTGGTGGCGATGCTGCGCGATATGCTCCTCTTGCGCCGTTTTGAGGAGTACGCCGGCCGCGCCTACCAGCGCCGCAAGATCAAGGGCTTCTGCCACCTCTACATCGGCCAGGAGGCCGTAGGTGTGGGCTCGATGGCCGCGCTGACCGACGCCGACAAGATCGTCAGCCATTACCGCGAGCACGGTCACGCCCTGGCCCGCGGCATGGACCCCAACGCTGTGATGGCCGAGCTCTTCGGCAAGGCCACCGGCTGCACCGGCGGCAAGGGCGGCTCGATGCACCTCTTCGACGCCGAGAAGGGCTTTCTCGGCGGCTGGGGCATCGTCGGCGGCCAGATCGCGCTGGCCGGCGGGGTGGCTTTCTCCCAGAAATACCGCGACGAAGACGCCGCCTGCCTGTGTTTCCTGGGCGACGGCGCCGTCCACCAGGGCATCGTGCACGAGACCCTGAACATGGCGTCTCTGTGGGACCTGCCACTGATCACCATCGTCGAGAACAACCGCTACGCGATGGGCACCTCCATCGAGCGCGTGGCCGCGGTGACCGAGCTGGCCAAAAAGTCCGAGCCCTACAACATCGTCGGTGAGACCGTCGACGGGCAGGACATCTTTGCGGTCTACGACGCCATCAAGCGCGCTCGCAAACGCGCCGTGGAAGAGGGCCGCCCCACCTGGCTCGACGTGCTCACCTACCGCTACCGCGGTCACTCCATGACCGACCCGGCCCCCTACCGCACCAAGGAGGAGGTTGAGGAAGAACAGGATCTTCGCGACCCCATCGCTCGCATGAGTAACTGGATGGTCAGCGAAGGCATCCTCACCGAAGACAAGGTCGGCGAGCTCGACGACGAGGTCACCCAGATCAGCAAAGACGCCATGGCCTTTGCCGATGAGTCCGACTTCCCGGACCCCTCGGTGCTGACCGAAGACGTGTACGTTGAGTGGCCCTGGGACATTGAATAAGGACGACGTCATGCGTGAAATTGCATTCAGAGACGCCCTCAACGAAGCACTCGCCGAAGAGATGGAACGCGACGAGTCGGTCTTTTTGATGGGCGAAGAAGTCGCCAACTACAACGGCGCCTACAAAGTCAGTAAGGGCCTGCTCGATAAGTTCGGGCCCCGCCGGGTGGTCGACACCCCCATCGTCGAGCTGGGTTTTGCCGGCATCGGCGTGGGCGCGGCGATGGGCGGGTTGAAGCCGGTCATTGAGATGATGACCTTTAACTTCGCGATTCTGGCGCTCGACCAGATCGTTAACCACGCCGCCAAGCTGCGTTATATGTCCAACGGTCAGCTCAGCTGCCCGCTGGTGATGCGCGGCGCAGCCGGCGCCGGCGGCTCGCTGGCCAGCCAGCACTCCCAGTCGCTGGAGCAGCAGTACGCGCACATCCCCGGGCTCAAGGTGATGATGCCCGCGACGCCCTACGACGCCAAAGGGATGCTCAAGACGGCCATCCGCGATCCGGACCCGGTGATCTTCATCGAGTCCGAGGTGATGTACGGCATGAACGGGGAGGTGCCCGAAGAGGAGTACCTCATCGAGATGGGCAAGGGCGATATCAAGCGCGAGGGTGCCGATTGCACCATCGTGACCTGGAGCCGCGCGGTGCACTGGTCGCTGCAGGCCGCCGAGATCGCCGCGGAGCAGGGCATCGACGTGGAGGTCATCGACCTTCGCACCGTGCGCCCCTTCGACAAGGAGATCATCGCCGAGTCGGTCAAAAAGACCAACCGCGTCATCGTGGTCGAGGAAGCCTGGCCGATGGCGTCGGTGGGCGCCTCGGTGGCCGAGTGGATCGGCCGCGAGCTCTTCGACTGGCTCGACGCGCCGGTCGGGCGCGTGCACCAGCGCGACATCCCCATGCCCTACGCCTACAACCTGGAGCCGCTCTCCTTGCCCTCGGCCGAGAAGATCGCCGAGGCTGTCAAGAAGGCCTGTTACCGCTGAGGTTTTTGCCACGCCAGTCCGATCGGGCTGGCGTGGCGAGGGCGACCTGACAACGATCAATGGTTAGCTAAAGCATATCGAGGCACCGATGGCAGAAGTGATGGAGATGTTGGCGCTCAGCCCCACGATGGAAGAGGGCACCCTGGCCGAGTGGACCAAGGCCGAGGGCGATAGCGTCGCTGAAGGCGATATCCTGGCGGAGGTGGAGACCGATAAGGCGACCATGGAGATGGAGTCGTTTTATTCGGGCACCGTGCTCAAACTTCTGGCCGAGCCGGGGCAGACGGTGCGCGTGGGCGACCCGCTGGTGATTATCGGTGAGGAGGGCGAAGACATCTCTGGGTTGCTCTCGGAGCTCGGTGGTGGCGCTAAGCCCGCGGCCAAAGCGAAGCCCGAGCAGGCCGAGCCGGAAGAAGCCGAAGCCGCGCCGGAAGACACCCGGGAAAGCGCTCCGGCCGCTGCGGAAGAGGCCGGAAACGACGATGGCCGCCGCATCAAGGCCAGCCCCCTGGCCCGCAAGATGGCCGAAGATAAGGGCCTCGACCTTGCCAGTATTGAAGGCAGCGGCCCGGGCGGGCGCATCATCAAACGCGACATCGAGTCGGCCAAGGCCGCCCCGGCCAAAGCCACCCGCGCTGCCGCTGCGGCGCCCTCGGCGGAGCTTCACGCCGCCGCCGGCATCAGCGAAGTTCCGGGTGAGCAGCAGCCGCTGAGCCAGATGCGCAAGACCATCGCCAAACGCCTGGTCGAAGTCTGGCAGAGCACCCCGCACTTCTACCTGACGATGGGCATCGACATGGCCGCGGCCATGAAGGTGCGCAAAGACATCAACGCCCAGCTCGCAGCGGCAGAGGCCGGCTACAAGGTCTCGGTCAACGATCTGATCGTCAAAGCTGCCGCAGCCGCGCTGGCGAAGTACCCGGCGATGAACACCGGCTTTGCCGGCGACTCGCTCTACGCCTTCGATGAGGTCAACATCGGGGTGGCTGTCGCCATCGAAGACGGCCTGATCACCCCCACGGTGCGCAACGCCGACCAGAAGGCCCTCGGTGCGATTGCCCGCGAGGTGCGTGAGCTCGCCGGTCGCGCCCGCGACAAGAAGCTTAAGCCCGAGGAGTACAGCGCGCACACCTTCTCGATCAGCAACCTGGGCATGTACGACATCGACGAGTTTATGGCGGTCATCAACCCGCCGGACGCCGCGATCCTGGCCTGTGGCGCGGTCAAGCAGGTCCCGGTCGTCGTCGACGGGGAGCTCGCCGTGGGCACGCGCATGAAGCTCACCCTGGCCTGTGACCACCGAGTGGTCGACGGGGCCACCGGCGCTGAGTTCCTTAACGAGCTTCGGCGCAACCTGGAGAACCCGATGTTGCTCCTGGTCTGACAGCCGGAATGAAACACACGTGAGGGCGGCTTTTTAAGCCGCCCTCGTTGCGTTCTACCCTTATCATTTTACGTCTCGCCAACCGCCTCGGAGTTGTACCTATGGCCCTCCCCGCGATCTTTAAAAATAACCGTCTGCCGGTGGTCGCCGCGCCCATGTTTCTGGTCTCCGGTGATGAGCTCACCATCGCCACCTGCAAAGCCGGCATCACCGGCACCTTTCCCGCGCTCAACCAGCGCACCACCGAGGGCTTTGAGGAGTGGGTGGTGAAGATCACCGACGAGCTCAACGCGTTTCGCGAGGCCAACCCCGACGCCCCCTGCGGCCATTTTGGCGTGAACCTGATCGTGCACCGCTCCAACCCGCGCCTGCAGGCCGACCTGGAGGTCGTGGTCAAGCATAAGGTGCCGCTGGTCATCACCTCGCTCGGCGCGGTCAGCGAGGTCGTCGACGCGGTGCACAGCTACGGCGGGGTGGTCTTCCACGACATCACCAACCGTCGCCACGCCGAGAAGGCCGCCGAGGCGGGCGTCGACGGGGTGATCCTGGTCGCCGGCGGTGCCGGCGGCCACGCCGGCACTCTCAACCCTTTTGCGCTGATGGCCGAGATCCGCACCTTCTTTAAAGGTACGATCCTGCTGGCCGGCGCCATCTCCAGCGGCAGCGATGTGGTCGCCGCTCGCGCCATGGGCGCCGATCTGGCGTACATGGGCACCCGCTTCATCGCCACCAAAGAGAGCAACGCCCAGCCCGAATACAAGCAGATGATCTGCGAGGCCCGCGCCGAAGACATTGTGCACACCCCGGCGGTCAGCGGGGTGCCGGCGAGTTTTATGCAGCAGAGCCTTGCGGCAAATGGTTATGATCTCGAGAAGTTGCGGGACCCGGCCGCGGTGGATTTTGGCAAAAAACTCACCGTCAACGATGAGGCCAAAGCCTGGAAGACGGTCTGGTCGGCCGGCCACGGCGTCAGCGCCATCGCCGATGTGCCCACCGTCGCCGAGCTCGTCGATCGCCTGGAAGACGAGTACCGCCAGACGCTCAAGCGCCTGAACGCCGATCCGGGATAAGACGCGACCATCCTCGACAGAGCGCAAAAGGCCGAGCATTGCTGCCCGGCCTTTTGTTTTGAATGTCCAATAAAATCAGTAATTTACGACGCTGGCTTCCAGGCCGTTGCGGGTCCAGCGGATCCAGGCACCCACACGCGAGCCCTCGTAGTACTCGCCCTCGCTGGCCGGCTCACCATTGGTATGCCACTGGGTCCACAGACCCACGCGGGTGCCGTTGAGGTACTCACCTTCCTCGGCGATCTGGCCGTTGGGGTGCACGCGCATGTAGGGGCCGTGGCGCGTGCCACGCGTGGTGGCGCAGTACTGCTCGTCGCGGGTGGCCACACGGTGGGTGCGCGCCGGGCAGCTGAGCTCGGTGTTGGAGAAGCGGTCGACCTCCACGATCACCACCTCGGTGTGGTGGTGATGCTCGACCACCGGACGCGGGTAGTGGTGGTAGCGGCGGTGAATGCGCGAGCGGCGCGGGCCACGGTAGGTCTCATAGCGCGTGCGGTAGTGGCGGTTGCGATGCCGCGCGTGGTGGGGCGGGCGGTAGTCATGGCGATGACCGTGACCCCAGCCGCGATGGTCGTGGTGGCGGTCGCCGCGGTAGCGATCGCCTCGCCGCTCGTCGCGTCCGCGGCGGTCGTTGCGCCCGCGGCGCGCGTCGGGGTTGGGGCGCACGTTGCGCACCCGACGCTCGGAGCGGGTCGTGGTGGTGGTGCGCGTGGTCCGTCGCTCGGGCGCCGGCGCGCTGCGGGCGTTGGACTGCGCGCTGGCCTCCGGCAGCGTCGGGCCGCCGGCAAAAGACCAGGCGGCGATCAGCGTGATCACGAAGATGGAGAGTCGCAACGGGGAGTGCTTCATGGGACGGCTCGCTGTCGAGAGGTTCCGGTTAGCCCACACATCGGCTGTCGGGTTGGACGCGGGCCTCGGCAACTTATTCACAACGCGCCGGATGGGCAGCCTTACATCGGATCGTGCCAGTGCTCGCCAGGGGGCAAAAGACGCCCGATCACCAGCAGGTTGCCGGGGGGCACTGACCCTCAATGGGGTAGCCCTTATCGCGCCGCGCCAGATCGAGGGTGGCCTCACAGTGCGCGCGGGCGCGCTCGCGCGCGGCGATATCATCGGGGTGCGCTCCCCAGCCGCAGATCAGATCTTCGGGCGACTCGCTGCACTCCGGGGTGAGGTCGCCGGGCTCGCAGAGTTTGACGCAGGAGAAGCAGGCCGGCGTGCGCGGATCGGCGCGCTCGATGCGCCCGCGGGCCTCTGCCGGCTCGGCGTCGGGGGGCAGCGCGGCACGAAGGAAAGGATCGCCCTCGGCAGGAGGAGGGCGCCCGATGAGCGTCTCGCCAGAGCGTGCGGTGTCGCGGGTGGAGCTCGGCTCTCCTGACGATGCGCATGCGCCAATACCGAGCGCCAACGTCATGAGAATCATCACCCCGATTTGTTGCAAGGACTTCGGGTACTGCGTCATGGCTTTAGCTCGGCGTGTCTGCGTCGCGAAACGCCCAGAAGTGACTGGCTAAGAAGTTCAGGGCCATCCCGCACCCGATGCCGGTGAGCACACCCAGGGTGGGCGCGAGCTTGTAGCCGGCGATCTGCCAGCCCAGCATCACCCACAAAGGCAGGCTGGCCCAGGCCGTGATCATCTGCACCGCGCCCGCCCCGGAGGCCGCCACGTAATAGCGGGTCAGGCGGCGGTACCAGTCGCGGCGGTCGCCTTTGACGCGATCACCCCAGGTGAAGCGGTCGTTGAGCACAAAGTTCGTGAAGATGCTCACGATCACGCCGGCCAGGTTCGCCAGCACAAAGCGCAGATCCTCGCTGAGCGTGGCCGGAACCAGCAGGTGAAAAAAGAGCTTGAAGACCAACAGGTTGACGCCGACCCCGCTCAAGCCCACGACCCCAAAGGTGAGCAGCCGCGCGCCACGCGCGCGCCATCGCTCCGAGGCCGGTTGAGCCAGCTCAAGTTCGGTGGAGATGTCGAGGGGTTCGATCGTCATAGAGGGTGTATCCTGAGAGAAGCAAACGCGTCGCGGCACACCCTAGCGGGCCTGCCAGCGCGCTTCAATCGGCAATAAATACCGTCTGGTAGGGCTCGCAATACCGAAACCCCACGCGCCGGTAAACCCGGCAGGCCGCCTCATTGCTCTCGTTGACGTAGAGGGTGATACGCGGAAGTCCCTGGGCGAAGAGCAGGGCGCAGAGGTCGCGCATCGCCCGGGTGGCGATGCCCTGATTGCGGTGCAAGGGGTCGGTGTACACCCCCGAGATCTGCGCGCCGAGTGAGCCCCGGGTGGAGATGTCGGCCTTAAAAAGCAGGCGACGATCGTCAAACCAGCTGAAGGTGCGACCGTTCTCAATGCGGTAGCGCACATGCCTGCGAAAGCCCTCCGGGTCGCGCTCCAGGGGATCTTCGAGCGTCTCCTCGCGGTGCATGCGCGCGCTTGCCAGAAAGATCGCCTCAAGCTCATCCTGGCGAGCGCGACGCAGGCCGGAGGGCTCGCCGCCACCGGCCAGCTCGGCCGGTGTGAGCACATAGAGCTGCTGGTGCTGAATCAGACGCGCCTGAACGCTCGACTCCGCGCTGTACGTCCTCCAGAACGCTTCCGCGCAGGCGCGGCGAGAGACGATGTGCTGAAAGTAGGTGCCCCGGCGCAGAAAGAACGCGCCGAACTCACTGCATCGCGAGGGATCGTGAGCTTCCACCATCACCAGCCGCCCGGCCAGATCGAGGGCGGCGGCCTGTAACTCTCGCTCGGCGTCGAAGAGTCCCCAGAAGGTGAACTGGCCGCGGGCATGCGCCTCAACCCCGTGACTCTCCAGCCAGCAGAGCTGAAAGAGGTTGGCCTCCACACGCGTGTCGTACAAACGCGTCAGCGCCCGCCGATGCCGGTTTTGCAGCTCGACGGGCGCTGAGAGCGGTGCCTCGTTGGCGGGGTGTGTCGCCATCAACTTGCCTGCTTAGAAACCACCGCCGAAGGGATCGAAGTCCAGATCGATGTCGAGCTTTTTCTTCTTCTCGGTCTTCTTGGTGGTGGAGCGGGCCGGACGCGAGCGACTGGAGGACGAGCTCGATGCGGAGCTGCGTCGCGAGGAGCTGCGGCGCGCGGCGGGTTCGGGCTCCGGCTCCGGCTCGGCTTCGGGGATGGGGTTAAAGCCCAGCTCCACCACGCTGACCTGGGTCTCCGAGGGGCTGTAGACGGCCTTGGGGTAGGTGGTGTTATCGACCTGGTAGCCGGCCGGCATCAGCAAAAAGGCCACCACACCCGCGCCAATCACCGCGACGACCAGCGCCGCGAGCACCATGAGCTGAGTGCTGTTGGACTTGGCCGGAGCGGCCCCCTCGGGCTGCGTGGCCTGCACCTGAGCAGGCTGCGCCACAGCGGCGGCCTGGGCCACCGGCGGCTGCGCGGCGGCCTCAGGAGGGGCTTCTTTCTTGAGCTCTTCGGGCGGCTCCCACTGCCCGCTCTCTTTGAGCTCTTCGATGCGCAGCGCCTCGATCTTCTGGGTGCGGCGCTTCTCAACTTCTTCCAGGCGGCTCTTCTCGGCGGAGAGTCGGGCCTCGGCCTCGGCGCGCCGGCGCGCATCTTCTTCTTCTTTGCGGCGGCGCTCTTCCTCTTCGCGCGCGGCCATCTCGGCGGCGATGCGTTGCTGCTCGAGCTCGGCCTCGGTGGCCGTCTCATCTAAAATCCCTGCGAGCAGATCGCCGGCGTCGTCGTCGCTGGCCCACTTTTGATTCGCCACGGTCTCTCTCCTCAAACTCTCGGCCCAAAGCCGATCCACGTGAAGCTCAACAGGCGCCTCACATCAAGCGCAAGCCCCTTGAGTATAGTGGCCGCAGCCGGGGGCGACAACCACGCATCCTCCCCGCGCTACAACCTGCAACGTGCGTAGAAAAACCACGCTCAGCTGCGTGTGTTAACCCGGAAGCGAAAAGGCCAACGCTCGGCCAGCGTGAACACCTCATCGTTGCGCAGCACGTGGCGCGCGATCTCCCGATCGTCAACACGGGTGCCCGTCGGGCTGAGAAGATCGATGAGCAGCACCTCGCCAATCTCCAGCGGCAGGATCATCACATGCTCCGGAGCTACCGCGTCGTCGGGGATCACCACGTCGCAGCGCCCCGGGTGCCGGCCAATCTTCAGCCCGGCGCGGCGCAGAAGAATGCGCCCGGGAACAAGTCTCCCGGAGAGATCTTCAAGATAGCCAAAGGCGCGCGGCTCCGGCAGCGGCGAGGGCTCCGTGGGTTCAAAGCAGCGCGGATCGCCGCCGCGGGAGCGGCTCGCTGCGGCGGGACCGGCGTCTTCGGCGCGATCGCGCAAGATCGCCACCCGGCAGCGGCTCAGCGCGGCCTCCATCTCGCCGGCCGAGTAATAGCGCTCGTCGGGCTCTTTAAAGAGCGAGCGCATCACCACCTCAACCAGGCAGTCGGGAAGATCGTCGCGCAGGGTGCGCGGATCGGCGGGCTGCTCCTGCTCAATGCGCTTCATCAGCGGGTAGCCCTCATCGCCATCAAAGGGCACCTCGCCAGTGATCATCTCGTAGAGGGTGACGCCCAGGCTGTAGAGGTCGGCGCGGTGGTCGACGGTGCGCGGGCTGGTGAGCTGCTCCGGCGCCATATAGACCATGGTGCCCACCAGGTCGCGCGACTCGGTCACGCGGGCGTTTTTGCTGCCCACTTCGGCACGTGCCACCCCGAAGTCGGCGATTTTTACGCGACCCTCGGGGGTGACCATGATGTTTTCGCTCTTGATGTCGCGATGCACCACCCCGTGATGGTGGGCGTAGGCCAGAGCATCGAGGGCCTGAATGGCGATGTCGATGGCCACCAGCGGATCGACCACCTCGACCTCCTCATCGAGGATGTCGGCGATGGCGCGGCCGGGCACAAACTCCAGCACCATGGCCGGGCGGCCCTTGACCACCAGCGGCTCATAACAGGTCACAATGCCCGGATGCTGGCGCCCGAGCATGTTCTGAATGCGCGCTTCCTGGTGCATGCGGTAGACGAGCACCTCGTCGCGGGCGCTCTCTTCGCTGAGCACCTTGATGGCTACCGGCATGCCCGTGGGCCGGTAGACCCCGCGGTAGACCGTCGCCATGCCTCCGCGTGCCAGGACGCGGCCGATTCTGTAGTTGCCGATGATCACGGCGGGTTCCCTGAAAAAAGAGGTCGCTTCGCAGGTGGGGGACCTGAGCCGACAGTATGCACGCCGCGCGCGATCTTGGCGATGCTCATTGTAGCCCCGTGACGGAGAGGCCGGGCCGATGATGCCACCTCCCAACTAATCGTCGTCCGGGGGGGGGCGCGCAGGACCAGAGAGGTGCCGCCACCCGTCGGGAGGTTTTCTTGACAGCTTGCGTCATTCAGCTTATTCCCGAGAAGTAGGCGTTTTTACAGCAGGTGCTGTGAAGACGAGATCGCAGAGTCGTAAAAAGAAAAGAAAGAAGAGGTCGCACATGTTCCGTCTTGTTGCCCTGATGTTCATCGCAATGTTCGCTTTCACCGCCTGTGAAGAGCCCGCTCCGGCCGAAGAAGCCGCTCCGGCCGAAGAAGCTGCCGAAGCCGTCGAAGAGACCGCTGAGGCCGCCGAAGAGGCGACCGAAGAAGCTGCGGCTGAGACCGAAGAAGCTGCTGAAGAAGTCGCCGAAGGTGCCGAAGAGGCCGCCGAAGGCGCTGAGGAAGCTGTGGAAGAAGCCGCCGAGTAAGGTGGCAGCGTGTCGGATGCCTGAAGGGTGTCCGATGCTCTTCCAACAAAAAAGCCGACCGGGTTTTCCCGGTCGGCTTTTTTATGTCCTGGGCCGGCCGCTCAATGATCAGTCTGCGGAAGCGCTGGCCTGCTCGGCTTCCGCGCGTCGTTTCATAAAGCGCCACTCGCGCAGCCCCAGCACGCCGAGCGTCAGCAGCACCAGCGGCCCGATAAAGCCAAAGGCGGCAACTTTGAAGTCGGCGGCATAAGACTGCTCGGTGGCTGTGAAGACCACATAGAGCACAAAGGCCAGGTAGAAGGCCATAAACACCACCCCCTCCCAGCGATCGACGCGCTTCGAGGTGAAGACGATCGGCAGGCAGGCCACCGCCACGGCCACCATCAAGGGCAGGTCGAAGGCCAGGGAGGCCGCCGCCACACTTAAGCCCTGCGGGCTTACCACCCCGGCCGCACCCAGCACCGCGAGCAGGTTAAAGATGTTGGAGCCGATGACGTTGCCCACGGCCAGGTCGCGCTGGCCGCGCAGCCCGGCGAGCACCGAGGTGGCGACTTCTGGCAATGAGGTGCCGGCGGCCACCAAAGTCAGCCCGACCACAAGCTCACTCACTCCCAATCCCAGCGCGATGGTTTTTGCTCCGTCGACAAGCCAACCCGCTCCCAGAACAAGCAATCCCACGCCGGCCGGGATCATCGCTACCTGTAAAAGACGCGCTTTCCAGGTGGCGCCACCAACCGGATCTTCGGGCGACGTGGATCCTTCGGATGCCGCGTGTTCGGCGGCCGCCTCGACGAGCGCGGCATCGAGAGGTTCAGGATTGGCGCGGGCTTCCAGGAGCAGTGCGACGATGTAGGCGACAAGCCCGCCGCAGAGCGCGACGGCCTCCATGCGCACAAGGACGCCGTCGCGGGCCATCCACCACACCAGCGCCGAGGCGGCGATCATCACCGGCACGTCGCGGCGCACAATCGCGTTGTGCACCACCAGGGGCGTGATGATCGCCGAGAGCCCCAGGATAAAGAGTACGTTGAAGATGTTGGATCCGATGACGTTGCCGAGCGCCAGATCGCCTGTGCCGCCGAGCGCTGCGCCCACACTCACCGCGATCTCCGGGGCGCTGGTGCCCAGCGCCACCACGGTCAGCCCCACCACCAGGGGAGTGATCCCCATCGCCAGCGCCAAGCCCGAGGCTCCGCGCACGAGCACCTCGGCGCCGAGCATCAGCACCACAAACCCCACAAGCACAAGCCCGACCGCGATCAACATAGCTTTCACCTTGACGACACAACGAGGAAGTTGGCGCGGCGGTTGCGTTTCACCGCCGCGCTGAGGCATTTTGGCCGCGCCCCGGGCAGCGCACCTTGATTCGCGCGATGAGCACCCGGATGGACTCACCGACCGACTTACCCACGATAAAGATCTTATGACCGATACCACGCAGGAAGGCGCGCCCTCGCAGGCGCTCAGTTTTGAACTTAAATGCACCGACGGGCGCGCGCGCCGGGGGCGAGTGACCGTGACCCACGGAAGCTTCGAGACGCCGGCGTTTATGCCCGTGGGCACGCGCGGCACGGTCAAGGGCATGACGCCCCGCGATCTTCGGGAGACCGGCGCCGAGATTTGTCTGGGAAATACCTACCACCTCAACATCGCGCCGGGTGGAAAGATCGTCAAGAAGCTCGGCGGTCTTCACGGCATGATGGGCTGGGATGCGCCCATTCTCACCGACTCCGGCGGCTTCCAGGTCTTCTCGCTGCCCAAGCTCGAGATCGAGGAAGAGGGCGTAACCTTTGCGTTCAAAAAAGGCGGCAAAGCCATTCAGCTGACGCCCGAACGCAGCATGCAGATTCAGGAGGCGCTCGGAGCCGACATCATCATGGCTTTTGACCATGTGGTCGCTCACCCCGCTCCCTACCAGCTGGCCGAGGAGGCGGTGTACCGCACCTCGCGCTGGCTGGAGCGCTGCCGCAAGGCGCACACCCGCACCGACCAGGCGCTCTTCGGGATTGTGCAGGGCTCGACCTTCCCCAACCTGCGCCGTCTTTCGGTGGAGCTTATCTGCTCGCAGGACCTGCCCGGCTACGCCATCGGCGGGCTCTCGGTGGGGGAGGGCCACCAGCTGATGATGGACACCATCGATCAGACAGAGCCCTTTATGCCGGCCGAAAAACCGCGCTACCTGATGGGCGTGGGCTACCCCGAAGATCTGGTGGAGGCGGTGGCCCGCGGCGTCGATATGTTTGACTGCGTGCTTCCCAGCCGCCTGGCGCGCTCGGGCATCATCTTTACGCGTCACGGGCGCTACCGGGTGACCAAGGGGCGCTACAAGGCCGATAAGTTCCCGCTGGATACCAACTGCAACTGCTACGCCTGCCGCAACTTCAGCCGCGCCTACGTCAACCACCTGATCAACTCCAAAGAGATCCTGGGCTCGGTGCTGGCCACCCTGCACAACATCACCTTTTACCAGGATCTGATGCGGGCGATGCGTCAGGCCATCGAAGAGGGGCGCTTTGAGAGTTTTCGGCGCGCCTTCCTCGACGAATATCTTTCGGACGACCGCAAAGAAGAGCTCGACCTGGAGGAGGTGCTCGGCACGAGCGAGCACGACGCCGACGATCTTCCCTGGAAGACCACCCACTCGGTGGTTCCACCCACCACCGTCGAGGAGAACCGCCGGCGCTCTCGCCGCGACGCCGAGGTCAGCGCCCCGGAGGAGCGGATGAAGGAGCATAAACGCGCCTCCAAAGGCGGTGCTCGCAAGGGCTCCAAAGCCGGAGCGAAGGGCCAGGGCAAAGCCCGCCGCGCCTCTTCGGGACGCTCACAGAAGTCCTCAAAGTCTTCGAAATCCGGCAGGTCGAAGTCGGGTGGCAAGGGCTCGGGGAGCTCGTCGAAGTTTGCGAAGTCTAAGAGTTCCAAAAACTCCAAAAACTCCGGGTCGGGTAAGCCCAAATAATCGCGCGTAGAGCGTGTTAAAGAGGCCGCGCAGCAGGGGTGCGCGGCCTCACTGCGTCTGGCCGCAGGGGTGTGGACGCCCGGCGCTCGGTGACGTTATTCACTGCGCTTTGTTTTAAGGGGCAGAGCGTGGGTCGGGGAGAATCGAAGCATAAGGATGTTGGCTTTGAATGAGCACATCACAGCGAATCTGCAAAAATCGCGCGTCGCACAACGCTCGCAGCCCGGGCGTTTTGCCAGGTTGATCGGGCTGGCCCTCGTTGTTTGCGGCGTGGTTTTTGCCGCGCCGGTGATGGCGCAAGACGAGCCGCCGGCCGAGCTTGTGGCGGACTACCAACGCTGGCGCGCCGAGATCGAGACCGAGCCCGCCCGGGTGCTTGAGGAGCTTGAAGACGCCCCGAGTTTTGGGCCGGTGGAGGAGCTTCGCCAGCACCTGGTGGCAGACGCCGCCATCGCTGCGGGCCGACTCGATGTGGCGGTCGAAGCGCTGGCCTGGCTCTTTGATAACTCGCAGGACGGCACCGATCGTTTTGCGGCGGGCATGGACCGGGCCGAGCTGTTGGTGCTCCTGGGCCGTGAGGACCAGGCTCGAGCGCAGCTCGACGACTTAGGAAGAGCGGAGCCCGAAGGGCGACGCGCGGATTCGCGGCATCTGGCCGCGCGCCGCGCCCGGCTGCGCCATGATTTGGCCCTGGCCGCAGGCCAGGGTGAGGCGGCAAGCTCTTACGCGCGCGCGCTCCTGACGCGCTATCCGGCCGAAGATGCCACGCGCCGCCCGGGCTTAAGTGTGAGCGTCAACGAGCTTGATGACGCTGCTAAAGTGCGCCGCGGTCTGGCCCTCTATGAGGCCTGGGATTACGCGGAGGCCCGCACCGCGCTTGAACCTTTTGCCGATCACGACGAACACGCCGCCACCGTGCGCTGGCACCTGGCCGACATTG